>JBKJNH010000207.1:0-3589 GCA_046596055.1 Candidatus Eiseniibacteriota bacterium
TGCACCGCGTGCGGCGCCGCGAGCGCGGCTACGACCAGGCCGAGGCGCTGGCCCGCGCGTTCGCCGAACGCACCGGAGCCCCACTCGTGCGGGCGCTCGAACGCACGCGCGCGACGCGGCAGCAGGCGAAGCTCGACGCCGCGGGTCGCGGGGCCAACGTCGTGGGCGCGTTTCGCGCGATCGCCACGGTGGATCTCGCCGGGCGCAGCGTGGCGGTCGTCGATGACGTGGTGACCACCGGTGCGACGGCGCTCGCCGCGATCGTCGCGCTGCGTGCGGTGGGCGTGCTCGACGTCGAAGCGTGGTGCCTGGCCTACGAACCGCTGGAGTGAAAGGAGCCGTCCATGACCCACCTGCACATCGCCGACGGCGTCCTGCCCGTGTTCCTGTGGGCGACGGGGCTCCTCCTCATGGCCGGCCTCGTCGCGATCGTCTGCTATCGGCATCGCCACGATCGGGCGGACCGACTCACCCTGCTCGGATCGCTGGCGGCGCTCATGCTCGCGGCGATGGCCGTGCCGTTGGGGCCGATGGGTCACCTGAGCTTCGCGCCGGTGGTGGGTATCCTCCTGGGTCCGGGGCTCGGCTTCCTCGCGGCGGTCGTCGTCAACGCGATCCTCGCGCTTCTCGGGCACGGCGGAATCACCGTGCTGGGCCTGAACGCTCTCGTGCTGGGCGCGGCGACCATGGCGGCGCAGCCGCTCTATCGACTGGCGCGTGCGCGGCTCGTCCCCGGGACGGCCGCCGCGGTCGCCTCGGTGGTGGCCGGTGTGGCCAGCGTGCTGGCGCTGTGGGTGGTGCTGGCGCTCGCGGGGAATGCGCCCCTCGAACACGTGGCCCACGTCGAGCACGCCGGGGCCGCCGGGCATGGCGATGGCGTGTCCGCCACCTCGCGCTTCCTCGCGTTCGCCTCCCCGTTCTGGGTGCTGGGACTCGCCGTCGAGGCGATCGTCTCGGCCAGCGTGATCGGCTTCCTGGCCCGCGTTCGGCCGGAGCTCCTGCCATGAGTTCGGACGTCGCGCTGGTCGACACCTGGGCCGCCACCGGACGCTCGCCGTGGCACCGTGCCTCGGCGCTGTCGAAGATGGCGTTCGTCGCCGGCGTGCTGTTCGCCGTCGTGACCGTGCACGACCCGGCTCTACTGGCCGGGGTCGCGACCCTGTTGCTCCTGTGCCTCGCGACCGCGCGCATTCCGGTGGGGCCCGCGCTGCTGCTTGCGCTCTATCCGTTGCTGTTCTCGAGCCTGTACGTGCTGTCGCGCTGGGACGGCACGTGGGAGACCCCGACCGTGCTGATCCTGCGATCGCTGACCGGCAGCCTGGCCGCGGTGCTGCTGGTTGCGACGACGCCATACCCCGACCTGTTCGCGCCCATCGCCCGCGTCACCCCGAGACTGCTGGGGGATGGACTGTTCCTCACCTACCGCGCATTCTTCGGCCTGCTGCACCGCGCCGAGCGGACCTGGACCGCGCTGCGCCTGCGCGGGGGACTCGCGGGCAACGGCTTGCCGCGCGACCTGCGCCACGTCGGCGACGGCCTGGGCCAGCTCGTCCTCCATTCGTACGATCGGAGCCAGCGACTGTACGCCGTGATGCAGATCCGCGGTCACTCCGGTCGCGTCTGCGGCTGCCGACACTGGGCCCACTTCACGCCCATCGATCTGGTGCCGCTGGCGCTGGGCATCGCCGTGGTCCTGTGCGCGATCGCGCGGGGAGGAGCGTCGTGAGCGAACCGCGGACCAACGTGCCCGACGAGACGGCCGTCTACGTGTCGTGCGTGCGGCACGTCTATGCCGACCGCACGCAGGTCCACCTGTGTGGCCTCGATTTCGTGGTCAAGAAGGGCGAGCGTGTCGCCATTCTCGGCCCCAACGGCTGCGGTAAGTCGACGCTGCTGTACCACATCCTCGGCCTGCTCGCGCCGCACGAGGGCCAGGTCACCGTCTTCGGCGTCAACCCGGCGACCGGCTTCAACAAGATCCGCGAGCGCGTCGGCGTCGTGCTGCAGAACGTCGACGAGCAGATCCTTGCCCCGACCGTGTGGGACGACGTGTCGTTCTCGCCGCGCAATTACGGTTACGCCGCGGCCGAGGTCGACCGCATGGTCGACGCGGTGCTCGAGGAAGTGGGGATCACCCACCTGCGGCACAAGGTCTGCCACGGGTTGTCGGGTGGCGAGAAGCGCAAGGTCGCGCTGGCCGGCGCGCTGGTGCTCAAGCCCGAGCTCCTGATCATGGACGAACCCTTCGAAGGCCTCGATCCGCGCTCGAAGAGCGACCTGGCGGCGCTGCTCGAGCGGCTGCACGCCCAGGGGATGACGATGATCACGGCGACGCACGACGTGCATGTCGTCGGCGACCTGGCCGACGTCGTCTACGTGCTCGTCACCGGCGGCGAGATCATCGCCCGCGGCGCCCCCGAGGAGATCTTCGCCGACGCGGCGCGGCTCAAGGCCTCGAACGTCGAGCCGCCGCAGATCGTCGAGCTGTTCCAGCGGCTCGAGGAGGAGGGGATCCCGCTCGGTCGCCCGCTCACGGTCGAAGACGCGCTCGAGCGCCTGAAGGCCGCGCTGGCCGCGCGCGGCCGCACCTCGGCCTGATCTCCGCCGGCCCGCCATGGACCTCTTCGGCTCCGCCGACCTGCTCCCGCCGCTCGCCGAGCGCATGCGCCCGCGCTCGCTCGACGAGTTCGTGGGCCAGGCGCAGGTGGTGGCCGTCGGTCGCCCGCTGCGCGAGGCGATCGAGCGCGGTGCGCCCGGCTCGCTGGTGTTCTGGGGCCCGCCCGGCGTCGGAAAGACGACGCTCGCCCGCCTGATCGCCCGGCACGCGAAGCACGAGTTCGTCTCGTTCAGCGGCGTCGCCGACGGCATCCCGCGCCTGCGCGAGATCACCGCCGAGGCCGAGACGCGACGGAAGGCCGGTCGCGGCACCATCCTGTTCGTCGACGAGATCCATCGCCTCAACAAGGCCCAGCAGGACGCGTTCCTGCCGCACGTCGAGCGCGGCACGGTCACGCTGGTCGGCGCGACCACCGAGAACCCGTCGTTCGAGGTGGTCGGTGCACTCCTGTCGCGCGTTCGCGTGTTCGTGCTCGAGCCGCTGTCCGAGGAGGATCTCGCCGCGCTTGTCAGGCGCGCGCTCGCCGACGCCGAGCGCGGCCTCGGCGCCCGCCGCCTCGGGATCGACGACGACGCGCTCGCGCTGTTCGCCCGCGAGGCCGACGGGGACGCACGCCGCGCGCTCACCGTGCTCGAGGCGGCGGCCGAGGCGGTGCCCGATGGGGGACGGATCACGCGCGAGGTGGCGAAGGACGCGCTGCAGCGCCGCTTCGCCCGCTACGACAAGGGTGGCGAGGAGCACTTCAACCAGATCTCGGCGTATCACAAGGCGATGCGCGGCAGCGATCCCGACGGCGCGCTGTACTGGCTGGCCCGCATGATCGACGGCGGCGAGGATCCGCTGTACGTCGCGCGGCGCACGATCCGCTTCGCCGTCGAGGATGTCGGCCTGGCCGATCCGCAGGCGCTCGGCGTCGCGCTGGCGGCGCGCGACGCGTACGCCGTTCTCGGCAGCCCCGAGGGCGACCTGGCG
>JBKJNH010000330.1:0-4802 GCA_046596055.1 Candidatus Eiseniibacteriota bacterium
TGGGGCGGCGCGCCGTGTTGCTGGTCGGGCGCGAGGTCGCGCAGCGCCTGCCCGATCCGCTGCCGGCCGGTGTCGCGGTGTTTCCGTACGCGCCGTACTCGGAGTTGATGCCGCGCGCGGCCGCGATCGTCCACCAGGGCGGCGCCGGGACGACCGGCCAGGCGATGCGCTCCGGGCGCCCGACGGTCGTCGTGCCGTTCGCGCACGACCAGGCCGATCACGCGGCGCGAACCGCGCGTGGGGGTTGGGGTGTCAGGATCCCCCGCGACCGATGCAACGAGAGCACGCTCACCATGGCGCTCGGGCGCGTGCTCGGCGAGCCCGCGTTCGCGGAGCGGGGTGCGGCGATCGGAGTCGAGGTTCGCGCCGAGAACGGCGCAGGCGCCGCGGCGGATGCGATCGAGCGACTGCTGGCGGAGAGGCGCTAAGGCGTCGACTTCCTTGCACCGATGTCCGCTGCGCGCAGCCGGAGCGCGTTGGCGATGACGGAGACCGAACTGAGGCTCATCGCCGCCGCTGCGATCATGGGGCTGAGCAGCAAGCCGAACCACGGATAGAGCACGCCGGCAGCGAGCGGGACCCCGAGCGCGTTGTAGATGAAGGCGAAGAACAGGTTCTGCCGGATGTTGCGCATCGTGGCCTGGCTGAGTCGACGTGCCCGGACGATGCCCTGCAGGTCCCCGCCCACGAGGGTCACGGCTGCGCTCTCGATCGCCACGTCCGTGCCCGTCCCCATGGCGATTCCGACCTGGGCCTGGGCAAGAGCGGGAGCATCGTTGATTCCGTCGCCGGCCATGGCGACGATCCGGCCCTCGGCCTGGAGGCGCTGGATTTCCTCCACCTTGCCCGCCGGGAGGACGCCGGCCACGATCGCGTCGATGGCCAGTGGCCCGGCCACGGCCCTTGCGGTGGTCTCGTCGTCGCCGGTCAGGATGACGATGCGCAGTCCCGCCGCGCGCAGCTCCGCGATCGCCTCGGACGTCGTGGTCTTGACCGGATCGCCGATGCCGAACACGCCGACGAGTTGTCCGTCCCGAGCGAGGAACACCGCGGTCAGGCCCTCGCGGCGCATTTCTTCCGCGCGTCCGTTCAGCGGTGCCGGATCGATCCCGAGCTCGCTCATCAAGATGGAGTTGCCGAAGGCTCCGCGGGCCCCCGCGACGTCGCCGACGATCCCCTTTCCGGAGCGCGCCGCGAAGCCCTGCACGACCGCTGGGAACAGCCCGCGCTCCTTCGCCGCCCGGAGGATGGCTTCTGCCAGCGGGTGTTCGCTGCCCTGCTCGAGACTGGCGGCCAGACCGAGAACGGTCGCCTCCGCCTCGCCTTCGGTCGGAAGGATCCGAAGCAGTCGCGGCTTTCCCTCGGTCAACGTTCCGGTCTTGTCGAGCACGAGGGTGTCGACTTTCTCCAGAATCTCGATCGCTTCTGCATTGCGGAACAGCACCCCCACCTGCGCCGCGCGGCCCGTCGCCACCATGATCGAGATCGGCGTGGCCAGGCCCAGCGCGCAGGGGCAAGCGATGATCAGGACCGAGACGGCATTGAGGATGGCGTAGGCCGGGGAGGGCCCGACGATCCACCAGGCGGCGAGCGTGACCAGGGCGATGAAGATCACGGCCGGCACGAAGAGACCTGACACGCGATCGGCCAGCTTCTGGATGGGGGCCCGACTGCGCTGGGCCGAGGCCACCAGGGAGACGATCTGGGCGAGGACGGTATCGCGACCGACATGCCGGGCCTCCATGATCAGGCTCGAGGTGCCGTTCACGGTGGCGCCGATCAGTCGATCTTCGGGCCGCTTGAACACCGGCATGGGTTCGCCCGAGATCATCGATTCGTCGACGGCGCCCTCCCCGTCGCGGACGATCCCGTCGACGGGGATCTTCTCTCCGGGACGGACGCGAAGTCGATCACCGACCCGCACCTCCTCGAGGGGAATGTCGGTCTCGATCCCATCGGCCCCGACTCGGCGCGCCGTCCTGGGTGCGAGTCCGAGCAGCGCGCGGATGGCCGACCCCGTCCGGCTACGCGCCTGCAGCTCCAGCACCTGGCCCAGCAGGACGAGGGTCACGATCACCGCAGCCACTTCGAAATACAGTCCGACGCCGCCGCCGGGGCCGCGGAAACTCGCCGGAAAGATCCCGGGAGCGAGCGCACCGACGACGCTGTAGGCGTAGGCCACGCCCACGCCGAGCGCGATGAGAGTGAACATGTTGAGGCTGCGCAGGCGAATGGACGCCGCCGCACGGGCGAAGAACGGTGCGGCGCCCCAGAGCACGACCGGAGTCGCTAGCAGCAGCTCGATCCAGGATCCGAGGTGCGGCAGGCTCCACGTCGCGCCGAGGCGGTGGCCGAGCCCGGACATGGCAACGACGAGCAATGGGACCGAGAGGACGGCCGAACCCACGAGTCGGCGACGCATGTCCACCAGCTCGGGATTCGGCTCATCCGACAGTTCGACCGCCCTCGGCTCGAGCGCCATCCCGCAGATCGGACAACTCCCGGGCCGATCGCGAACGATCTCCGGGTGCATCGGACAGGTCCACTCCCGTGCGGCGGAATCGGGGACCGCCGGCGCGGGGTTGACTGGCTGCGGCGCGTCGACGGCGAGGAATTGCCGGGGCGCAGCGATGAACTTCGCGCGACAGCCCGCGCTGCAGAAACGATACTCGTGTCCGTCGTGTTCGTGGTGGTGTGGGGAATCGTGCTTCACCTTCATCCCGCACACCGGATCGTCGACCCGGGGAATCGAGTCCTCTTGCAGCGCAGTCATCGCGGGCCTCCGGCATCCCGACGCACGTCCTCCAACCCGAGTTCCGCCATTCGAATGCGGGACGATTTCCCTGCCTCGGTCCATGCGAAGACGATTGTCTCGCCGGTGCGGACCATCTGCGGGAATCCACTGGCGCGCGCGGCGGAGGTCTTCACCACGATTCGAGTCGGCCCGAGCCGGCCGTCCATCGCCACGCGACGAGTCCGGATGCTCGCGTCGCCCTCCCCGTTCTCGAGCCAGACGACCTGTGCATCTCCGTCCGGAAGCATGCTGACCCCCACGCGCCCGGCGGGGTTGCCGCCGTCGATGCGCAGCGGCGTTTGGAACGAAGCTCCCGCGTCGTCGGACCATGCGACAAGGACGCGCGCCGTCTCGTCGGCTGCCGTGAACCACGCCAGGACGACGCGATCCTCGTGGGCGTCGATGGCGGGGCCGTTCACCGGGCAGCCCGGGATCTTCCAGCCATCGGCGTGGACGATCCGAGGGGCGGACCAGCGTCCGCCTTCGCTGCGAGTCACCGCGATGTCTCGAATCTCGTCCGCGGAGCGATCGCGGTAGGCGAGAACGGTCCCGCGCTTCGTTCCGACTGCGGCCGTGGCGCAGCAGTCGCAGGTGCGGGCGTCGAGTTCGATCTCGTCGGCCAGGGCGCCGGCCGAGTCGATGATCGCCGTGCGCAGCGTCATGTCCGGCCCCGGGCCATCGTCTTCGGACGCCCCGACGAAGTTGCGTCCATCGAGCCAGAAGGCCCGCAGACCCGGAGCCTCCGCCACGAGGCTGGCGAATCCGTGCTCGGTCGGCGTTCCGTCGCGGTGCGGGGTGACCGGCCGGCTCCATGTCCGGCCATCATCGCGCGAGAATGCGATGCGCACGTCGTAGGCGTACGTACCCGTCCCGTTCTTCCACATCCAGTGGGCGGCCCAGCGCCGGCCTCCTTGCCAGCGCAGGCTCGGAAAGTCCGCCCAGTTCACGAAGAAGGAGTCGCCCTCGGCGACGGTCGACGATGACGACCACTTCGCCCCGTCACGAATCGCGAAGCGCAGGCGATGCCCGCCGCCGCTCCGCGGTTCGAACCAGCTCATGGCCACGCGATTGCCAGCGACGGCAAGGCGGGGCTCGGCACTGCCCGCGGCGGCGGGCGAGCTCATGGAATGGAGCGACATGGTCGCCGTCGTCGCATCCGTGGAGTGCATCAGGAGCATCAGGACGCCGGCAAGCCACCATGGCGAGCGGGTCGACGACGCACCGGTTCGAGGCCCACGCTCGACGTTCATGGCCGCTGCTTCGTCGCCTTGTCCGCGACCACGGTCTTGATCACGATCGCGTTCATCCCGCCGCGCGCCATCAGGTCCCCCTTGACGAACACCGGCTTCCCCACCCAGGCGTAGAGCGGCTCGTTCGGGTCGGCACTGTGACTGGGTGCGAGCACCTGGTAGAGCTTGCCCGTCTTGTCGTCGAGGAATGCGAGCGTCTGCCCCGACTTGGCGCAAGAGAGGGCGCATCCGGTGTGCGCCTTGCCGCGACCATCGTGCTGGATCCAGCACTGCGGGTCGACGATCTCGCCCTGCAGCGTCGCGGGCGTCACTTTCGTGGTGAGCACCGCCTCGCCGCCGCCGGTCTTCGGGGGCGCTTTCGACGCGGGCTTCGCATGCGTGTGGCCGGGCCCCTCCGGATTGGCCCGGACGGAGGCTGCGGGGACGGCGAGGGCGACGACCAGGGCGGCGATCAAAGAAACGATTTGGACTTTCATGCGACCTCCGTGCGGGCGACCTCGCCCGCGGTGGGAATGCGCCGCGCGAGTGCGGCTTCTGCGGCAGAACGGCCGAAGCGCGCGAACGCGGCCGGCGTGACCAGGGTGTCGAGCAGCGTCGTCGAGACGAGGCCGCCGAGGATGACGGTGGCGACGGGCGCGAGGATCTCCTTGCCCGGGGCGCCGTGGGCGAGCACGAGCGGGATCAGCGCCAGCCCCGCGGTGAGCGCGGTCATGAGGACTGGCACCAGTCGCTCGAGCGAGCCGCGAACGATCATCTCG
>JBKJNH010000335.1:0-2924 GCA_046596055.1 Candidatus Eiseniibacteriota bacterium
CGCCCGGGGGCCCTGCGCCTGCGCGGATATGCCGCGGTGGCCACGGTGTTCGACGCCGTCACCGACGGCGAACGTTTTGCCATCCATCTGCCGGGCCCGGATCTCCTGTGGCTCGGCCCGGCGGGCCGCGAGTCCGACCTGGTCGGCCTGCCGGTGGACCCTGGAACGATCGTGGGGGCGCTGTTCGGCGAGCCGTACGGAGCGCGGGGTGCGCCGCGCGCGATCGCCGGA
The DNA here is from genome assembly GCA_046596055.1 of Candidatus Eiseniibacteriota bacterium. Taxonomy (GTDB): domain Bacteria; phylum Eisenbacteria; class RBG-16-71-46; order RBG-16-71-46; family DASYSL01; genus JANPEF01. Next base: position 232 of record JBKJNH010000335.1, read on the forward strand.
GCCGCCGGCTGGGTGGCCTACGACCAGGCGGACGGAGCCGAGGTGCGCGCGCGCTGGGCGGGAAGTCCACTCCGTATCCAGGAGGCCGAACTCTGGTCCGGGGGCGAGCGCACGGCGCGGCTGCACTACCGCGATTGGAGGAAGCGCAAGGGTGTGTGGTGGCCGACCCGGATCGACTTCGACGGCGGCCCCGATCGCGGTTCGCTCGGGCTCGAGTTCACCGAAGTACGTTTCGATCACGCCCCTCCCGATGCGGCATTCGATCCGCCGGTGGCGCCGGACGCGACCGTGGTCGACCTGGGCGTGCTCGGGTCCGACGCCCGATGAGCGGCGCGCGCTGCCGCCTCGTCATTCACGGGCTCGTGGCCGCCGGACTGGCCGTCCTGCTCGCCGCGGGGCCCGTTGAAGCCGGACCCGCCCGGGAGCGCCTGGACCGCGCGCTCAAGGGATTGCGCGACGCCCGCTCGTCATTCTCGCAGACACGCAACTCGGCGACGCTCGGCGCGTCGCTCAAGGCGACACCCGGCACGCTTGAATACCGCACGCCGCGTCTCCTGCGCCTCGAGTTCCACGGGGCGATGAACACGAACGTGCTCGTCCGCGGCGACACGGCCTGGATCGAGCAGCCCACTGCCGGCCAGGTGATCCGGACGTCGGCGCGCGCCTCGGGGGCGCCGCCGCTGCCGTTCCTCGAAGAGTCGGTCGCGGTCATCGAGCGTACCTACGTCGTGACGGAGACCGGGGCGGCGACGTTGCGGCTCGAGCCGCGCAACCAGGGCGCCACGGTGCGCGCGATCGAGCTCACGCTCGACACCAAGTCCGGGCTGCCGAAGCGTGTCGTCGTGCGCCAGGCCGGCGACGAGTCCATGGAGTTCGCGTTCGCCCGATGGATCGTCAACGGCGGAATCGCTGCGTCCCACTTCGCGCCCGTGTTCGCCCCGGGCGTGAAGCTCGTCGAGCTGTGAGGCCCGCGCCGGAGCACTGGCTCCTCGACCTCGACGACACGCTGTACCCGGCCGAGAGCGGCCTGTTTGGCCACGTGTCGCGGCGCATCACCGCGCGCATCGCCCGCACGCTCGACCTGCCCGAGGACGAAGCGCGGCGCGTTCAGAAGGACTTCTGGCGGCGCTATGGCACGTCGCTGCGCGGGCTCGTGGTCGAGCACGGCATCGACCCCGAGCCATTCCTCGCCGACGTTCACGACGTCCCGGTCGAGTCGATCCTCGCGCCGGACCCCGCGCTGCGGGCCGCGCTGATTTCCCTTCCGGGCAGGCTCCACGTCTTCACCAACGGGCCGCACGAGTTCGTCGCGCGCGTGCTCGCGCGGCTCGGCGTCGACGACCTGCTCGAGCGCCGCTTCGACATCCGGCACGCCGAGTTCGTGCCCAAGCCCGATCCGCACCCGTACCGCCGCGCGCTCGCCGCACTCGGTGTCGAGGGCGAGTGCGTGGGACTCGTCGATGACTCGCCGCAGAACCTGGCGACCGGGCGGGCGTTCGGCATGTGGACCGCGTGGTTGCGCTCGCCGCACTCGATGGCCGGGGGTGCGGCCGGCACTTCGGTCGCGTTGGGCGCGGGCGGCGGCGGGGACGTGCACACTGCGCCATCGATCGTCGATGGCCCGGCGGTGATCCTCGATCGCGTCAGCGACCTGCCGGCGGCGTGGGCGGCGTGGGCGGCGAATCCTGCGACCACGCCGCGGCCGGCCTGAGCACATCCGCCGGATCCCGCAGCGGCACCAGGTAGACCCCGGGAGTGCGCTTCGCGAGCAGAACGAGATCGCGTGGCCGGGGCGGGTTCGCGTCGGCGGCGTGGCCCGCGATCGCCCACTCGGCCGGCAGCCCGAGTGCTGCGAGCACCAGCCGGCCCAGGTCGTGCCGCGAGATGGAACGCGGTCCGGGCAAGTGGACGATCGGCGGGGGAGCGGGGAGCGCGGAGTCGCCGGCCAGGGCGCCCGCGAGCCGTGCCAACGTCCTGCCGATGTCCGCCGCGTTTGCGGGGGACCGAAACTCGTCCACGAACAGCGGGTACGGAGTCCCCGCCCTCGCGCCCTCGAGCCAGCCGGCCGTTCCGCGATCGAGCGGCGCCACCGAGTAAATCAAAGGCAGCCGGGCGATGACCGCCGAGGGGTGGGCCGCGCGCACGGTGCGCTCGGCATCGAGCTTTGCGGCCCCGTAAGGCGTGATCGGCGAGGGCGCGGCGTCCTCGTCGTAGGGCCCGCTCGAACCGTCGAACACCATGTCGGTCGACAGATGAATGCATGCCGCGCCGGCGGCGTGGGCCGCCTCGGCGATCCGGCCGGCGGCGTCGACACTGACGGTCCGGCCGTCGGCCGGTCGCGTCGAGATCGCGGCGTTCACGACGACGCGCGCTCCGGATTCGGACACCAACGCGCGCACCGCCGTCGCGTCCGTGACGTCGAGCCTGATCTGGCGCAGTGTCGCGTCGGGCGGCGGCTCCGGGACCCGGCTGAAGTGCGTGCCGACGCGCGGGCGACCATGCGCCGCTGCGAGCACGGCGCCGCCGACCAGTCCGCTGCCGCCGATGACGAGGATTTCCACGGATTCCATGGCTGCAGTTTCCCGAGCGCCGGGCGATCGGTCAAGGGGCGTCCCTTGACCCTGCGCGTCGGGCGCGGGCATACTGCGCGCGTGCGGATCATCGCAGGGTCGTTGGGAGGACGTCCGCTCGTC
>JBKJNH010000226.1:0-9461 GCA_046596055.1 Candidatus Eiseniibacteriota bacterium
CGACTACGGGCCTGATTCTCGCGGGTGCGGCATTGCTCCAAATGCCCACGACAGCCACCGGTTCGGCCGACATCACCCTGTCACCCCGCCTCGCGTCAGTATGGGGGACTCCAGGACCCGCGCTGGCGCGACACCGTGCGGTCTGGAGCCCGCAGCATGCGCGATTCTACGTGTTCGGAGGTATCGCGACGACCCCGGAGGGATGGCTGGAAAGTGTAGATGGCGCGTGGTCCTATTCCCCTGAGGACGACACTTGGACACTGCTTCCGAAACGCGAGGGGCCCATCTCCCGGAACAGTTTCGGGATGGAGTGGGACCCTGTGCGGGAACGCGTCCTCGTCTCCGGAGGAGACCACGGGATGACCTCCAACTGCATGAACGACCTCTGGTCGCTCGATCCGAAGACCGGCGAGTGGAGAGCTCTGGGTCCCCCTCGATCGATTTTTGCCGGCCGGTACGACCTCACGCTCACCTACGATCCGCGACTTGATGTGCTGTGGTCGCTGTGGGGCGACTGTGCTGACGGCTCCCTGCGGCCCATCTACGGATACGACTTTCAGCGCGATTTCTGGCGCGACCCGCAACTCGTTCCCCACGCGATGGGATCTCGTGCGGGACATGTGAGCGCGTGGGACCACACGCGAGAACGCGTGCTTGTGTATGGTTCGGCAAGGGGGATCCTCTTCGCTCCGGGCACGGATCATCGCTACAAGCTGGTGTGGATCGGCGACCCGGCGACCAACACCTGGGTCGCCGGGCCGATAGGCGACTACATCCCCGAGCGACGGTCACATTCGATCGCGGGATACGATCCGTATCTCGACGCGCTCATCGTCTTCGGCGGAAAAGTGTCCTACTATCCGGATGCGTTCCCGAACTACCGGCCTCCCTTCGTGACGAACGAAGTTCTCGCCTACCTGCTCGCGGAGGGCCGATGGGAACGGCTTGAAGTGGGTTCCGTTCCGCCGCGCGACCACGCCGCCGGCGGCTACTCGCCGGCGACCGGATCGCTGTATGTGTTCGGCGGGGTGGATACGCTTGGAAGCCGTGCGCCGATCGACTCGACGACGCTCATCATCCCGATCGAGGTCCCTGCGAACTTCAGGTGGCAATCGGATGCACCGGCGAAGTCCTCTCGGCAACTTCGCTGGGGTCGCATCTCGGGGGCGGAAATCGGGGAAGATGTTCGCCGCGTGCGCCTCATGAACCGTTCGACCGGGAGGGTGATTCAGACGGCTCAGCGCGTTCAGCGGCTCGGCCCGGGGGACTGGCACGTTGCCTTCGGTCCCACCGAGACCGCCGAGCTCGAGGCCGCGCGGAACGGACATCTCGTCGTCGCGGGGGTGTTCAACCGTGGCGCGCGCGCGTTTCTGGCGCCGGTGCAGTCGGGCGCGCAAGCACTTCGTTCTGCGGCGGACGGAGACGCCACCTTGGAGTCCGAGCCCGTCGGCATGATCCAGGCAAGGCGAGTCCAGGACGGGTGGCTGGTTCGCTTCCGTCCCTCGAACGCCGCCGATCCGCAGTTGACCATCGTCGACGTCGCGGGACGAATCCAGGCCCGCATTCGCGGTCCGTTTCGCGGGTCTCCGGATGGAGCGATCGAGTACCGTTGGGACGGACTTGACCAGTCTGGACGACGCTTGCCACGTGGCGTCTACTTCGCACGCACCGGGGGAACGAGGGGCACCGAGGCCGCCCGCATCGTTCTCCTCTAACGCCCGTCTCCCTGCACGAATACCGCGCTCTTCGTGCCCGTGCCGGCGGACGTCGTGAGGCGGTAGAAGTAGACGCCGGGTGCGACCTTCGCGCCGGCGTCGTCGGTCGCGTCCCAGCTCACGGCGTGACGCCCGACCGGCAGGTCGCCGTCGATCAGACCCTTCACGCGTCGGCCCGCCACGTCGAACACGACGAGCGTTGCGCGGCCTGCGCTCGGCAGGTCGAACGCCAGGCTGGTCATCGCGGCGAACGGGTTCGGGCGCGCGGCGAGCAGCGCCAGCCGCGTCGCGATGCCGTCTCCCGTCGTGTCCGTCGTGCGCGGGCTGAACCAGCCGATGTCCTCGAACGCGAACTGCGTCAGGTCGACTCCGCCGCTCAGGCCGTCGGTGACGAACGGCTCCATCAGGAGGCTCGGCTCGGCCGAGGTGTCCCAGTGCGACACCGACGAGCCCTGCTCGACCGGGTTCGGCGCGTACATGCGCGGCCGTCCCTCGTCGTCGCAACCGGCAATGAACGCCGGGTTCGGTCCCAGGGTCATGGTGACCGGGCCATTGAGAAGCTGCGCCTTGATCGCGTTACCGTCGGCCTGCGTGATGCTGACGACCGGGATCGTGAGGCCGGGCAGGTCGCCGCCCATCGCCGGAGGGGCGCCCACGACGTTGTTGGCGATGATCACCGCGATCGCCCCCACCGCCGCCGCGTTCGCGGCCTTGTCGACGAACGGGCAAAAACCACGGTCGATCAGCGCGATCTTCCCGGCGATCGCCGCGCCGTTGGCGATGCCCTCGCAGCCGTCCGAGATCGGCGCGATCTCGTCGTCGACGAGCACGATCTCGCCGCTCACCGTTTGCGCGTCGGGCGCGGGACCGAACGCGGCGTTGCCGAAGATCTTGATTCCCGCGATCGCCGGCGGCGCCGTGATCATGAGATCGGTGCGCGGGCCCAGGATCGTCGGCGCGACCGTGCGCGCCGCCGAGCCGGTCCACACCAGGTTGCCCGTGTTCACGGACGAGGTCAGGCGCTGCCCGTTCGTCATGGCGGGCCACTGCAGCCCCAGCGTGCGGTCGAACAGGTTCCGCTCGTAGATGTTGGCCCGGCTCGAGAGGAGCGCGCCGGTCGACAGCGAAGTCGTTCCGGCAAAACCCAGCCCATGCCCCAGTTCGTGCACGACGACCGGGAGCAGCTCGACCAGGGCGCCCTCGTTGCCATCGATGCCGTAGTACCACGTCGTGCCGCCCAGGCAGCCGCCGCCGTCGAGCGTGGAGTTGAACTGCGCGTTGATGTCGTTCGTCGCGCCCGCGAGATCCACGCCGGCCATGCGATTGGCCAGCGCAACCGGGTACCACGTGTTGGCCTGCTCGGCGTTCGCGAAGTTGGCGATGTTCGATGCGGTGTTCGCGCCTCCCAGCACGGCGCTCGTGGCGTCGCAGGAGAGCGGATTGAAGTTCGCGTTGACGCGGATCTCGACCGTGCTCGGCAGCAGCGTGCCCCAGATCGACGCCGCGTTCTGGAAGACAAACAGGCGCTGCGCACCGCGCGTCGTGCCGGGATTACCGCCCACGGGAGCGACCGGCGTCGGATCATTGAACCCTTCGCCGGCGGCGTCGAGGTTGACGATCGTGATCGTCGCCGCGTCGGCGACGGGGGCGAGCGCCAGCAGTCCGGCGAAGGCGGCCGCGGTCGCCGCGGTCACGAGGCGGGCGGCGGTCACTGCGCCTCCCACTGCGTGCGGACCACGCCGCTCGGCGTGGTCACCTTCGGCTGCACCGCCGTCTTCGCGGCCGCCACCGGGGCGGTGCCGTGATCGCACGCGGCGCCCACGACGGCTCCCTGCCAGCGACCCAGCCCCTCCAGACCGCTCACGCACGAGTGCGTCAGGCTCCCGCCTGGCGCAAGCCGCGCGACCGAGAACAGGAGGAAACGCTCGTCGAGGTCGATGCGCAGCGAGCCGTCCGCCTGCTGCACGGGGACGATGCCCTCGTACTCGCCGGGCGAGGTCTCACGCATGGGGTTCGCAGGGTCGATCACGCGTGGACCGCCCTGGGGCGCGAACACGAACGGCGGGCGGGGCACGATCAGCGGCGTCGTGGGAGCGGTCGGCACGGCGTCGGTCACGGGGCGTTCGAGGCGGCCCGCGGCGGCGACGGCAGACGACGTGAGGACGAAGACCAGAGTCAGGGTGAGCAGCGTCGATACGGCTGGCGCTGCCATGCTGCGGCGAGGTGCGGTCACGAGAAGACCCTCCTGGCTGGTTCTCGAGTGGGGAACGACCGAGATTCCGTCAAGCCTAGCACGCCCGCCGTCGGATCCTGACGTTGCACGTTGCAATGTCTGTGCGTGGCCGCCGCCACGTGTTTGCCGTCGATTCCGCTGCACCTTCCGTCCACCCTGCCGAAAACGTGGGGGTACGTCGTACGGGTCCTTCCCCGCCGGGATGCGCCCCGCCGACCCACACCGGGGGGAGCATGGCGCCGATCGAAAGCGCCTTCGAAGACGAGTTGCAGGAGATCGACCGGAGGAACTGGGGCCTGTGGATCCTCACCGGGCTGCTCCTCGTGGTCATGGCGGGGGTCATCACCTCGCTGTACCTGCCCCAGGTCTGGGGCCTGGTCACGTTGGACATCCCCGCTCCCGAGGGACGCGGCATGCTGGTCACGGGCATGTGCGGCCTCGTGCTCATCTTCATGTTCTACATGCTGCTCAAGCAGCGCGAGATGGCCAACGTGCGCGGCGACCTGTTCCGCTCCCGCATGAAGGAGGAAGTCCTCCGCTCGCGCCTCGGCGAGATCACGTCCCTGTTCGACATGTCCACCTCGGTCAACATGCAGTTCACCGTCGACTCGATCCTCGACATCATCACCCGCCGGGTGCTGACCTGCCTCGAGGCCGATCAGTCGTCGATCCTCATGCTCGACCCCGAGACGCAGGTGCTGCACGCCCGCGCCGTGCACGGCGTCGACGCCGACTTCGTCCGCGACGCGAGGATCAAGCTGGGCGACGGCGTCGCCGGCTACGTGGCCGCGAACGGCGAGCCGATTGTGCTCAATCCCGAAGACATGACCCGCCGCTTCTCCGCGCACAGGAAGACCGGCCGCAACATCACCTCGGCGCTGTGCATCCCGCTCATGGTCAAGGGCCGCGCGATCGGCGTGCTCAACATCAACCGCATCGACCGCGACCGGCCGTTCAGCGCGGGGGACGCCCGCATCCTCGCCGTGTTCGGCGAGCACGCCGCCCTCGCGATCCAAAGGGTCGAGGACTACCACGCCCTGGATTCGCGTGCATCGCTGCTCGAGGACGCCAACCGCCGCCTCTCCGAGGTCAACCGGATGAAGGAGGTGTTCCTGACCACGGTCAGCCACGAGCTCAAGACGCCGCTGACCTGCATCATCGCCTACGCCGAGTTCCTGCGGCAGGACGAGAACTCGATCGAGCCCGAGCAGCGTCGCACGTTCTCGCGCATCCTCTACGATCAGGCGTCGCGCCTGCTCGAGCTGGTCAACGACATCATGGACCTGTCGCGCCTCGAGGGCGGAGCGATCCGCCTCAACCTGGCGACCATGTCCGTCAACGAGGTGATCGAGTCGAGCATGCAGGCGATCGAGACGCTCGCGGTGCGCAAGGGCATCCGCCTGACGCCGCGACTGGCCGCCGACCTGCCGGACATCGCCGTCGACGCGTCGAAGCTGCGCCAGGTCGTGATCAACCTGCTCAACAACGCAGTGAAGTTCACCGAGAGCGGCGGTTCGATCGAGATCGGCACGCGCGTCCTCGACGGGCACGTCGTGGTCGAGGTGTCGGACTCGGGGATCGGGATCCCGGCCCGCGACTTGAATCGCATCTTCGACCTGTTCACCCGCTCGGACACGGCGATCAATCGCCAGTACGAGGGGTTGGGCCTGGGGCTCCACCTGGTCAAGCGCCTGGTCGAGTTGCACGGCGGACGTATCTGGGTCGAGAGCACGCCGGGCAAGGGGAGCCGCTTCTTCTTCAGCCTGCCGATCGCCGAGACCGCGCGGCCCACGATGCCCGCGCTGCCGGCCGAAGTCGCGACCGAGACGACCGAGGCCGCTTCGATCGCCGGCGAGGAGTCGCGCGCCGCCTGATGCCCGACCGGTTACGCTAGAGCGGCCGGTCCATCTCTTCGTCCGCCAGGACGTCGGCGATCGCCACGCGCAGCGCGTCGACGCCGGCGGACTTGCGGATGACTTCACTCGCGCCGTGCTCGAGGACGTACTGCTCGTCGTAGGCGGAATCGTCGGTGTGGAGCAGCACCGGGATCCACGCCGCGCGACGCCGCAGGGAGACCAGCAGCGAGACGGCGCGCCCGGCGTCGGCGGCGGGCTCGAGCACGATCACCTCGGGATCGAGATCCTCCACCGCGGCAAGAGCTTCCTCGACCGTATCGGCCACGTCGAACATCCACCCCTCGCGCTGGATCATGTCGGCCAGGGTTTCCTTCGTGTGCGCGTCGTCGTCGACCAGCAGGATGCGGGGCCCGTGCGGGCTCATGAGACCTCCACGACGGCGTCGAGACGCGCCCGCCCCAAACGGAGCGAGTTGGCCACGACCGAAACCGAGGACAGCGCCATCGCCGCCGCGGCGGCCATGGGGTGCAGCGCGATCCCGTACGCCGGGACGAGGACGCCAGCGGCGAGCGGGATGCCGATTCCATTGTAGACGAATGCCCAGAACAGGTTCTGGCGCACCGTGGCGCGGGTCTTCCGCGCCAGCACCAGCGCCCGCTCCACGCCCGCCAGGTCGCCCCGAAGGATCGTCACGTCGGCCGCGTCCAGCGCGACGTCCGCGCCGGTGCCGAGCGCGATCCCGAGGTCTGCCGCGGCCAGCGCCGGCGCATCGTTCACCCCATCCCCCACCATCGCCACGCGCTTGCCCGCGGCCGCGATCGCGGCGACCCGGGCCGCCTTCTCCTCGGGGCGCACGCCGGCCGCGACCTGCGCGATCCCGACGGCACGGGCCACGGCGAGCGCCGGGCCCTCGCCGTCGCCGGTCAGGAGATGAACGTCGAGGCCGTGCTTCAGGAGCCGCGCGATCGCCGCCGGTGCGTCGTCCTTTACCGTGTCGGCCAGCGCGATCAACGCGATCGGCACGCGCCCGCGCGCCATGCCGAGGACCGCGCGTCCACCTGTGCCAAGCTCCGCGATGCGTGCGGCGTGCGGCGCCAGGTCGACGTCCTCCTCGGCGAGAAATGCCGGGCTGCCGATCCGCACCGTCGTGCCGAAAATGTCCGCCCGCGCGCCGCGTCCGGGGAGCGCGCGGAACGCCGCCGCCACGGGCAGGGCCTGGCCCGCGGCGTTCGCGTGGCGCACGATCGCCCGCGCGTACGGATGCTCGCTCGGCGCCTCGGTCGCCGCGGCAAGCGCAAGGGCATCGCTGGCGGTCAGGTCGAACCCGGCGGCGGCGGGCAGCAGCTCGAACGCGACCACGTCGGGTCGTCCGCGCGTCAGCGTCCCCGTCTTGTCGAACACGATCGCGTCGATCGTGCCGGCGCGCTCGAGCGCCTCGCCGTTCCTGATGAGGAGCCCCGCCTCGGCGCCACGCCCCATCGCGACCGCGATCGCGGTGGGCGTGGCAAGACCCAACGCGCACGGGCAGGCGATGATCAGCACGGCGACGGTGCGCACCAGCGCCTGCGACGGTTCGAACACGACCCAGGCGACCGCGGTCACCGCGGCGATCACGAGCACCACCGGCACGAACACGGCGGCCACGCGGTCGGCCAGCGCCTGCATGGGCGCGCGCGAGCCCTGCGCCTCGCGCACGTGGCGGATGACCCGCGCCAGCGCCGTCTCGCGGCCGACGCGCAACGCCCGCGCCCGCAGGGCGCCGTCGACGTTCGTGCTGCCGCCGAGCAGCGCGTCGCCCTCGGCCCGGGTCACGGGCAGGCTCTCGCCGGTGAGCCACGACTCGTCGAGCGTCGAGGTACCCGTGAGGACGACGCCGTCGACGGGAACGCGATCCCCCGGGCGCAGGACGAACACCTCGCCGGCGCGCACCTCGGCGGCGGCCACCTCGAGGATCGTGCCGTCCCGTTCGACCCGCGCCATCGCCGGGCGGAAGGCCAACAGCGCGCGCAACGCGTCGCCCGTGCGCACCTTCGCGCGCGCCTCGAGCCATCGCCCCAGCAGCACGAGCACGATGATCGACGTCGCCGTGTCAAAGTACGTGTGATGGCCCGCGTCGATGCGTGCCGCCGCCGCCGGCGCCAGCGTCACGAACGCGCTGGCAACGAACGCGGCCGACGTCCCGATCGCGATGAGCGTGTTCATGTCCGAGCGGCCGTGGCGCAGCGCCGCCCACGCGCCGCGGTAGAAGCGCGCGCCCGCGATGAACTGCACCGGGAGCGCGAGCAGGAGCTGCACGCCGTCGAGCGGCGGCGTGCCGAACGCCATCGCGCCCATCGACAGCACGAGAACGGCCAGCGCGACGGGCGCAGACCACGCCAGCGTGCGTACCAGCGCCTGCTCCTCGCGCCGACGCGCCTCGTCGACCGCCGAGCCCGCGCCGGGAGCGTCGTCGGTGACGGGGGCGAGAGCCTCGTAGCCGGCGTCCTGCACGGCCTTCCGCAGTGCGTCAGCCGCGACCGCGGGCGTGGTGACGACGGTGGCTTCCTCGGTCGCCAGGTTGACCTCGGCGCGACGGACGCCGGGCACGGCCGCGAGCGCCTCGCGCACGCTGCCCACGCAGGCGGCGCACGTCATGCCCCGGATCGGCAGGACGAGCGTGGTATCGCCGGGCTCCGGGGCAGGAGGAGGACCTGCAACCGGCGGCGGAGGCGCCGCGGAGGCGGAAAGTCGGAGGGGAATGGATCGGCTCATGCCAGGTTCGATGCGGTCACCTCCCGCCGGCGTTCCGGTCAGGTTTCCGGCGGCGCCGGGGAGAGTTCGAGCGGCTCGTCGCAGGCCAGGCGAACCACGTCGGCCGTGGTCTCGCCGCGGCGGATCCGGCGGGCGTGCCCGGCCTCGACCAGCACCTCGGGCAGCCGGCCCCTGGCGTTGTAATTCGAGCTCATCGCGTAGCCGTAGGCGCCAGCGTCGAGGATCGCCACCCCATCGCCCGGCGACAGCGGCGCGAGCGTGCGTCCCCGCGCGAACGTGTCCCCGCTCTCGCACACCGGACCGACGACGTCGGCGACGAGCGGCGTCCCGCTGCCGATCGGCTCGCGCAGCGGCACGATGCGGTGGTGCGCGTCGTACAGGGCCGGTCGCAACAGGTCGTTCATCGCCACGTCGAGGACGATGAACGTGCGCGCCGGGGCGCGCTTGACGTCAAGCACGCGCGTCACGAGCGCGCCCGCGTCCCCGATGACGTAGCGTCCGGGCTCGACGAGCACGTGGATGCCGCGCGCCGCGCCGGCGGCGCAGAGCGTCCTGCCCCACGCCTCGAGCGGGAAGGTGACGCCGTCGCCGGCGTAGTCGATTCCGAAGCCGCCGCCCAGGTCGAGCGTCGTCAACGGAGCCCCGGCGCCGCGGCCGGCGTCGAGGATCTGGAGCGCCTCGGCCAGCGCGTCCTCGAGCGGGCGCAGTTCCAGGATCTGCGAGCCGATGTGCACGTGCAGGCCCGCGATCGTCACGTGCGGCCAGTCGCGCGTGCGCGCGCAGGCGGCCAGCGCCTCGACGGGCGTCATCCCGAACTTGGTCTCGGCGAGCCCGGTCGCGATGTACGGGTGCGTGTGCGCGTCGACGTCGGGGTTGACCCGCAGCAGCGCGCGCACGGAGCGGCCC
>JBKJNH010000323.1:0-2771 GCA_046596055.1 Candidatus Eiseniibacteriota bacterium
GATAGGGGAGCGCGGGTTCGGCCCGCGCTTCCCCTCCCACACCACCGGACATGCGGGAGGGGAAGCGCGGGCCGAACCCGCGCTCCCCTATCCCGATTATCAGGCGAGGACGGATCGCTGGATCGGCGCTCACTCTTCTGCCACGCTCTCCGGCGCACCCCCCGTCACGGAGGATCGTCTTGAGCACGACCCGTTTCGTCCTCGCTGCCCTCACCCTCGTCGTAGTCGTCGCGGCTCCAGCCCAAGCGCAGGGCGTCCCCGATACTCGAAACTTCACGCTCGATGCCGTCGTCGTCGGGAACACCTCGGGCACGCCCATGGGCGGGAACCCGGCCGGGTTCGATGCCGTCGTCCGCGACGTCTTCAATGTCCCGGTTTCCGGCCATGCGCTGATCCTCGACTTCTCAGCGACCTCGATCCGGCTCATCGCCGTGCAGAACTCCGGGACCACGCTCAATTGTGCCGCACGGACGGTGAGCCGGCTGTCGGACGCCGCGGGTGCAGTGAACATCGCGGCGCGATTCGGCGGGTTCGACAATACGGACGCCGTCGAGGTGAGCATGGACGGGGTCGTGCTGGGCCGCGTGAAGGCGCGCTCGACCGACCTCGATGGGCTCGACGGTCGCACCGGGCTCGGCGACTTCGCGATCTTCGGGGACAACTTCCTGAACCAGCAGGGCGCCCAGGAGACCGACTACGACCTCAGCGGGACGACGAGCCTGGGCGACTTCGCGCTCTTCGCGGCCGAGTTCCTGCGCGAGCCGCCGCACCCGGACTACTGCCCCTAGGCCGCGCGGCGCTCAGCCGCCCAGCGCCTCCGCCAGCAGCCGATGGAATCGGTGCACGCCCGCCTCGCGGGCGGGCGAGTAGCGGCCGCGGTCGTAGAGCCGCGCGCGCACGCCGCGCTGCACCGCCTCGACGATCGCTTCGTCCTCCATCTCCACGCGATCGAGATTGCCGCCGGCCCCGATCTCGACCCGCGAGGCGTCGCTCACGTACGACAGGAAGGTCACTTTCGTCCGGTCGACGGCGAGCGGCTTCACGATGTTCACCGAGATGCCCCACGGGTAGACGTTGAGCATGGTGTTGGGCCACAGCCAGAACCAGTACGCCGCGATGTCCTTGCCGGCATCGGTTGAGCCCGCCGGAAGCGTGAAGCGATCCTCCGTGCCGCGCGCCTGGCCGACCTGGAGCACCGCATGTGGAAACGTCTCGCACGCGTACGTTCCGTAGTCGACGACCTCGGCCAGCGCGGCATGCACGTACGGGATGTGGAAGCCCTCGAGGTAGTTGTCGAGATAGAGCGCCCAGTGCGGGGCGACCGCGTAGTCGCGCGAGCGCGCGGGTGCGGGCTCGGCGTGACGGAAGTCGAGGCCGGCCAGCCTTGCGACGACCGGCGCGATCCAGTCGTCGAATGGGATCTGAGGATCCATCGCCGCGAACGTGAACGGCCCCCACGTGCCCGTGCTCAGCCGCGGGAGGTCGTCGGCAGGGCGCGGGAAGTCGACGGCCTGCTCGAACTCGGGCATCGAGCGGAAGCGGCCGTCGAGGTCGAAGCGCCGGCCGTGGTAGCGGCAGCGCAGGCGCTCGACCGATCCGGCCTGCTCGACGAGCAGGTTGCCGCGGTGCGTGCAGACGTTCGACAGGCAATGGAGCGCGCCTCCCGCGTCGCGGGTGACGAGGATCGGCTCCTCGCAGGCGCCCTCGAGGAACGTCGCCGGCGCCACGTCGCCCGCCTGTCGCACCTCCTGGACCGCAGGCAGCAGCTGCCACGACCGGGCGAAGATGGCCTCGCGTGAACGGGCGAACAGTTCGGCGTCGCGATAGACGAACGCGGGCAAGGTCTCCGCGCGGCGGATGTCGGGATCGATCGAGAACACACGGCCTCCCTGGGTTACGGCACGAGCGGGCGCGCCCCGGCCGCGGCCAGATCCACGCCGTACTTGAGGCGATTGGCGTCGTCGATTCCCGGCAGCATCCACAGCGTGCGGCCCTCGGCGCGCAGCGCATCGAGCGCCGCGCGATCGAGCAGGTGCGTGCACAGGACGCCGTCGCGCTCGACCGGGCCGCGCGGGCGATCGAGCACGATCCGCAGGTGCGGCAGCCAGTCCTGCACGACGACCGCGCTGCCTAGCGGCAGGGTCGCGAGCGCCCGCTCGATGCGCGCCACGTAGGCGATGCCCGCGAGGCGGCGGGCACGATCGAGCAGGATCGGGCCACGTGCATCGAGGACGACGGCGCGCCCGGCGATCGAGATGGCCCGCGCAGCGGGGGAAGGGCCCGGGTCGTCGTCCTTGCCCGGCGCGTACAGCGAGCCGAACCACGGGCTAAGCACCAGAGTGACCAGGACGGGTCGCACCAGCCGCCGCGGCAGCGCCGCGCCGACGGCGAGTGCGAAGAGGGGCGCCGCGGGGGCGAGGTACGCCGCCTTGTAGGGCAGCCGCAACCAGGCGAGGATCGGCGGTACACTCCCGAGAGCCGCCCGGCTCGCGGTCCCTGAGTGCGCCATGCTGCGCGGCAGCGCCGCGATCGCTGCCGCCCCGGCAAGCGCCAAAGCGACCGCGCCGATCCATCCCCACAGGTCGACGGTGAACTTCTTCGCCACGAGCCAGGCCGGCGGATAGCCGTGGTCGTAAAACGTGAGCGCACCGGCGCCACGCTCAAGCCACAGCGGCGCGTAGGGCAGGGCGCCGGCCACGAGCGCGACCGCAGCGAAGGCGGCGACTCGGCCGACGCGTCGCGGCTCCCCGGGGGTCGCGGCGAGCAGGAAC
>JBKJNH010000064.1:0-15219 GCA_046596055.1 Candidatus Eiseniibacteriota bacterium
CAGCCGTGCCCTTGTCGTTCTCGAGCAGCGCGAGCGCAGCCATCATGACGCCGAGGAACTGGCTCCCGGTGTCGCCGAGGAACACCTTCGCCGGCGGGAAGTTCGAGCGCAGGAATCCCAGCGTCGCTCCGCCGAGGATCGCGCCGACCCACACGACCGAGGAGCCCGGGTCGCCGAACGCGACCGCGCACAGCGTCGCCACCGAGATTGCGACCACGCCCGCGGCGAGGCCGTCGAGGCCGTCGATCAGGTTGATCGCATTGGCGATCGCCACCGTCCACACGATGTCGACGGCCACGCCCCAGCCCTGCAAGTCGAGCGATCCGCCGGTGAACGGATTCGACAGCTTGTCGACACCGAAGCCGAACGAGTGCAGCGTCCAGCCGCACGCCGCCTGCACGATCAGCTTGGCCCACGCCGGCAGGCGCCAGCGATCGTCGGCCCAGCCCAGCGCCAGCGCCATCGCGCCGACCAGGGTGAGACCGAGCACGACCTGCGGCGTCGGCGCGCCGGGAAGGAGCGTCGAGGCCCACAGCACCGCGAAGAACGCGCCCGCGACGGCGAATCCGCCGCCGGTCGGCATTGGCGCGAGGTGGACCTTGCGCTCGCCCGGGTGATCGACGAAGCCCAGGCGCCGCGCCAGGTCGATCCACGCCGGCGTGAGCAGGAGCGCGACTCCGATCGCGGCAAGCGCGAGCAGCAGAGGCATCATGCGCGCCCCTTGAGCGGCTGGAGCGCGATCTGCAGCGCCGCGCGGGCGACGATGCCGGCGTCGGTGAGCAGCATCCACGGCCACGGCGCGGGGTGATGCTTGCGGAAGTAGTGGCGCATGCCCATGTGCCGGCGCCAGATCAGCCAGGCGGGGATGCCACCCTTGCTGGCGCCGATCGCGTGCGTGCACACGGCGGCGGGGAGGTAGACGACCTGGTAGCCCGCGACGTGCATTCGGCGGCACCAGTCGACGTCCTCGTTGAACAGGAAGAACGCTTCGTCCATCGGGCCGACGCGGTCGACCACGTCGCGACGCGTGACCAGGCAGGCTCCCGAGATCCAGTCCACCGCGCGCGTCGAGGCGTGATCGAAGTCGAGCATGAGGTAGGCGCGGCTCCAGGGGTTCGCGGGCCAGAGGCGGGTGAGCAGCGAGTAGCGGTTGAACAGCCCGGTCCAGTGCGTCGGAAAGCGGCGGCAGGAGAGCTGCACGCTGCCGTCGGGATCGAGAATCTTCGGTCCGACCGCCCCGGTTCCGGGATCGGCGTCAAGCCGGGCGACCAGCGTTGCAAAGGCTCCGGAAGCCACCTCGGTGTCGGGGTTGAGCAGGGCCAGGCAGCGCCCCGTCGCCTCGGCCAGGCCACGATTGACGCCCCGGGCAAAGCCCACGTTCTCCGCGTTGTCGAAGACCCGGACCCCAGGATGCGTGGCCCGGATCTCGGCGGCCATGCCGTCCCCGGAGGCATTGTCGACCACCAGGATCTCGGAGGTGAGCCCGGAAAGGGCGGGAGGGAGGGAGGCAAGACAGGCTCGGATCGCCTCGGGCGCCCGGTAATAGACCAGAATCACGCTGAGATCCGTGGCTCCCCCCTTGAAATCCACCGATTCTGGCCGGGAACTGGCCGAACGAGCCCGACGAGCATACCACAGCGCGGGTGAGGTCCGGTCCGGGACCTTCGGGCTAACTGTTTGTCAGGAATGAATCTAGCCGGACCTGGCCGGCTTGACGGTATGGCCCGCGCCCCGTATCCTTGCCCTGTCGCCACACCCCGCCCGCGGCCGGCATTTCGCCGTCGCCCGAGGGTTTGCGGGAATACGCGGGGCAGCCGGCCCGCAGACTGAAGGAGAAACACGATGGTCATGCTCACCCCGACCGCGGCGGTCAAGCTGAAGGACATCCTCGTGGCCGAGGGCGCCGTCGACAAGGGCCTGCGCATTCGCGTCGTGCCCGGCGGTTGCTCGGGCTACTCGTACGACATGGTGTTCGACGATGCCGCTGACGGCGACAACGTGTTCGAGCACGAGGGCGTGAAGCTGCTCGTCGACGCCGACAGCCTGCCGTTGCTCAATGGCGCGGAAATCGACTTCGAGGAGCAGCTCGGGAGCGAGGGGTTCAAGATCAAGAATCCGAACGCCAGCAGCGGCTGCGGCTGCGGCAAGTCGTTCCAGAGCTAGGCTGCGCCGCCCGCACGGCGGACCGCAGCGATTCCAGTGCCGTTCCGAATCCCGCGACAGCCCGCCACCTGGGCGGGCTGTTGCGTTTCGGCGCATCGACCCTCCGCAACCGGACCCCCATGACGCCTCATTCGACCCGTCGCACCCGTCCCCGGTTCACCTGGCCCGTTCCGGCGCCACGAACCGCATTCACGCTGCTGGCTTTCGTCGTGGCGGCGCTGGCGTTCCTTGCGCTTGCCTGGCTCGGGGGAAACCCTTCGACCGCCGGCGCGGCCGTGCTGGTTTCCGAGATCCCCGGCGCTCACTACTCCGGCAACGCGGCGGCGCAGGTCGAGATCAACCGCGTGCGCAGTCGCCTGCGCCTCAATAACCTGCCCGGGGCCGTCGCGGCCTCGAAGGCCGCCGTGGAAAAGGACTCCCTGTCCGCCGAGGTCTGGGACCTGCGCGGTACGCTCGAGCTGCGCAGCGAGAACTACCGTGGGGCGCACCAGTCGTTCCGCCGCGCGGCAGTCCTGGCCCCGGACCAGGCGCAGCTGTGGAACCGGCTCGCCCAGGTCTCGATCCTGCACCTCGGCTACGAGGAGGAGGCGCTCCAGGCGCTCCAGTACTCGCTCGCGGCTGATTCGTTGTATGCCACCGCGTGGTACACGACCGCGCTCTACCGCTGGACCCGCGTCGAGCTCGACGCGGCCGATCAGGCGATCGTGCGGGCGCGCAACATGGAGACCGACCAGAGCCGTTCGGTGCTGTGGTACTCGACGTGGGTCGGTCTCAATCTGGCCCGCGGCCGCTATTCGGAGGTCGCGAGCGCGCTGTCGGTGCACCTGTACTCGGCGCCGGGGGACATCTCGGCGCGGCAACACTACGCGCACGCGCTGCGCGGTCTCGGCCAGCAGCAACGGGCGAAGGCGCAGCTTGGTCTCCTGCTCAAGACGGCCGAGCGGCAGCCCGTGTGGCTCGTCGAGGCGGGTCTCGTGTTGCGGGCCGAGGGCAAGCGCGACTCGGCGCGGCTGGCGTTCCTGAACGCGGTCAAGGTGGACTCGGCCTCGTTCGACGCCGGCTACAACCTGGCGCTCGAGCGCGCGGCGCTGGGCGACACCGCGGGCGCGTGGCGCGAACTGCGTCGCCTGCGCGAGATCGACACGGGCAATTTCCTCGTCCCGCTCTATGCCAGTCGGCTGGCCCGCGCCGGGGGTGACTCGGCGCGCGCGACGCTTGCCTTCGACGAGGCTCGTCGCCTGCATCCCGCGCTCGGCCTGGCCACCGCCGCCGAAGCCGGCGCATCGGCCGCGATTCCCGCATGGTCCTCGCCCGATCTCGCCGCAGGCGAGCGCCTGATGGAGGCCGGCGAGTTCACGCTGGCCGGCGATCGCTTCACGATGGCGGCGGAGGATCCGGTACGCCGCGCCGGGGCGCTCTACTGGTTGACGCGTGCCGCGCGCATGACCGGCGCCGCCCGCGGTCTGCCGGTGATTTCGGCTCAGGCGGGGGCCGAGGCCTCGCGGGGCGACCCGGTGCTGCTGCGCGTGCTGGCCGAGGCGCAGTGGGGCGCCGGTGACGCCGCGCGCGCCGCGCCGAACCTGCGCACCGTGCGGCGCGTGGCGCCGACCGACGTCGTCGCCGCCGCCCTGCTTTCCGACGTGCTGCTGGGCTCGGGTGATCCGGCCGCCGCACGCGCCGTATGGAACGACACCGGGCAGGAGCCGACCCGCTCGTGGCGCGTCGAGTCGGCGCGGGCCGCGGCGTTCGGCGCGACGAACGATGCGGGCGCCGCGATCGCGCGGCAGCGTGCCGCCGCTGCCGACTACCTGGCCGTCGGCCCCTGACGTCACGAACAATGGACTTCGTGTGGGCGTCGCTCCTCGGGACCGTCAAGGGCGTGTTCCAGGACGACTGCCACGGCATCGCCACGCAGATCGCATACCACTGGATCTACGCGCTGTTCCCGGGGCTGTTCGTCATGGTCGCCCTTGTCACCGCCATGGGCGCCAACCCGAACTCGCTGTCCGTGCTCGGCATGCTCGTCGAGCGTGCCACGCCCGGCGAAACGCGTTCGCTGGTCGAGGCCACGCTCGTGGCCATGCGCCAGGCGATCGCGCACGGCACCGCCCCGGTGCTGGGTCTGGGTCTCGTCGGCGTTCTCTGGGTGGCATCGAACGGATTCGACGTGATCATGGGCGGCCTGAATCGCGTTTACCGCGTGACCGAGTTCCGCCCGTTCTGGTATCGCCGTCTGCTCGCGCTGGTGCTCGTCGTGGCCGTGGGCTTCGGCCTGATCACCGCGTTCGAGATCCTGCTCGTCGGCTCGCAGCTGGTGAAGAGCTGGATCGCCACGTGGCCCCAGCCGCCGCAGCTCTCGGGCCTGTACGGCTGGGCGCGCTGGCCCACGTACTTCCTCATCGCCGCCGCCGTCGGATACGCCATGTACGCGGTCGCCCCGGCCCTGCGGCGCGTCGACTGGCGCTGGACCGCGCCTGGCGCGGTCCTGTTCGGCCTGACCTGGGTGGCGATCGGCTACGGCTTTGATCGCTACCTGTCGCTCTACGGGAAGATCGACAAGCTGTACGGGATCCTCGGCGCCTTCCTCGTGCTCATGACCTGGCTTTACCTGACTGCGTTCGCGTTCATGGTCGGCGGCGAACTGAACGGTCAGATCCGCTTGCGATCCCTCGAGCGGGCTCGGCCCCGGGCGCTGGAGTTGGACGACCCGACCCGCTAGACTGGGCCGGAGCCAGCAAGTCCATTCGTTCGGGCCGGGGGACGATGCCGCATGGGGCCGGACCAGGGCCCGACTTCAGGGCCGCAGGCGGATCTCGAAACCACCGTGGTGCTTCTTGCCCGCTTCCGGGCGGGGGACGAGCGTGCGCGCGATCGCCTGATCGCCCGCTACCTGCCGCTGCTGCGCCGCTGGGCGCACGGCCGCCTGCCGTCGAGCGCCCGACAGCTCTCCGATACCGACGACCTCGTGCAGATTTCCCTCGTTCGCGCGTTATCCCACATGGGGACCTTCGAGCCCGTCCACGAGGGCGCGTTCCTCGTCTACCTGCGCAGGATCTTCCTCAATGCGATGCGCGACGAGATCCGTCGCTCGCACGGGGGACGCCGCTCGGGGGAACTCGATCCGGAGCAGCCCGACCATCGGCCGTCGGTGCTGGAGGAAGCGATGGGACGCGAAGCGTACGAAGCCTACGAAGCCGGTCTCGCCCTGCTCGGGGAGGAACAGCGCGAAGCAGTGGTGCTCCGGCTCGAGTTCGGCATGAAGTACGAGCAGATCGCCGAGGCGACCGGTCGTCCCTCGGCGAACGCCGTTCGCATGATGGTCAGTCGCGCGATCCTGCGACTGGCGGAGGTGATGGATGTCCATCGAACCTGAGGAACCGCTGCACTCGGTGGCCGAGGCCGTGGCCGACGAGACGCCGGTCGACTGGGAGCGCGCGCTCCGCGAGACGCCCGGGGCCGCGGCCACGCTGGGCAACCTGCGGGCGCTCGCCACCCTCGGTCGCGCCGCACGGATGGGCAATGCCGAGATGCTGGCCGATGTCGGCCCGCACGGCGAGGCGCTGTTTCGCTGGGGCCCGCTCGCCGCACTCGAGCTGCGCGGGTCGGGCTCGTTCGGCGAGGTCTACCGGGCGTGGGACCCCGCGCTCCGTCGCGAGGTCGCGCTCAAGTTGCGGCGCCACTCGGAGGCGGCCGGCAGTGATCGCCGCTGGCTCGACGAGGCGCGCCGGCTGGCCCGCGTGCGTCATCCCAACGTGCTCGTTGTGCACGGCGCGGACGTGCACGACGGTCGCGCGGGCCTGTGGACGGACCTGCTCCAGGGCTCGACGCTCGAGGACCTCCTCAGCGCGCGTGGCGCGTTCGGCGCGCGCGAGGCCGCACTGATCGGAGTCGAACTGTGCGGAGCGCTCGCTGCCGTGCACGCGGCGGGGCTGGTGCACGGCGACGTGAAGACCGGCAACGTCATGCGCGAGGGCGAGACCGGATCGCCAGCCGGTTCGGGACGCATCGTGCTGATGGACTTCGGCAGCGCGCACGAGGCGGGCCCGGGAACGCCCGGCGACGGGGCCGGGGCGTTCGGCACACCGCTTGCGACCGCTCCCGAGGTGCTCGCGGGGGCGGCGGCTTCGCCGGCCTCGGACGTGTACTCGCTTGGCGTCCTGCTGTATCGCCTTGTCACCGGGCGCTACCCGATCGAGGCGACGACCGTCTCTGAGCTGAACGGACGCCTCGAGCGCGGCGAACGCATGCCGTTGCGCACCGCACGGCCCGACCTTCCGGCGGCATTCGTCCACGCCGTCGAGCGCGCGCTCGAGCCCGACCCGGCACGACGCACCCCCGACGTGGCTGCTCTCGAGGCGGCGCTGCTGGCGGCGATTGCGCCGACGACTTCCACCGCGCGGAGTTCCGCGGTCGTGCCCGGGCTGGCGGCGGCGGTCGTCGTCGCGGCAGCCGCCGCGCTGTGGTTCGCGGGCCGGGAGGCACCCTCGTCGCGGGCGCCGGGCCCGACGGTGACCGCCCCGCCGGCGGGCACCGCGCCGACTCCGGGCGCCGGCACCCCGGCGGTTGTCGCCCTCGAGGTGGCGTCCGCGCCGCCGCAGGTGACAGCCGCGCTCGTCCGCGGCGGCGCGGACGCGCGCGAGGAACTGCGGGACGGCGACGTCGTCGGGCCCGGTGATCGGATCGCACTCGAGCTCGAGGCGCGCGAGGTGGTCCACGCCTACGTGCTGTCCGAGGACGCGAGCGGCGAGACGTTCGTCCTCTTCCCGCTCGGCCCCCGCGGCGCGACGAACCCGCTCGCACCGGGCGTTCGGCATCGGCTTCCGGGACTGGCGGGTGCGGAGGCCCTCGATTGGGTCGTGACTTCCGCGGGCGGACGCGAGACCTTTCTCGTGCTCGCGGCCCGTCGGCCCATCGAACGGGTCGAGCAGTTGATCGCGACCCTTCCCATGGCCGGGGAACGCGCCGTGCGCCCGCCGATCCGCAGCGGCGCCGGAGGGCCCGGCACGCGGGGTATCGGCGGGGTCGTGACGCGGCCCGCCTCGCCGGACGCGGCCCCGCCGCGCGGCCTCAAGCGGCTCATGGAGGCGCTTCGGAACGACCCCGGAGAGGCCGTGTGGATGGACTTCATCGTGCTGGAGAACCCCTCGCCTTGAGCCACGTGCTCGCCCTTCCCCTCGCGCTCGGCCTCGTCCTTGCGGCCGCGCCGGCCGCGCCAGCCGCCGTGCGCTTACCGGCCGAGGCGGAGCGGCTCGAAGGCGAAGGGTGGGAGCGCCTCGGCCGCGGCGACGTGGCCGGGGGCGACTCCGTGTTCATCCTCGCGCTCGCCGCGCGCCGCGCGGAACGTCCACCCGTCGCACTTGGCGAGGCCCGGAGTCTCTCCGGTCTCGCCGAGGCGCGGCGTGTCCGGCGCAAGTACGCCGAGGCGGAGTCGATCTCGACCGCGGCCCTCGCCTTCGCCGTGCGCGACGGATCGTCCGATCGGTCCGTCGAGTCCCGTGTGCGGGAGACGCGCGCGAATCTGTTCGCCGAGCGCTGGCAGCCCGAGGCCGCGCTGCCCGAGATCGATTCCGCCCTCGCGCTCACCGCGTCCATCGTCCCCGTCGACTCGAGCGTGTTCGCACGGCAGCTCGTCGCCCGGGCCCGCGTGGTGCTCGTCGCCGGCCGCCTCCGCGAGTCGCTCGAAGGGTTCCATCGCGCGATCGACCTGCAGGAACGCGTTCTCGGGCCCGAGCACGTCGACCTCGCCGCGACGCACTACCTGGCGGCCACGGTGGCTTCCCGACTAGGCGATTACCTGGTCGGACGCGAGCATGCGGAGCAATCGGTGGCCATCCGCGAGCGCGCCCTCGGTCCGGATCACCCGTTCGTGGCGATGTCCCTCCTCAGCCTGGGCGGCGCGAAACGCGACCTCGGCGACTACGACGGGGCACTCGCGGCCCTCGCCCGCGCCGAGGCGATCCAGCGCGCCGTGCGACCGCCGAATCCCGGCGCGCTGTCGTCCACGCTGAGCAGCCGGGGGGGCGTGCTCCTCCTCAAGGGCGACGGGCCGAACGCGCGGGCCGCGTACGAGGAGGTGATCGCGCTGCGCGACCAGCTCTTCGGACCGGGGAAGGGGGAGGACCTGTTCGCCTCCGCGCGCATGGCCCTGGCGCTGCTCCTCGAGGGCCGCGCCGAAGAGGCGCGCGCGCGCGTCGAGAAGGGGCTGGCTGAAACTCCGAAACTCGAACCTCTCGTTCATCCGGAGGCGCTCGCGTACCACGCCTGGGCGGCATACCGCCTCGGCGACCGCGCGACCGCACGCACGAGCCTCGAGCGCTCGTGGGTGCTGTCGGACAGCCTGCTCGGCTCCGGTTCGCCGCGCACGCTCGAGACGCTGGGCCAGCTCGCCGCGCTCGACTGGGCGGATGGTCGGCGCGCCGATGCCCTCCGCCGCGCGATCGTGGTCGAGGAACGGAGTCGGGCGCTGCTCTCGGAGGCGGCCGACGTCCTCTCCGAGCGCGAGGCTCTCGACCTCGCGCGCGTGCGCGAGTCGGGCATTGCGACGCTGGTCGCGCTGGCCGCCGACTCGTCCGGCGCGCAGCCCGGGGCGGCAGCCGCTGCGCTCGACGCGCTCGTCCGCGCGCGCATCCTCGTCCTCGACCAGGGCGCGGCGGCGCTGCGTGCCGTGCCGCGCTCCGACTCGACGGTGGCGCCCCTCGTGCGCGAGCTCGAGGCCGCCGGCGCTGAACTGGCGGCCCTGCGCGCCGACATCGTGCGCGGGGGCGATCCGGATTCGTCGGCGCTGGCCGCCGCGCAGGCGCGACGTGAGCGAGCGGAACGGGCGCTCGGTGCAGCCAGCGGCGCCTGGCGCGGCGCGAGCGCCCGCTCCGCGGCGGGCGGGGCGGACATTGCGGCGCAGATTCCGCGCGGCTGGGCGCTCGCCAGCTTCGTGCGCGTTCTCCCGCCGGCCGTCGAGCGCTTCGCCCCCGCGCACCAGGATCCGGCGGCGGCGCGCTACGTCGCCTTCGTGCTGCGCGCCGGCGAGACGGCCCCGCGTGCGATTCCCCTGGCCCCGGCTGCACAGCTCGAGGCGGCGATCGACCGTTGGCTCGGCGCAGTGTCGCGCCGTCCTGGTGCGAAGCTCGAGGCGGCCGAGGAGCGGCGGGCGGTGGCTGCCGGCGCGACCGTGCGTCGCCTCGCGTGGGACCCCGTGGTCGCCCACCTGGACGGGGTCGACACGATCGCCTGGGTGCCCGACGGCGCGCTCCACCGCATCGAGATCTCCGCGCTGCCGGCCGCGCACGCCGGGCGCTACCTCGTCGAGGAAGGTCCGCTGCTCGTGCGGCTCACCGCGGAGCGCGATCTCCTGCCGCTCGAGCGGAGCGGGCCTGCGGGCGTGGGCCTGTTCGCCGTCGGCGACGTCGACTTCGATGCGGCGGTCACCGGGCCCGCCGCCGCGCCCGCCCGGCCCGCCGCCGCCGCGGCACCCCGGATGCGTCTCGAGCGTCTGCCCGCGACCGGCCGCGAGGTCGAGTCGATCGCCCGCATGTGGCGCGATGCCGCGATGGGCGACGTCGACGTGCGGGTCGGCGCCGACGCGAGCGAGGCCGCGTTCCGCCGCTCGGCCCCCGGGCGCCGCGTCCTGCACCTGGCGACGCACGGGTTCGCCACCGCGCCGGTCGCCGCGCCGCTGGCCGACGCGGGTGTTCGCGCCGTCGGTGGCCTGGCGGGGACGGCCGCCACGCCCGCGATGGCGGAGGGGCGCGCGGTTCCGCGCGTGCCCGGCCTGGCCCTCGCCGGCGCGAACCGGGCCCGCACGGACCCCGCGGACGACGGGTTCCTGACCGCGGGGGAGATCGCCGACCTCGACCTGTCGCGGGCCGACTGGGCAGTGCTGTCGGCGTGCGAGACGGGCCTGGCCGAGCCGGGCGCCGTGGAGGCGGTCCAGGGTCTTCACCGCGCGTTCCGTCGCGCGGGCGTGCGATCGGTCGTGCTCAGCCTCTGGTCGGTGGACGACGCGGCGACCGCCGACTGGATGGGCGCGCTCTACCGGGCCCGTTTCGCCGAGGGTCTCGGCACCGCCGCCGCCGTGCGCGCGGCGCACCGCTCGATCCTCACCGCCCGGCGCTTGGCCGGCCGCTCGACGCACCCGTTCCACTGGGCCGGATTCATCGCCTCGGGCGATCCCCGGTAGCGTGCGGTTTTCGGGTCCGGCCTCGTTCTTCTGGACGAGGCGGGCTCCCTCCCTGCCTTTCGCCATCTCGAATCGGCCCCGGCCTCGACGGCCGCGGAGGAGGACCCCATGTTTCGCTCCAGCCTGCTCGTCGCCATCGCCCTCGGTCTCGCCTGCATCGCGAACCCAGCCCTCGCCCGCGTCGGCCCACCGGTCAAGGTGCGCTGGAATGGTGATTGGCCCGCACCCGCACGCGGTGGCGCCGAGCTGATCGGTCGCTTCGAGCTCGTTTCCGGCGACGCGGGTCAGGTCGAGAACCTGCGCATCGAAGGCGCGGGCTGGACGATCCGTGGGTTCGACGGATCGCCGAGCGTCTTCCTCCCGCCGCAGTCGCGCCGCCAGTTCACCTTCCGTGCGGTCCCGACCGATCCGACCGCGCCGATCGTCGTGAGCGGTACCGTGAACGGGATCCCGTTCGCCAAGGCATTCCGGCTCGACGCGGAGCGGCTGGCCACGATCGGGACGCCCGGAAGGGCGCAGATCGTCGCGCCGCCGGCGGTCCTCGACGGCTCGAAGGATCCTTCCGCCCGGATGCAGGGCTCGCCGATTCGCTTCCGCGGGCGGGTGATCTACACGCGCCAGGACAACCTCGTGCTCGGCGTGGACAACATCATCGTTCGGATCATGGACGATGATCTCGCACCGTTCTTCGCCGACGAGCAGATTGCGAGCGTGCTCACCGACGCCGCCGGGTACTTCGACGTCACCGTTCCGTGGAACGACCTGGACGCGGGAGTCCCCGACGACCCCGACGTGTACCTCCGCATCGAGGCGGCGAACCTGGTCTGCCAGGTGCGCAGCGACGACACCGAGGACATGTACGACTGGACGACCCTGGATTGGACGTTCACCGACTACACGGGGACGGACCTGCAGATCGGCGACATCATCCCGCTGACTGACGTGCCTGCGCTCCACGTGTGGAACAGCATGATCAAGGCAAACCGCCACGCGAGCGGCGTTGGCGGCATGACCCCGATCCCGCACGTCTTCGTCCACTGGCCGGATTCGCTGAATGGCGCGTTCTATGCGAACTCCCTCGATGAAATCCACATCGGACCGAACGAGACCTGGACCGAGGGCACGCAGGTCCACGAGTACGGACATCACCTGCAGCGCAAGTTCAGCTCGCTCCTGCCGACCAACTACTCGAACGGTTTCTGCGATACGCCGACGCCGGGCCACTGCGTCTGGTGTCCGGAGAACAACACCGACGCCTGGCAGGAAGGCTGGGCAAACTGGTTCGGCTCGCGCATGCTCCGCGTCTGGAACGGGGCGTACGGGCACGTCCCGCTGTCGATCAATGACGGCCGCTACACACTCGAGACCACGCAGGCGTGCACGGACGGAAACACCTACCCCGGCGCCATGACCGAGGGCTATGTCGGTGCGCTCCTGCGGGACATCGAGGACGGCGAGAGCGACGGCTATAACGGGTTCGGGGACTGCGCGATGGATGTCCTGAGCCAGGGCGACAACCAGATCTTCATCATCTTCCGGGACGACGATCCGACGACGGTTGCGGAGTTCATCCAGGACTACCGAACGCGGAGCGCGAACCAGGATCTCGACTTCTGGCACACGATCGAGAACGTCGCCCCCGCGATGAACTTCACCCGTCCCGCGCTCGTCGTGACGAGCCAGCCGCCTTCGTGCCGGCGGGTGCGCTCCGGCCAGACGATCCAGTTCGAGGTGGGCTCGAACAGCGCGCTCGCGCGCTACCGCTGGCGACGGAATGGGGTCGAGGTGAACGACATCCCGGGGAGCGGGGTCGCGGGCTCGGGCGGGCGCACGCTCACGCTTGGACCCCTCACGGCTGCCCACTCCGGGAGGTACGAGTGCCTCGTGATCGCGTGCGATGCCAGCTCGGAGGTCCTCAGTGCGGCGAGCGAGCTCGACGTGGACGCTCCGGATTCGCCGGGACCGCTCGTCTCGTGGGGGGTGAACGGCTACGGCACGGTCGGTGATGGCACGTCGAGCTCGACGCGTCCACCGTACGCCCAGACGGGAGTCACGGACCTCGTGAAGGTCGCGGGCGGCCAGCCCCACACGATCGCCCTCACCACGAGCGGCCAGGTCTTCACCTGGGGCACGTCGAATGTCGGCGAACTCGGTCGCGGCGTGTGGTCCGGGGCGGGTTACACCCCGGCGCCGATTCTCTCCGGCGTGGTCGACATCGCGGCCGGCAACTCGCACGGGCTTGCGCTCGAAGTCGATGGTCGCATTCGCAGCTGGGGATCGAACTTCTACGGCCAACTCTTCACCGGCAATCGCGACGACGGCAACGCGCCTGGTTTCACGCTCGACATCGGCTGCGTGCGGCGGATCGCCGCCGGCGCAGTGCATTCCCTCGCGCTTCTCGAGGACGGGACGCTGCGCGCCATCGGATTCAACGGATCCGGCGCACTCGGCATCGGGACGACGAGCACGTGGGAACTGGTTCCGCAGCAGCCAATCGGCCTGACGGGCGTCGTCGAGATCGCCGCAGCCGGCTCCTGGAGCATGGCATTGCGCGCCGACGGTACGGTCTGGACGTGGGGCATCAACTCCTGGGGCCAGCTCGGCCACGGGCACTACAACTACGTGCTCGTGCCGACGCAGGTCCCGGGGCTCACCGGCATTCGGCAGATCCATGCCGGGCCGGACAACGCTTACGCGCTGGGAGTCGACGGCCGGCTCTGGGCGTGGGGGTATGGCCCTGCGATCGGCATCGGCTGGACCGGCGGTTCCTCCGCATCGCCTCAACTGGTCCCGCTTTCCAACGTCTCGAAGATCGTCGGTGGTTCGAGCTGGGCGATGGCGCTGGTCAACGGTGGCCTCAAGGCCTGGGGCCTGAACTCGAACGTTGGCCAGCCCGAGGGCGGGCTCTTCAACTCGGTGACGAACTACGTCGTTCCCTCGCCGATCGATGTTCCGGGCGTGGCGAACGTGACGAACGTGTTTGCCGGCTGGACGACGGCGCACGCGTTTGCACTGGTCGGTGTCACCGACGTGCCGCCGTCCGAAGACCTCGCCCTGCCGGCCGTTCTTGCGCTCGCCGCGACGCCGAACCCGGCGCGGGCGACGTCGTCGATCCACTTCGATCTGCCCACGCCGGGTCGGGTCGCGCTCGCGGTCTACGACGTGTCCGGCCGCGTCGTGCGGACCCTGGCCGACGAGGCCTTCGAGCCGGGCCGCCACGTGCGGCCGTGGGACGGAAACACGAACGCCGGCGCGCACGCGGCGGCCGGCGTTTATTTCGTGCGGATGTCGGCGCCCGGGGGATCGCTCACCCGGACGGTCGTGCGGCTGGATTGAGCCGACTCAGCCCGCGGCCTGCCTCCCCGAGATCGTCATCTCGGCGATCTTGAGCGTCGGCGAGTTCACGTTGCCGTTGTACTTGAGGTCGTTGCCGACCATCACGACGTTCTTCAGCATGTCGAGCGTGGTGCTCGCCACGGTGATCTCGGCGACCGGGAAGGCGACCTTGCCCTTCTCGATCCAGAAACCCGCGGCCTGGTACGAGTACGCGCCGGTCGTCTGGTTGTAGCCGAACGCTCCCGAGTCCACCATCCAGAACCCGCGGTCGACCGACGCGAAGATCTGCTCGGGCGTGGAGGTGCCGTTCGGGATGTACAGGTTGCGCGGACCGATGCCCGGCGCGCCCTGGTAGCCGCGCACGGCGTTGCCCGTCGACTTTGCGCCGGCCCGGCGGCCCCAGTACGCGTTGTAGGCGAACATCTTCATCACGCCCTTGTCGATGAGCAGGTTGCGCCGCGTGGCGCCGCCCTCGCCGTCGAATGGCGCGGTGCCCACGCCGCCGGGCAGAATACCGTCGTCGATGAGAGTGACCAGGTCCGACGCGATCGGCTGGCCGAGCTTCTCGGTCAGGTACGACACCTTCTTGAACGCCTGCTCGCCCGAGAACGCGGTGAACAGGTTCTGGATCCAGTTGCCCGCGATATCGGGGTGCAGGATGACCGGCACCTTCTGCGTCGGCACGCCGCGGGCACCAATCTTCTCGATCGCGCGCCTGCCGGCTTCCTTGCCGATCGCCTCGGGCGTGCTGAGCGCGTCGAGGCTGACCTGGAACTCGCCATAGCCGCCCGACTGCTGCTTGTCGCCGTCGTCGGCCAGCGGATTGACGAAGCCGCCGATGCCCGTGTTGCGGTAGGTCAGGCTCTTCCCGGCCGAGCTCGCGTACCAGGTCTCGCCGATGCCGCTCTGCAGCGAGCATCCGTCGGTGCGCTTGATGCGCGAGTCGTAGGCCAGCGCGGCCTTCTCGACGCCGCGCGCCCAGTCGATCTTCTGCTCGGCCGTGAGCGCCGCGACCGCGGGATCGTAGGTCTTGAGCGACGCCGCGTCGGCGGCCATGGTCGGCGGCGTGGCCGGAAGCCCTGCGGCCTCGTCGGCCTGCGCCTTCTTCGCCAGTTCGACGGCGCGGGCGGCGATGTCCTTCAGCGCGCTCTCGCGGAAGTCGCTGGTGTAGACCAGCGCCGTGCGCTTGTCGACGAACACGCGCAGGCCGAGGCCGCGCGTCTGCGCCTGCTTCAGGTTCTCGACCTTGCCCTGCAACACGTCGACCCGGAACTGCGCGCCGGATTCGACGAGGGCGTCGGCTTCCTTCGCGCCCGCCTTGAGCGCGAAGCCCACGGCGGCTTCCGCCGCCTTCTGGAGCGTCAGGTTCGCGTCGGCCCTAGGCACGGGTGCCTCCCACGGTCATCTCGGAGAACAGAACGGTGGGCTGGCCCACGCCGACGGGCTTGAACTGCCCGTCCTTGCCGCAGGTGCCCGTCTTCGTGTCGATCGACAGGTCGTCGCCCAGGCCCTCGACGCGCAGCATCGCGTCGGCGGCGTTGCCGGTG
>JBKJNH010000310.1:0-3132 GCA_046596055.1 Candidatus Eiseniibacteriota bacterium
ATCGTCGGCCGCCCAGCGATCGACGATGATCGCGCCGTCCTCCTCACCATGCACAACGCCAAGGGCCTCGAGTTTCCGACCGTGATCGTCGCCGGGCTCGAGGAAGGCCTCCTGCCGCACGGCTCGTCGCTCGACGACGATGCCAGGATCGAGGAGGAGCGCCGCCTCTTCTACGTGGCCTTGACGCGCGCGGAGCAGGAGGTCATTCTGAGCGCCGCCTCGTTCCGGCGGCGCTGGGATCGCACCGGCGCAGCCGAGCTGTCGCGCTTCGTGCGCGAGATTCCACCCGATCTGCTGGCGGTCGACAATCCTGTGCCGGTGCGCCCGACGTATGCGCGCCCGTCGTTCGGCGCGTCGTCGGGGGGCGGATCGGGTCGCCCATCGACGTCGGCCGGCTGGAGCGGGCAGGACGGCATGCGGGTGGCTGTGCCGTCGTTGCCGGGCGGAAGCAATCGCAAGGACCCGGCGATCGGCAAACGGATCGAGCATGACAAGTTCGGACGCGGTCGCGTTATCGGCGTCGATGGCCACGGTGCGGACCGCAAGTTCACGATCGAGTTCCAGGACGGCGAGACGCGCAAGATCCTGGGACGATTCCTGACGGGACTCGACGATGGCTCTGACGGATGACGACGTCGAGGCGGTGGCCCGCCTCGCCCGGATTGCGATCACACCCGCGGAGCGCGTGAAGCTGCGCGCGGACCTCTCGGCGGTGCTCGACTACGTGCAGACGCTCAACGCGCTCGGCGTCGATGGCGAAGAACCTCTCTCGCACGTGAACGAACGCTTCGCCCCGGCCCGCACCGATACGCCGCGCCCCGAGGCTTGCCTCGATCGCGCGATCGTTCTCGCCCAGGCGCCGGCGGCCGACGCGACGCACTTCCTCGTCCCGCCCGTCGTCGATACGCGCGGATGAGCGCCGACCGTCCGCTCTGGCAGTGGTCCGCGGGGGAGATTGCCGACGCGGTTGACGACGGCACCCTCGCGATCGACGAGGTCGTCGCCGCGCACGAGGCGCAGGCCGACCTGTGGGATCCGCAGGTCCACGCGTTCCTCCATCGCATCCCCGGCGGTCGCCGACCGACCGCCGCCGAGCGGGCGGGCGGCGCCGCCGCCGACCCGTTCGATCGCGCCGCCGTGCCCGCGCCCCGACGCCCGCTACTGTCGGGCGTGCCGGTCGCGCTCAAGGACAACCTGTGCACGCGCGGCGTGCCGACCACGTGCGGCTCGAAGATCCTCGAGGGCTACGTCCCGCCCTACGACGCGACCGTGGTTCGTCGGTTACTTGCGCACGGCGCGGTGATCACGGGGAAGACGAATCTCGACGAGTTCGCCATGGGCTCCTCGACCGAGAACTCGGCGTACGGGACGTCGCGCAATCCCTATGACCCGACGCGCGTGCCCGGCGGTTCCTCGGGCGGTTCGGCCGTCGCGGTCGCCACGGGCGCCGCGGCGATCGGCCTTGGCTCCGAGACCGGCGGCTCGGTCCGCCAGCCGGCGGCATTCACGAACCTGCTCGGGCTCAAGCCCACCTACGGGAGGCTGTCGCGCTACGGTCTCGTGGCGTTCGGTTCGTCGCTCGACCAGGTCGGCGTGTTCTCCCGTTCGGCCGCCGACGGCGCGCGCGCGTTTTGCGCCATCGCCGGGCCGGATCCGAATGACGCCACGACGCTGCCCGAGCCCGTGTTCGACTTCGACGGGCTGGACCTGGGGCCGAGGACGGCCGAGGGCCTGGTCATCGGCGTGCCCAGGGCGCTGCTCGCCGACGGGCTCGACGACGACGTGGCGGACGGCCAGCGCACGGTCGAGCTCGCGCTGCGCGCCGCCGGCGCGACGGTGCGCGAGGTCACGCTGCTGCCGCCGTCGTCGTGGGTGGCCACGTACTACCTGCTCGCCACCGCCGAGGCCTCGTCGAACCTGGCGCGCTTCGACGGCGTGCGTTACGGCCCGCGTGCTGCGGCCGACGACGTCCTGGCGCTTTACGAGAACTCGCGCGAGGCCGGCTTCGGCCCCGAGGTGAAGCGGCGCATCCTGCTCGGCACGTACGCGCTGTCGGCGGGTTACTACGACGCGTACTACGGGAAGGCGCAGAAGGCGCGGCGGCGCATCCAGGCGGACCTGCTGGCCGCGCTCGACGGCTGCGACGCGCTGCTGTTTCCGACCACGCCCACACCCGCGTTCGAGATCGGGGCCAAGGTCGATGACCCGCTGGCGATGTACCTCTCGGACATCTTCACCATCGGCGCCAACCTGGCCGGGTTGCCGGCCCTGTCGGTCCCGGCCGGATTCACCGGCGGGGGATTGCCGGTCGGCGTCCAGTTCACGGCGCGCGCCTGCCGCGAGGACCTGTTGTACCGCCTCGCCGCCGCGCTCGAGCACCAGCTCACCGACTCGAAGGAGCGACGATGGCCTACGAAACGGTCCTAGGCCTCGAGGTCCACATCCAGCTCGGCACGCGGAGCAAGTTGTTCTGCTCCTGCCCGAACGAATTCGCCGGCGCGGCGAACACGCGCGTCTGCCCGGTCTGCCTTGGCCTGCCCGGTGCGCTGCCGGCGCTCAATGGCGAAGCCGTGCTCGCGGTCGCCCGCCTGGGCCTGGCGCTGGGCGCCGAGGTGCACGCGCATTCGGTCTTCTCCCGGAAAAACTACTTCTATCCCGACATGCCGAAGAACTACCAGATCTCGCAGTACGACCGTCCGATCGTCACCGGGGGACACCTCGACATCGGGACGTCGCGCGAGCCCCGGCTGGTGCCGATCACACGCGTGCACCTGGAGGAAGACACCGGCAAGTCGCTGCATCCCGAAGTCCACGGGGACCGCGACGAGACACGGCTCGATTTCAATCGCGCCGGCGTGCCGCTGGCCGAGATGGTGTCCGAGCCGGCGATGTCGACGCCCGAGGAGGCTTTCGCCTACCTGACGACGCTGCGCCGACTCGTGCGCTGGCTGGGCATCTCCGATGGCGACATGGAGAAGGGGAGCCTGCGCTGCGACGCGAACGTCTCGCTGCGCCCGATCGGACAGCAGGAGTTCGGCACGCGCAGCGAGATCAAGAACCTGAACTCGATCATGGGCGTGAAGAACTCCTTCTGTCCGATCGGGCGCAGCGAGACGTTCGCGTCGCAGCGCA
>JBKJNH010000063.1:0-18258 GCA_046596055.1 Candidatus Eiseniibacteriota bacterium
CTTCCGGACGGCACGGACACGGCTTTGTGCGGGTCGAACCCGAAGGAATTACGCGCACCCACTCCTCCGGGAAGGTGGCGAACACCGCCGTTCTCTTCGGCGGGCAGCTCGGCGCAAGCACGTATCTGAACGAAACCTGGGTTCTCTGGGCGTTCGACGACAGCACGGTGGGGTGGGAGAAGAAGACCTTCGGCGGGACCGCGCCAACGGCGCGTGCGCGGGCCGGGGTGCTTCTCGACTCCGACCAGGGGCAGGGCGGGGGGCGGGTCTACGTCTCCGGCGGGGAAGGGGTCTCCGGGGGCGCAGACTCGAACGTGCACGTGGTTGATCTCTGGAAGCCCGGCGCGGCGTGGCAGAGCTGGACCGCGTTCGCGGCAAATCTGACCGGCCAGACGGTAACGCGGGATCGGGAGTGGACCCACGCCCGTCGCTCCGAGGTCTACGAGCCCGGCACCAATATGCGGCTCGCGTACACGAACGCTCCGTTCGGATGGCACCACACGTACCCGCTGCTGTTCACGGTCCCTGGCGCTTCCGGATCTTACGGTCGCGTGCTCGCCGCAGGGCACGCGTCGCAGACGTACTGGCTCGATCTGCCGGCGCCGGGTCAGCAGCCCGGCGTCGGTCAGGGTTGGCAGACGCAGACCGGATTCGCGACCGGATTCGAGTCGGAGACCGGGGTCCAGTACCGGCCCGGTCGGATCCTAGTCGCCGGGGGGCGGCTTGGGCCGGTCGTGGGCACGACCAAGATCCTGAACGCGACGAACCTCGCGGCGGGTTGGTCGACGAGCCAGTCCATGCTCCCCCGCGCGTACCACAACCTCGTCCTCCTGCCGAATGGGAAGGCCCTCGCGCTCGGCGGGAACGGGACGACCTCGCAGGGGAACGATGCACCGGTCCGCGAACCGCAGATCTGGGACCCCGACGGCAACGGCGGACTCGGGACGTGGACCGATCCCGACGCGCTCGAGATCCAGCCGACGATTCGCGGCTACCACTCGACGGCGCTCCTTCTGCCGGACGGTCGCGTGTTGAGTGCCGGTGGGGAGAACCATCCGGACAAGTACCTGGCCAACCTCTACTGCCCCCCGTACCTCTTCAAGGGCGAGTCCGACACGCTGGCGGCCCGCCCGGTCGTGACGAACGCTCCGACGTCGACGCGGCCCGGACGGCACTTCTCGGTCTCGGTCGCCGACACGACCGGGATCCGAAGGGTCGTCCTCGTCCGGCCTGCAGCGACGACGCACGCCTTCGACGAGAACCAGCGCTACCTGCCGCTAACCCCTTCACGAAGTCCGGAAGTCCCGCCTGCCTCGAGGTGAGTGCTCCGGCGACGCTCGACGAAGCGCCGGTCGGGGACTACATGCTCTTCGTCGTCGGTTCCATGGACAGTCCGGAGGTGCCCTCGGTCGCGACGTGGATCCGGATCGATCCGCCGACGACCGATGCCGTGTCTCCGGGCAAGGTCACCACGCTGACCATCGAGAACATCGCGCGCACGAGCGCGGCGATCGGCTGGTACGCACCCGGCGACGACGGATTCACCGGAACCGCCCAAAGCTACGAGCTCAAGTACTCGCGGGATCCGATCAATGCCTGCAATTTCGAGGTCGCCTCGGACTTCTCGATCATCCCCGTCCCCGCCCCCGCGAACGACTACCAGTGCGTCGAGGTGGACGGGCTCCTCTCCTGCAAGACGTACTACTTCGCGCTGCGCGCGACCGACGAAGCGGGCAATCGCTCGCTGGTCAGTAGCGTCGTCTCGGGGACGACGACGTGCTCGGGGAACACCTACGCGCTGTGTTCCGGCACCGGGCTCATGGCGCAGAACGGAGACGGTTCGGGCTGGTTCGACGAGAACTCGCTGTTCGCCGAGACCCCCGGGGCCGACGACCGGATCGTCCTGCGAAGCGCGCCCACCGCGGCGGCCGGTCGACTCGTGGTTCGGCTGGCCAAGAGCGGGCCGGGGCACGCCGACCTCGATTGCGTGCGACTCGGCTACGTCGATCATGCCGCGAACGTGCGTCTCTACGGGGGTCCCAATCTGACGTGGTCCGGGTTCCCGGGCGATGTCGCCGCGGTCACCGACGGCACCGGGATCGACCGCACCGCGGCACTGACCGGGGCGAGCGCATCCGGTCTCTCCCTTCCGGGGGGCACCGTACTGACCGTGTCGCTGCCCTCGGCGACCAGCGGCACGCGGCTCCTGATCGACGCGACGCGGGACGCAACCGGGCTCGAGAACGCGGGCACCGGGATCGTGATCGAACGCCCGGACGGTCCTGCCGCGTGGCGCGAAACAGGTCGATTCCATCCGAGGCGGGGATCGGCCCCGTTCGCCGGGCCGATCGACGGCTTCTCGGCCGTGCGCCTGCGCCTGCTCGCACCGTATCGCCTGCGCTCGCTCGCCCGCTTCGAGTCGGCGCAGGGCAGGAGCGTCGACGGGCTCGACCTCGTGGCAGCGACTCACTCCCGGTCCGGGGACGCGCGGGCTGCGGTGATCTCGAGCGGGGGTTCGAGCTCGCTGATGAATCAGGGGGAGGCGCTCGACGTTGGGTTCGAGCTTCCGAACTCGCCTCCCTCCGCGGCGCGAACGTTCGTCCTCGAGGTCCGCGGTGCCTACACGCCCTCGGGTGGCAATCGGGCGACGGATCCCATCGCCGAAGCCGTTTCGGCGGGCGTCTCGCTCCACTTCGCGGGCGCGCAGCCGAATCCGGTTCTCCGTGGGACCGACTTCGCGTTCTCTCACCCCGAGCGGGCGCGCGTCCTGATCCGGGTCTACGACGTTCGCGGGCGCGTCCTCGCCACGGTGCTCGACGAGGAGCTCGACGGGGGCCTACACAGGATCTCCTGGGACGGACTCGACGACGGCGGCCGGCGGGTGGACCCGGGGGTCTACTTCGCACGGATGGAACGGGGGGGCTGGCGCTCGGAGCGCAAGCTCGTCTTCCTCGAACCCTGAGGCGAGCTGATTCAACGAAGTGACGGGCCTCCAGGCGACCGGGGGCCCGTTCGCATCGTCGTCCGCTGTTCGTCCGAAACATGCAAAGCCTTGCCCCCGCGCCGCTTGGGGCGGGGGCTCTGCTTGACCGGGGATTTCCGGGGCCCGTACACTTGACCCATTCGCCTTACCCGCCGGGGGGATCCCCGGCTCACAGGAGGAACTTCATGTCTGTTTCGACGCGGCGCTCGCGGGCGCTCCTGCTCGTGTTCGTGTCCCTCGTCGTCCTCGGGACGGCGACGGGCGCGCGCACGCAAGGGAAGCTGACGGGCAAGGTGCTCCCGGTCATCAGTACCTCGGACGTGATCGGATACACCGCTCCCTGCGGTTGACACACGCCCAAGGGTGGGCTGGCCCGGCGGGCCAGTTTGATCGACAGCACGAAGATCAAGTTCGGCGATGCGGTCGTCGTCGACGCAGGGGACTGGGCTCCGGACTTCTCGAAGCCCAACGAGGCTCCCAAGCTTCCGTTCCTGCTCGAGATGAAGAACCTGATGGGTTACGACGCGCTCGGCATTGGCGAGCGTGAGCTCGCGTTCGGCCTGCCGACGATCCTGGAACTGGCGGCGAAGTCGAAGGCGCCGCTGATCTCCTCGAACCTGATCGACAAGAAGACGGGCAAGCCCGTGTTCAAGACGTCGGTCATCGTCAAGAAGGGTGGCGTCAAGGTCGGCATCTTCGCGGTCCTCGGACCGAAGATCGACCTGCCGGGCAACTCCGGCGAGCTGGTGACGGTCGATGATCCGATCGCGACCGCGCAGGCCATGGTCACCGAGCTGCGCAAGCAGGCGGACGTCATCATCTGCCTTGCACACCTGGGCCGGGTCGAGGGCGAGGATCTCGCCGCGCAGGTGCCGGGGATGGACGTCGTCATCCTCGCGCATCACCCGGGCTTCGTCGCCCAGGGGCGGCGGGTCAACGCGGCGATCACGGTCGCCAGCGGCGAGCAGGGACAGAACGTGGGCTTCACGCAGGTGACGCTCGAAGGCAAGAAGGTGATGGACCTTGCGTCGGAGACGAAGATCCTGATGCCCGAGGTGGGCGACCGCGGCGACATCGCGCGGATGGTCAAGGAGTTCGACGACAAGCTGAACGAGGAACAGCGCAAGGCGCAGCAGACGCAGACGCTGCAGAACTCGTCGACGGCGCCCGGGTCGGACCAGTACCTGGGCAGCGAGAACTGCATGAGCTGCCACCCGGCGCAGTACGAGCAGTGGAAGACGACGCAGCATGCCCACGCGTTCGCCACTCTCGAGCGCACGCAGAAGGATGCGACGCCCGAGTGCGTCCAGTGCCACGTGGTCGGCTTCGGCCGGCCGGGCGGGTACCAGAACGCCTCGACGTCGGCGAAGCTGAAGAACGTGGGATGCGAGTCGTGCCACGGCTACGGCACGCAGCACGACATGTTCGCGAAGACCGGTGGGAAGGTGGCCGAAGCCGTCTGCCTGACCTGCCACACCCCGGCGAACGACCCGGGCTGGAACTACTCGGCGAAACTGCCCCGCGTCTCGCACTAGGCGCGCGGCTCCTCGCGCGAACGGACCGGCCCGGGAGGCGACTCCCAGGCCGTTGTTCATTCCTGGCGGCGAAGCTGTCGCGCGTCTCTCACTGAAGGAGTCTCCTCCGATGCGATCGAATGTGAGTGCGTTCTCGTCCGCCGCCCTGCTCGCCGCCGCCCTTCTGCTCGGCGTGGGTGCCGCACCGGCGCTCGCCGCGTCCGGCCCCGTCACCGTCCCGATCCTCAGCACGACCGACGCGGTCGGCGAACTGAAGCCCTGCGGCTGCCACACGCCCAAGGGCGGCCTGGCGCGCGTGGCGAGCCTGGTCGACAGCACGCGCATCAAGTACGGTCAGGCGCTGCTCGTCGAGGCCGGCGACTTCGCGCCCGACGTCACGCGCACGCACGAGCGCCCCAAGCTCGACTACCAATTCGACATCATGTCATTGCTGGGCTACGACGCGGTCGGAGTCGGTGACCGCGAGCTGGCCTACGGGCTCCCGACGCTCCGCGCGCTGGCGACGCGCGGCAAGCTGACGCTCGTGTCGTCCAACGTCATGGAGAAGGCGACCGGCAAGCCGGCGTTCGCGACCTCGAAGATCGTCAAGGTGAACGGCGTGAAGGTGGGCGTCTTCGCCGTGCTCAACCCGGTGCTCGAGCTGAACGCGACGGCCGCCGGTGAGGTCACCGTCCTCGATCCGCTCGCCACCGCGCAGGAAATGGTCGCGAAGCTGCGCAAGGAGGCCGACGTCGTCGTCTGCCTGGCGCACATGGGTCGCGTCGAGGGCGAGGACCTGGCGGCCCAGGTGCCCGGCATCGACGTCGTCATCCTGTCGCACCAGCCGGGAATCGTGGCCGAGGGACGGCACGTCAACGCCTCGGTGACGGTGGCCAGCGGGCAGCAGATCCAGAACATGGGCGCCACGTTCGTCACCGTGCAGGGGAAGACGGTCATTGACAAGAAGTCCTACAACAAGGTCCTCATGCCCGAGGTCGGGGAGCGCTCGGACATCGCGCGGATGACCAAGGAGCTGGAGGACGGGATCAACGAGGCGCAGAAGAAGGCGCAGGCGGCGGCGACCGGGGCGGCCGCCCCGACGGGCACGCCGATCACGCCCGTGGGAGCGACCCCGGGAAAGTAGCGTGAGGCGCGGGCGCGGTGGTACCTTTGTCGGGTACCGTGCGCCCGCGCGACTTCCCGTTGCGGGGCCCGCCTCCCCCGACTCCCTCACGCCGGAAGCAAACATGCCCCTGCAGCCCGATGGAATGACGTACTTCGAGGACATCATCCAGTCGGTCGGCAATACGCCGCTCGTCCGGCTGAACAAGATGACCCGCGGCATCTCGGCCACCGTCCTTGCCAAGGTCGAGTCGTTCAACCCCGGCGGCAGCTCGAAGGACCGGATCGGACTCTCGATGATCCGCGCCGCCGAGGCCGAAGGAAAGCTCAAGCCCGGCGGCACGATCGTCGAATGCACGTCGGGCAACACGGGCGTCGGCCTCGCGATGGCGGCGGTCGTCCTCGGCTACAAGACCGTGTTCTGCATGCCGGACAAGGTCGCGACCGAGAAGATCAACCTCCTCAAGGCCTACGGCGCCGAGGTGGTCGTCTGCCCGACCGCCGTCTCGCCCGACTCGCCCGAGTCGTACTACCAGGTCGCCCGCCGGATCGAGCGCGAACGCCCCAATGCGTTCCTCACCAACCAGTACGACAACCCCGCGAACCCGGCGGCCCACTACCGCACGACGGGACCCGAGCTCTGGGAGCAGACCGCGGGCAAGATCGACGTGTTCGTCACCTCGATCGGCACGGGCGGCACGATCAGCGGCACGGCGAAGTACCTGAAGGAGAAGAATCCGAAGGTCCGCATCGTCGGCGCCGACCCGATCGGCTCGATCCTGTACCAGTGGTTCCACACCCGCACCATGGGCGAGGCGCACACGTACAAGGTTGAGGGGATCGGCGAGGACTTCCTGCCCGAGGCCTACGACTGGAGCGTGATCGACGACGTCGTGCAGGTAAACGACAAGGACTCGCTCAACACCGCGCGCCGCCTGGCTCGCGAGGAGGGCATCCTGGTCGGCGGCTCGTGCGGCACGGCCCTGCACGCCGGCCTGCTCGAGGCGCGGAAGATGTCGCAGGGCGGCGTGGTCGTCGTCATGCTGCCCGACACCGGCGAGCGCTACCTGTCGAAGGTGCACAACGACGAGTGGATGCGCGACAACCACCTGCTCGATCCGGCCGAGACGCGGGTCGCCGACCTGGTGTTCGGCAAGTCGGCGGGCGGAAAGGCGCTGCTGTCGGTCGCTCCGGGCGACCTCGTGCGCCACGCGCTCGAGCTGGTCCGTGCCTACGACGTGTCGCAGCTCCCGGTGCTCGAGGGCGAACAGCCCGTCGGCACGGTGTACGACGCCGAGATCATGAAGCGCGTTCTCGACGACCCCACGGTCCTCGGCCGCACCGTGCGCGAGATCATGGACGGGCCGCTGCCGGTGATCGGCGCGCAGGAGCCGGTCACGCGCGTGGCGCAACTCCTCAAGCAGAAGCACGCGGCGGTGCTCGTCTCCGCCAACGGGGGAGGACCCAGCGGAATCCTCACCCGTCTCGACGTCATCTCGCTGATCGCGGAGTGAGCATGTCGCGCATCGATGCAAAGTCCGGCCTCGGCACCCGTGCGATCCACGCGGGCAACGCCCCCGATCCGCGCACGGGCGCGGTCGCGGTGCCGGTCTACCAGACTTCGACCTACGCGCAGGACGGCTTCGGCAATCACAAGGGCTACGAGTACGCGCGCTCGCAGAATCCCACGCGCGAGGCGCTCGAGGAGAACCTCGCCTCGCTCGAGAGCGGCGTG
Organism: Candidatus Eiseniibacteriota bacterium; assembly: GCA_046596055.1. Lineage (GTDB taxonomy): Bacteria > Eisenbacteria > RBG-16-71-46 > RBG-16-71-46 > DASYSL01 > JANPEF01. The sequence goes on from JBKJNH010000063.1 coordinate 7,355, forward strand.
CACGGCTTCGCCTTCGCCTCGGGCCTGGCCGCGACCACGACGCTGCTGCACCTGCTCAAGGCCGGCGATCACGTCGTGGCCTCGAACAATATGTATGGCGGCACGTTCCGCCTGTTCGACCAGGTGTTCGCCCACCTCGGGATGCGGTTCACCTACGTGAACACGGCCGACCTCGCTGCGGTCGAGGCCGCGATCGAGCCGGCGACGAAGTTGATCTACGTCGAAACGCCGACCAATCCGCTGCTCACCATCACGGACCTCGCGGGCATCGCCGGGATCGCGCAGCGCCACGGGCTGCTCACCGCGTGCGACAACACGTTCGCCACGCCGATGCTGCAGCGGCCGCTCGAGTTCGGCTTCGACATCGTGCTCCACTCGACGACCAAGTACCTGAACGGGCACAGCGACATGGTCGGCGGCGCGCTGGTGGTCAAGCGCGACGACCTGGCCACGCGGCTGCGATTCCTGCAGAACGCGGTGGGGGCGGTGCCCGGACCGTGGGACTGCTGGCTCGCGCTGCGCGGCATCAAGACGCTGCCGCTGCGGATGGAGCGACACGAGAAGAACGCGGGCGAGCTGGCGGTGTGGCTGGCGGCGCAGGCGACGGGACCACGGGGGCCGAAGGTCATCTATCCCGGGTTGCCCGATCATCCCGGGCACGCGCTGGCGAGAAAGCAGATGGCGGGTTTCGGGGGGATCATCTCCCTGGAGTTTCCCGATCTCGAGACCGGCAAGCGATTCTGCGAGGCTCTGGGTCTGTTCACGCTCGGTGAGTCGCTCGGCGGCGTCGAGTCGCTGGTGACGCATCCCGCGAGCATGACGCACGCGTCCGTGCCGAAGGAGCAGCGCGATGCCACCGGCTTCACCGACGGCCTGGTGCGCCTGTCCGTCGGTTGCGAGGACGTCGCCGACCTGCGCGCGGACCTCGGGCGCGGTCTGGCGGCCTCTTCTGGGGTCGTGGCGGCTACCCGCTAGGACAGATCCTTCTCATCTAAAGTGTTGCCGGACATGTGTCTACGCGATCATTCCTGTCCCTGAAAATCGAACAGGACAGGCCGGGGTGAGCCTTGCCGGGCGGACAAATTCCTTGACACCCCCCCGGACCCGAACGTACGTTGCGCCGGATACGTCGCCTGGGGTGGGTCCCAACCTGTCATGCACCCGGCTCCCCACACCTGCTATGAATCGGACCCGCGTCCTCCTGGCGAAGGGTCATGCGAGCGCCGCGAATCGCGGTGGTCTTGCACTCTCTCTCCGCCTGACGCGTGGCGACATCCCGGATGCGGAACCGGAAGTTGCGGTCCGGGCAACGAGATCTTAGTTCCGACATGACCCCGCTCCGGCGTGGGCCATGGCGAAGGAGGTGAAAGCAGAGGATGCGGAAGCTTATCGCGCTTGCGGCGGTTGCAGTGTTCGCTCTCACGCTCTCGCTGGGTACGATCGGATGTGCTCCGAAGGCCGAGGAAACCCCGGTCGTTGAGACCACGACGACGACGACCACGACCGAGACGACGACCGAGACCCCGGTGACCATGGACAGCACCATGGCGGATACGACCACGACGACCACGCACTAATCGCGCGCGCGTTCCGCGCCGCTGCGATCCGTACGGAGAGAGGGCCCGCAAGGGCCCTCTTTCTTTCCCCCGCGTGCCCCTCTGAATCCCCGGAGTCCCCATGGCCGACGACTTCTCGTTCGACATCGTTTCCGAGGTCGACTGGATGGAAGTGCAGAACGCCGTCCAGCAGGCGGTGAAGGAAATCACGACGCGGTTCGACTTCAAGGGCAGCGCCGCCGAGATCCGCTCCGAGGGCAAGGACACGCTGGTCATCATCGCCGACGACGACCTCAAAATGAAGAACGTGCGCGACATCCTCGACGGCAAGCTGGTCAAGCGCGGGGTCTCGCTCAAGTCCATCGAGGAGGGCGCCATCGAGCCCGCCGCCAAGGGGACCTTGCGCCGCACGCTCAAGTTCAAGAGCGGGCTCGAGTCCGAGCAGGCGAAGGAGATCACGAAGTTCATCAAGACCCTGGGGCTCAAGGTCCAGTCCACGATCCAGGGCGAGCAGGTCCGGGTCTCGAGCAAGAAGAAGGACGAGCTGCAGGCGGTCATGACGGCGGTGCGGGGCCACGAGTGGCCCCGGGCGCTCCAGTTCCAGAACTACCGGTAGAGTCCGGATCCGGGGCCCCTCGATCGCACCCGAGGCAACCCCGGGGCCCGTCCCGGCGTAGGGGGGACACGTTCGAGTTCCGTCCCACGCCCATGGAGGCCGTCATGTCCCACCGCACAGGGTTTGCCGCCCTCCTTGCCCCGTTGCTCGTCCTGGCCGTCGCCGCCCTCGTGGCCGCCGGATGCAACGAGCGGCGGGGAGTCGTTCGCGAGGACCGCATCGCCAGCGCCGTTGCCCTTGGATCTTCGGCCATCGTCCGTATCGAGACCCGCTCCGCCGACGTCCACCTGATCGCCAGCCCCGACGACACGGTCCGCGTGGTCACCGCGCGACGCGTCGAGGGTTCGACCGCGCAGAACGCCGACGCGGTGTTCAACCAGATCAAGGTCACCATGGAGCGTCAGGGCGACATGCTCGTCCTGCGGGTCCGCGAGCCGGACCGCCGGCGCCCGCGCGTCACCGTCGACGCCGGCCCGTGGCGGGTGCGCCGCTCGGTCGAGATCGAGTTGACCATCGCCGTCCCCGCCCGCGCCCGCATCGAGTGCGAGACCGCGCGCGGCGACTTCGATGCCACGGGACTTCCGCAGCAGGCTGCCTTCGTGTCGAACACCGGGGACGTCGAGCTCATCCGGATGACCGGCCGCGCCAGCGTCCAGACCACCTCGGGCGACGTCACGCTGCGCGAGTGCGACGGGCCGGCGCTCGTTCGTGTCACCTCGGGCGACGTCGACGCGAACGACCTGCGCGGCGGATTGATCGTGCGCGCGACGAGCGGCGACGTGAGCGCCACCGGCGTGCGCGGCGGTGCGCGCATCGAGACCTCGACCGGTGACGTGGGGGCCAACGACATCGTGGGCCCGGTGTTCGTCTCGACCAGTGCCGGCGACGTCGATCTCTCCGCCACCGCCGATTCGTGCGCGATCGAGACCGCCTCGGGCGACGTCCAGGCGAGACTGTCGGGAGTGCCGCGATTCGTCCAGGTGCGGACCTCGGCCGGCCGGGTGGAACTCGTGATTCCCGAGCGGACCGGCGGGACGCTGGACCTGCAGACCTCGAGCGGCGCCATGTCGGTGCGCAACGAGCTCGCCGTCGACACCATGAATCGCAATCGCCTCACCGGCCGCCTCGGCGGCACGGGCACCGTCGCCGTGCGGACGTCGTCCGGCGACATCGCGCTGTCCTCGGAAGGGGTGACCCCGTGAACGCCCAGCGTCTGCGCAGCCTGGCCGGGCTCGGCCTCGCGATCGCCGCTGTCGTCGGATTCGGCGTGGCCGCGATCGGCCTCGTGCCGCGCGTCGGGGCCCAGGAGACCGAACTCCCCGGCGTTCCCGTCGACTCCGTGCGCTCCGACTTCCTCTCACCCGCGCCACCGCCGACTCCGGCCGCGCCGGGCGTTCCCGGTGCCCCCGGCGTGCCCGACAACATGACCATTCGCGGCGGGGACGGTCCGCGCACGATCGAGGGCCCCGGTGGCGTGTACAAGGTCCATGCCGGGGAGAACGACGTCGTGCAGATCGGCGAGGACATCGTGATCGAGCGCGGCGAGCACGTGCTGGGCCACGTCTTCGCGATGGGCGGCAGCGTCACCGTGCGCGGCATCGTCGACGACGACGTGGTGGCCGCCGGCGGCGACGTGATCCTCGAGGAGGGTGCGCAGGTGCGGGGCGACGCCGTCAGCATCGGTGGCAACGTCGAGAAGGCGCCCGGAGCGACGATCCTCGGATCCTCCGTTTCCTTCGGCAACCTGCCGGCCGGCCTGCTCGGACTGCAGGGCCTCAACTTCATCGGTCATGGCTTCGATGCTGTCGGCCGCGTCTTCAAGATCCTGTTCTGGCTGCTCATCGCCTGGGTCACCGTCACGCTGACCCGCGAGCGGGCCCGGCGGATCACGGCCCGGATCGACGGCGAGACCCTGGCCTCGCTCGGTTACGGCCTGCTGGGCATCATGGCGATCGCCCCAGCGACCATCGTCGTTGCCCTCGCGGCCGTGCTGCTGGCCGTCACCATCATCGGTATCCCCGTGGCCGTCCTGCTGCTCCTCGGCTATAGTCTCGCCATCGTCGTTCTCCTGTTCTGGGGCGCCATTCTCGGCGCTTCGGCCCTGGGTGGATGGGTCGTCGGGCGTCTCTCGCCGCGACTCGGCGCGCCCGAGCTCGTCCGCAACACCATGGTCGGTGTCGTGGCCGTGACGGGGATCGGCCTTGTGTCGAGCCTGTTCCAGGGAGTCGGACTCGTCGTGCCGCCGGCCGGGTTGCTGGGCGGACTGCTCGACGTGGTCGGGGTTCTCGTCAGCTGCGGCGTGTTGTGCGCCGGAGTCGGCGGAATCCTGCGCACGCGCGGCGGCCAACCCGCGCCGATCCCCGTCGACTGGAGCCAGGCCGGCTTCGGCCCGGGCGCGCCCGGGGTGTCGCCACCGATCGCTCCGGAAGCGCCGCCCGCGCCCACGGTTTAGCGCGGCGCGCGTCGACCGGACGCGGAGGGATCCACCAAAATGCCGCTTGCCCTCTGGGGCGCCACGCTGTGCGTTTCGCTGGGCGCCCTGATCATCCTGCTCGGCATCGCGATCTTCCGCGAGGATCCGCGCCAGCGGCCCAACCTCTGGGCCGCGCTCATGCTGTCGTTCGGCGGCCTGGGTGCGCTCCTCGTCGGGCTCGCGCTGGCCGCCGAAGGCTCGCAGGCCAGGGGTGCGGTCGTCACGACCGACGCGGTCCATTACTTCTCCTACCTGTGGGAGTTCTTCTTCCCGGCGCTGCTGCTGTTCGTGCTGGTGTTCCCGCGCGAGCCGCGCTGGTTCCGCCGCATCCCGTTCTTCGAGATCCTCGTCTTCACCCCCTACCTCTTCCACCTGTTGCTCACGGCCGCAGCGCGCCTCTCCAACGAGACGTTCTGGCTCGCCGACGTCGCCTCGCGCAGCGGCTGGGCCTCGCCGCTGTTGTCGACCGTTCGTGTCGCACTGGGCCTCCTGTACGACGCGCACACGGTCCTGTTCTCGCTGGTCAATCTCGCGTACGTCGTGGTGACCCTCCTGGTCCTCGGCGTTCGCCTGCGTGAGGTGACGAGCCCGCGCCTCCGCGACCAGTTGCGCGCGATCTCGATCGGGCTGGGCGCCTGCCTCGTCCTCTACTCGCTCGCCGTTCCGCTGCCCACGCTCTTCGGCGTGGGCGCGCAGGCGGGCCAGGCCTTCCGCTCGGGGCTGCTCGTTTTCGCGCTGGCCATCGGCTCGGGCTCGATCGCCTACGCGATCGTGCGCTACCGCCTCCTCGACGCGGGCTTCCTGGTCCGCCGCTCGATCCTGTTTCTGCTTCCCGCGCTGGGAATGATCCTCGTCTACCTCGCCCTGTCGTCGATGATCACGGGATTCCTCGGCCGCTGGTCGGGCCTCGATCCGCGCCTGGCGCAGCCGCTCCTGCTGCTGCTGCTGGTCAGCGTGCTGCCCCCGGTCGTCTCGCGGCTCGAGGAAGTGGTCGAGGGCTACCTGTCGCGCGATCGTCGCGAGGGCCGCACCGTCATCCAGAACCTGTCGCGCGACATCGTCACGGAGCTCGACCTGTCGGCGCTGGCGGGACGCCTCACGAGCGCCGTCGGCGAGACGCTGTTGCTCGAGCGCTGCGTCCTGTTCCGGCGCCAGGGCGAAGGCTTCGTCACCGTCGCCGCGTTCGACCGCCCGGGCGGCGTGCGGGTGGGCGAGGCACTGAACGGCGAGCTGGGACTGGTCGCCTGGGCGCACGCGCTGCGCGCCGAGATGCTGGGCCCCGGCCCCATCCTGGCGAGCCAGATCACCGACGGCTGGCCGGCCGATCGCGCCGAGGAGGCCGCGCGGATCGTCGGTTCGGCAAAGACGCTGGATATTTCCCTGCTCGTACCCGTGCGCCATCGCGACGAGGTGCTCGGCGCGATCGCGCTCGGGCGCAAGTTGACCGGCGCGCGCTTCCTTCGCGAGGACTTGTTTCTCCTGGAGACTCTCGCAAACCAGACGGGAGCCGCGATGCGCACCGCATCGCTCTATAGCGAGAGCCTGCGCCGTGCTGCGCTCGAGGAGGAGCTGTCGCTGGCCCGCCAGATCCAGCGCGGGTACCTGCCGCGTGCGTTCCCGCGCTGGGACAACCTCGAGATCTTCGGGCTCAACCAGTCGTCAAAGCAGGTCGGCGGCGACTACTTCGACCTCATGGACACCGACGATGGCGTGCTCGCCGCCATCGCCGACGTCTCGGGCAAGGGCGTTCCGGGCGCGCTGGTCATGAGCATGATCCAGGCATCGCTGCGCACGCAGGCCGGCGAGGGCCGGGCCGTGTCGGACATCCTCGAACGCGTCAACCGGCTTCTGCTGTCGCGCGCGGAGTCGGGCATGTTCGCGACCGGCTTCCTCGCCAAGCTCGATCGCGCGACGATGGAGCTGCGCTACTGCAATGCCGGGCACAATCCGCCGTTCCTGCAGCGCGCCGACGGCCGCATCGAGGTCCTGCACATGGGCGGGCTGCTGCTCGGCGTGTTCGAGGATCCAAGGCTCGAGGAGGGCATGGTCACGCTCGAGCCCGGCGACCGCGTGCTGTGCTACACCGACGGCGTGACCGAGGCACGCTCACCGAGCGGCGAGTTCTTCGACGAGGAGCGCCTGGGCGACCTGATGCGCGCCCTGCCGCGCGACCTGTCCGCCGAAGAGGTCGCGCGCGCCATTCACGACGCGGTGTACGCGTTCTCACAGAGCGAGGACCTCGAGGACGACATGACGCTCGTGGTCCTGCGCGTGCCCGCCCTCGCCGCGGTGCCGCTCGACGGCGACCTGGCGACGAACTTTGCCGAGCCGGCGCTCACGCCCGGCGACGGCGACTGATCGGCCCCGGGCCCCGCACGTCGTGCCGCCGCTCTTCGACCAGCTCGCCGTCTTCGTCGCCTACCTGTTCGTCGATGCCCTCGCGCTGCCCATCGCCTCGACGCTCTACGTCGCCTACATGGGCGAACGCCACGCCCCCTGGCTCGTCGCGGTGCTGGGCGCACTGGGCACGACCGCGGGATCGGTCGCGCAGTACCTCGTCGTCCGCTGGCTGCTGGCCCACCCGACGCTGCAGTGGGGCTGGCTCGTGCGCGCGCGCACCCGCGTCATTGGTCTCGTCGGAGACTCGGGCCACGCCACCTTCTGGGCCCTGTTCGTGATCTACGCCACGCCGCTGGGTGCGGGCCCGCTGCGGCTGATCGCCGCCGCCGGCGGCTACCCGCTGCCGAAGTTCGCCGCCGCGATCGCGCTGGGTTGCCTGCCGTACTACGCGGCCGTGGCGTGGCTCGGCAAGGCGGTGCAGTTGCCGGCCTGGGTCTACGCCGTCGGGATCGTGGCGACGGTCGCAATCGTCGTGGTGGCGTGGATGTCACGCCTGGCAAGGGAGCAGGGGGCGTGAGCCGTCGACCGGCGGTGCGCGCGACCGTCCACGTCGGGATCGACACGGGCGGGACGTTCACCGACTTCCTCGTGGTTCACGGTGGGCGCGCGCTCCGGTTCAAGGTTTCCTCGACGCCGGCCGATCCCTCGCTCGCGTTTCATCGTGGGCTCGCCGAGGCCTCAAGGCGACTGCTCGCCTCCGGCGTCCATGTCGCCGCGACACGCCCGTGGGAAGTGGCGCACGGCTTCACCGTGGCGACCAATGCCCTCCTGTCACGCACCGGCGCTCGCGTCGTGTTCGTCGCGACGTCCGGATTCGCCGACCTGCTCACGATCGCCCGCCAGGAGCGGCCCGTGTTGTACGCGTTGCGCCCGGAGCGCGCGCCCTCGCTCATCGCCGATGGCGGCCGGGCGACGGCCGAGGCCGAACAGAGAACGGGGCCTTCCGGGGAGACGCTCCAGGTGCTGGGTGCGGCGGGGCTCACCCGGTTGGTGCGCCGGGTGCGGGCGCTGCGGCCCGAGGCGATCGCAGTGACCCTGCTGCACTCCTACGCTGCAGCGGGTCCCGAACGCGCGGTGGGTCGCGCGCTGTCGCGTGCGTTGCCGGGCGTGCCGGTTGCGCTTTCGCACGAGGTCGTCCGTCGCCACCGCGAGGTCGAGCGGGCGTCGACCACGGTGGTGAACGCGTACGTTGCACCGCTGGTTCAGCGCTACCTCAAGACGCTCGACGCGCCGCGCGCGCATCGCCTCCGCGTCATGCAATCAAACGGTGGGACCGCGCCCGCGGCGCACACCGCGCGCTATCCCGTGCACACCGTGCTGTCGGGGCCGGCCGGCGGCGTGCTCGGCGCGGCGCGACTGGGCCGTGCGGCACGCCTGCCGATGCTGCTCACGCTCGACATCGGCGGCACCTCGACCGACGTTGCGCTCGTCGCCGGCACCCCGTTGACCACGCGCGAGGCGATGATCGGCGGCGCGCCGATCGCGATTCCCATGCTGGACGTGCACACGGTGGGCGCCGGCGGCGGCTCGATCGCCTCGGTCGACTCCGGCGGCGCGCTCGTCGTCGGTCCGCGCTCCGCCGGCGCCGATCCGGGTCCGGCATGCTACGGTCGCGGCGGTCCGGCCACCGTGACCGACGCGCAGGTGGTCCTCGGGCGCATTCCGCTCGGACACTTCCTCGACGGCGCGATGGCCCTCGACGCGGACGCGTCGTGGCGGGTGATGGGTTCGCTCGGGCGTGCGATGGGACTGCGGGGCGGCGCGCGTGCGGTCGCCCTGGCCGCGGCGAGCGGCGTGATCGCCGTCGCCGACGCGACGATCGAGCGCGCCCTGCGGCTGATCTCGGTCGAGCGCGGACACGACGTCCGCCTGGCCACGCTGGTCGCCTTCGGCGGCGCGGGGCCGCTGCATGCCTGCGCGTTGGCCGATGCGCTGGGTGCGGCCCGCGTGCTCGTGCCGCCCGATGCCGGCGTGCTCTCGGCATGGGGCCTGCTCGGTGCGGACGAGCGCCACGACGCGTCGCGCACTGTCCTGTGGCGACTGGAGGCGGGGGCGGCGTGGCCGCGCGCCGCGGCGGCCCGCGAGCTGCGCGCCCTGGCCGCCGAGCTCGAGCGTGCGCACGGCCGCGACGCCGCGTGGCGCACGCATGGGTGCTGGGCGCTGCGCTATCGCGGCCAGTCGTTCGAGCTCGACGTGCCCGCGGGTGCGGCCGGCCTCGCCGCCGCGGCGCGCGATCCACGTGGGGGTTTCGCCCGGCTCCACGAGAGACGCTTTGGCTACGTTCGGCCGGGCGAGGCGATCGAGGTCGTCGACGTCGCGCTATCGATCGCGCGGCCGGGGCCGCGGTTGCCGGTTGCGCGCGTGCCCCGACGGACCGGGGCAGGTGCGAAACTCGCGCCCGGGCTGTGGCGTCGCGAGACCCTGGGGCGTGACGCGCGGATCGTCGGACCGACGCGCGTGGTCGAGTACGGCGCGACGACGTGGGTGCCCGCCGGATGGCGCGGGAGTGTCGACGCGCACGGGAACCTGGTGCTCGTGCGCGGCGCGCGGAAGGCGCGATGAAGCGCGCCCGCAAGGTCGACCCGGTCAAGCTGTCGATCTATCACCACTTGTTGTCCGCCTGCGCCGAGGAGATGGGCGTGGTCCTCGGCCGCGCTGCCAGCTCGGCGAACATCAAGGAGCGCCGCGACTACTCGTGTGCCGTGTTCGATCACGCCGGTCGCATGGTCGCCCAGGCGGCGCACATTCCCGTCCACCTGGGCTCGATGCCGCTCTCGGTCGAGGCGGCGCTCAGGCGTGGCCCGCTCGAGCCCGGAGACGCGATCCTCGTCAACGATCCATACGAGGGCGGAACGCACCTGCCCGACATCACGCTCGTGGCACCGGTGTTCCTGCCGGGGGAGATGCGCGCGCGCTTCTACGTCGCAAACCGCGCGCACCACGCCGACGTGGGCGGCATGAGCCCCGGTTCGCTGCCGCTGGCCACCGAGCTGGTGCAGGAGGGCGTGCGCATTCCGCCCGTGCACATCGTTCGCCGCGGAGTCGTGCAATCCGACCTGTGGCGGCTCATTTGCGCCAACGTCCGCACGCCCGACGAGCGGCAGGCGGACCTCGAGGCGCAGCTCGGTGCGGCGGCGACAGGAGCGAAGCGACTGACGGAGCTGGCGGAGCGGAGTGGTATCGCGGAGATGTCCGACTACGTCGGACATCTGTATGACTACGCGGAGCGAGGCGTGCGGGCCGTCCTCTCCTCCATCACCCCCGGCCGCTACGCGGCCGTGGACTATCTCGATGGCGACGGCGTGGGCGGCACGCGCATCCCGATCAGGGTCGCGATCACCGTGCATCGCGGCGGTCGCGCCACGATCGACTTTACCGGCAGCGCGCCGCAGGTCGACGGGCCGCTGAACGCGGTGGCGTCGATCACGCTGTCAGCCGTGTTGTACGTCTTCCGCTGTCTGGCGGGCGCGTCGCTGCCGACGAATGCCGGCTGCCTGCGCCCGCTCGACGTGATCGCGCCCGCGGGCACGATCGTTGCGGCGCGCCCGCCCGCCGCGGTGTCGTCCGGAAACGTGGAAACCTCGCAGCGCATCACCGACGTGCTCCTGGCCGCGCTCGCTCGTGCCTTGCCCGATCGCGTTCCCGCGGCGAGCTACGGCACGATGAACAACGTGCTCATCGGCGGTGTCTCGGCGGGGGGCGCGCCGTTCGCCTATTACGAGACGCTTGGCGGCGGCCACGGCGGCGGGCCCGATGGCCCGGGGGCTTCGGGGATGCAGGCGCACATGACGAACACGCTCAACACGCCGATCGAGGCCTTCGAGCACCTGTTCCCCATGCGCGTCACGCGCTACGCGAT
>JBKJNH010000189.1:0-19967 GCA_046596055.1 Candidatus Eiseniibacteriota bacterium
GGCGAGCGGCATTCCTTACGTAATCCTGCGCCCGAACAACTTCTTCCAGAACGACGTGTGGTTCAAGGCCGCGATCCGGTGATGGAAGCGCTGGGCGCCTATTTGAAGGATCGGGAACGGGGGATCAATCGGGGAGAATGACGGGGGCCGTTGGTGGCATCGTACGCGCACCCGATTTGTTCCCAATCCACCCCGGCTCCCGAAAGGATCCTCCCATGACTCACCTGGTTCTCGGCGGCACCGGCACGGTCGGCAGCGCCACCGTGCAGGCCCTGCTCGCGCGCGGCGAAGCGGTCCATGTCCTCACCCGCTCGGCCGACAAGGCGAAGGCGCTGCCCGCCGGCGTCGTCGGCGTGGTCGGTGACCTGGGCGACCCCCTCACCTACGACGCCATCTTCCGCGGCGTGGACACGGTCTTCTTGCTCAACGCGCTCGGGCTCGGTGAACTGCAGGAAGGCCTGTCGGCGCTCGCCGAGGCGAAGAAGGCCGGCGTGAAGCGACTGGTCTACCTGTCCGTGCACGACCTGGAAAAGGGGATCGCGATTCCGCACTTTGCCGGAAAGATCGCGATTGAGAACGCGATCAAGGCGAGCGGCATTCCTTACGTAATCCTGCGCCCGAACAACTTCTTCCAGAACGACGTGTGGTTCAAGGCCGCGATCCTCGAGTACGGCGTCTATCCGCAGCCGTTCGGCTCGACCGGAGTCTCGCGCGTCGACGTGCGGGACATCGCCGACGCGGCGGTGAACGCCCTGACCGACGCGAAGCACGAGAACAAAACGTTCGCTTTGGTCGGCCCCGAGCCGCTCAAGGCGCCGGAGACCGCGGCGCTGTGGGCGAAGGTGCTGGGACGCTCGATCGCCTACGGCGGCGACGACCTGGCGGCGTGGTCCGTGCAACAGCGCCAGTGGCTGCCCGCGTGGCTCGTCTACGACTTCGCGATGATGTACGAGATGTTCCAGACGAAGGGCCTGGTCGCCACGCCGGCGCAGGTCGCCGAGACGACGGCGATCGCCGGGCATCCGCCCCGCAACTACGCGGACTACGTGGCCGAGACCGTCGCGGCCTGGACGTAGTCCGCTCTGCTCACTCGACCCTTCATGCCGGCTCGTCCGCGCTCGCGCCATAGAGCGCGGGCACCGGCACGTCGAGCAGGCGCAGGTACACGGTGAGCTGGCCGCGGTGGTGGATCGCGTGGTCGAGCAGGTAGACGCGCAGCGCCTCGCCGCGCGTCAACGTGCGCAGCGTGATCGCGCCGCGGCGCAGCGACCACGGCGCGGCCAGGGTCGCCGCGTCGCACGTCGCGATCGCACCGCGCGCGACGACGACGTTCTCGTCGAAACCGGCGAGAATGCTCGCCAGGGCAGTCGGGGCGGGGGCCGCCGGCCGGCTCTCATTCAGCGTCACGTCATAGCTGTCGTACCCGATCATTCCACCCGTCCACCCCGGCAGGCGCGACAGGTGCGTGGCGAGTTCCCCGACGGTCCACGACCTTGCATGCGGCCGGAACTCGAAGCGATCACCGGGCACACGCTCGAGCACGCGGCGGACGTCGGACATCGTCGAATCGAATGCAGCCAGGAGCGCGGCGGCGGGGGCGGACATGCGGCCGAGCCTAGCGGCCGCCCGCGCGGTGCGCCATGCCCGAAAATCGCCGGTCTGGTGCGCGTTCCGCGGTGGCGCGTGTCCACACCCGTGAAATCGCCGTCAACGACGGGCCTTCGCGCTTGCGGGGCGCGCCGTCGTTGCGCACGATGATGCCTGAACGCGGGGTACCCGCCTGCCGCCGCACTCGATGGTGGAGCCGATCCACCCGCACCCGGTCCCCCGAGGTCCCGATGTCCCAGCCCCCCCCGATCGACGACAGGCCGACGCCGAAGCCGTTCCCTGCGCGTATCCTCGCGGCCGGAATGCTCGGACTCGGGATCGTCGCAGTGCTGGGCTTCGTGGGCCTCCAGGGTGTGCAGCGCGGCGCGCTGGGTGGTCGCGGCACCGCCGGCAGCGACGTCGTCGTGATCTCGATCGACGGCATGTCGTGCGTGGGTTGTGCCGGCGCAGTCGAGTCGACCATCCGCGAGGTGGACGGCGTGGCCGAGGTCACCGTCGACTACGATCATCGTCGCGCGAGCATCCGCCTCGCCGACACCAGCGTGGCGCCCGCCACGCTCGTCGCCGCCGTCGAGGACGCCGGCTACAAGGCGCGCGTCGAGACCGCCGAGCGCTAGTTGGTCGCGCCGGCCTCGGCCGGCGGAAACACCCGCGTCGCGCGGAGTCCCTCTCGATCGGTCCACATCGGCCGCACTTCGGGCGTGGCGAACAGCCGCACCCGTTCGTAGGTGCCGGCCCGTTCGTAGGTCACTTCCATGCCTTCGAGCTTGTACGACGGGCGCGCGTACGAGCGCTCGATCGCGACCTGCAGGTCGACGGTGTCGTCGACCGGCCGGCCGTCGACCTCGCGGATCTCGTCGCCCGGGCGAACGCCGGCCGAGCGCGCGGGGCTGCCGTCGGGCACCGCGAGCAGGCGCGTCGTTCCGGGCTCGAACCGCTCCAGCCCGAACGTGAGGCCCTGCGTCGGCACGGCGCGGTAGGAGAGTCCGGCGTCGTCGAGTGCGCCGAGGAACGCGACCTCGGGCGCCGGGCCGATGAGTTCGCCGACGATCGTGCCGGGGTCCTCGCCCAGTGCGCCGGGCTTCCACGCCGGGCCGCGCAGGTGCGCAGTCAGGAGCAGGCGCATCGGCGGATGCGAGGCTTCCGTGCCACCCGCGCGGAGGGCCTGCGCCACCGATGGTCGACCGAGCTGGTGTGCGCGCCAGTCGAGCGCCCACGTCGTCACGCAGCCGCGCGCGTACGAGGCGGTGAACGCCTCGGGGTCGCGATCGAAACTGCGACCCAGGTCCTCCATCGGTTCGTGCAACCAGCGGTTCCCCGCGAGCTCGCACCACTTGCCTGCCAGTTCATCGGCCGCCTGCTCCTCGGACGTCAGGCCGGCAGCGACGCGAGCGCGCAGCCCGTAGTAATCGGCGGCGCCTTCGACGAACCAGTGATCCTCGGCCTTGGGAAAGCGGAACGCCCCGCCCAGCCAGAAGTGCGCGAGTTCGTGCGCCACCAGTCGCACCAGGCCCGGGCTGTCGTCCGGACCCAGGTCGCGCGACAGGCGCAGGTCGATCGAGCGGCCGGTCGCGTTGCCGGCGAAGCCGTGGCCCGTGTACGGATACGACACGACGACCGACAGCGGAACCTCGAGACGATCGGGACCCAGCGCGTCGACGTGCGCCTCGAGCACCCGCCCGACCAGCGCCAGGAGTTCGCTCTCGGTCGTCTCGCCGATGCCGCGGCGGCCCCACACGATGGGCGGCAAGCGCTCGGACACGGCGGGCAGCACGCGCACGTCGTAGTCTCCGACGGCGACGTACGACTCGAGCAACGTGTCGAACTCGGGATGATCGATGACCACGGGGCCGCGGGTCGGCGCCGCGGGGTCAGCGGCGAGTTGCGCCAGCGGCGCGACGACCGTCACGCCTTCGGGCAGGTGGAATGTCAGAGTGATCGAGTCGAGTTGCGCCGGCTGCTCGCCTGCGGGCTGGGCGAGGAGTTCGAACCCGCGCCAGCAGGCGAAGCCCGGCCCCGAGTGTGGCTCGACCGGCGCGACGGCGTGGTAGCGGACCGACTGTCCGGCGACGATCGAGTGCATCTCGCGGCGACGACCCTGCGGTGGAAGGACGAGGCGGAAGCCCTTCGGCACGGCCCCGGTTGCAGTGACCTCGACCTCGGCGCCGGCGCCGGGGTCTGCGGGGACCGTGATCACGTAGTCGAGGCGAACGCTCTGCCGGGCGGGCGCAAGGGGGCCGCAGCCGAACGAGCCACCGAGGAGGAGGACCGCCAGGGAGGCGAGCGCGGGCAGCAGCAAGCGGGCTCGCAGGCCCGGGCGGGGGCCGGCTTGGGGAAGCAGACGCCGGATCATCAGGCAAAAGGATGACATACGATCGAACCGAAGGCATCGGTAAGATCGATCCATTCCCGCCCACCACCTCGAGGGTCTGCTTGCGCGCACGTCGGCCATTCCTCCCGCTCCACGTCCTGATCTCCGGCCTGGCCGGCGCCTGCGCCCTGTTATCGGCCGCTCCGAGGGCTTTCTGCGCCCCGGAGGAGCCCGTTCGGCTGAGCCCGCACGGGCCGGCCCGGGGCCTGCCCCCGTACGTCCAGGTCGAGGTCGTGGCCGAGAGCACGTGGGTCTTGCGCGCCGGGACCGCGAACATGACGGCGTTCCTCACCGCGGCAGGCTGGGTCCTGGTCGACACCGGCACGCGGGCCGAGGCGATCCCGCTGCGCAACGAGCTCGAGACGCTGGCCCGGGCGCCGGTGGCCGCGGTGTTCAATACGCACTTCCACGACGATCACGCCGGAGGGAATGCGGTCTATCGCGGGATGAACGTGCCCATCTACGCGAGCGCAGCGAGCGCGGTTCTGGAGCGCACGATCCGCTCCCGAATGACCAAGGGCGCTCCCCTCGAAGTCGCGCGCCTCGAAGCCTGCGCCGCCGCCACGTCGCCCGGGCCCGACCACGAGCGGGTGACCGCGTTCTACGACTTCCTCGCCCGCTGGTGGCGCGAGGGTGCAGCCGATGCGGCGCGCGATCCGCAGTTTGTCGTCCCGGCGGACCGTCCGTTCGAGCGGCGCATGCGAGTGACGGTGGGCGGAGTCGCCTTCGAGGCGCGCGCCCTGCCTCACGCCGCGCACACCGGCGGTGACGCGATCGTGATCGTGCCGTCCCGGAAGGTGATGTCGGTCGGCGACGTCATCACGCCCGGCGCGGCCCCGTGGGCGGATCAGTTCATGGGGGAGGGCTCGATCGAGGGCATCGTCACGGCGCAGGACACGCTGCTCACGTGGATGAAGAACGGGTTCGGCCTGCGCGGCGTTTCGCCGGCCGACTCGACCTGGCGCATCGTTCCCGGGCACGGCGCGGTGACCACACCGCCTCGGATGGTCACGGATCGCGCCTCGCTCGGCACGCTGCGCGCCTGTGCACGGGCGGCGTTCGACGCCGGTCTCGACCGCGCGGCGGCGGGGCAGGGATGCGCCGGAGCGGGATTTCCCGGGGGCAACGGCGCGTACGCGGCCTGGCTGTTCGCCGAAGAGTGGCGTCGACCGCCAGCCACGCGCACGAAGCGGGCCCGGCACCCTTGACGATTCCCTGACGTACAAACGACCGAGGGTTGACACGGATTCGCACCAAAATGGGCGATCATACGAAGGTCGGTGAGCGGGCCTGCAGACCGGGTGGGCGCGCGACCGGTGTCACCCTGCGCCACGAGTTCGCATCGGGGAGGTCGAGCAACATGCGCCTGCGGTTCCACAATGGAGCGATCGCCTTCGCGACGCTCGTCCTTCTCGCGCCGATCATGGCGCCGCACCCCGCCGCCGGAGGTCCCACGGCGAGTAATGCGAGCGACTGCGAGAAGAAGGCCGCCGCCCGCGTCACCCACGAATGCGTGTCCTGCGACGCCTCGGTCAGCTGCCTCGAGCGCGTCACCGCCGCCGGCGGCACGGCCGAGATCATCCCGATCGCCAACGGGCTCATGATCCTCTACAACACGTCGATGTCGAAGCGGGTTCCCGAGGTGCAGAACGCGGCGATCGAGCGCTGGGACGTCACCGACCAGATCATCGCCGGCAAGGCCGAGGGCCACCTGTGCGCCTCGTGCTGCGCGGCGCGCACGCTGCTCATGCGCTCCGATCGCCAGGTCTATCGCACCTCGACCGGCGTCGTGGCCATGGTCACCAGCGACGACTTCACGATGGTGCGCGAGCTGCACCGCATGGCGCCCAAGCGGCGCGTCGTCGTCGACCAGTAGTCCCGCGACCCACCTCGCGCCTTCGCCCCGGCGGCGGCGTTCCTGCTAAGCTGGGCCGCCCATGATCCGTCGCCGTCTCGCTCCCCTGCTCAATCCCACGCAGCCCTCGGTCCGTCGCCGTGTCGTGGCGCTGGCCATGCTGGGCGTCGGCCTTCCCGTTCTGTTCCTCGCGGGCATCGGCCTGCTGCAGACCAGCGGCGTGGCGCGCTTCCTCCGGGAGACGACGGTCGAGTACGGACATTACGCCGGGATCCTCGTGGGCAACGCGCTGCAGGAGGACGTCGCCCGCCGCGCCTCCGACGCCGCCGAGCGTTCGCGCCTCGCCGCGACGTGGGGCGGCGCGTCGCCCGACTTCATCGCGCTGCTGGTCAGCGAAGACCCGCTGTTCACCGAGCCGTTCATCACGCCAATCGAGGTCGTGCGGGCGCGCCTGGATTCGATCGGCGTCTTTGCCAGCCCGATTCCCGACGACCTGCCCGCCGGCACGAGCACGGCGCCCGGCGCGGACGAGACGATCCCGCCGCCCGCGTCGCAGGAAGGCCCTGGCGGCGCATTCGGCGTGCTGCCCGACGGCGCGAAACCGGTGAGCCGGCCACGGGCCGACGCCGCGCCCAATCCGGCCGACGCGCGCATCGTCGCGGTGCCGGTGGCGCGCGAACGCGCCGACAGCCTCGACGGCGGCATCGCGCTGCCCGCGGGCGTGTGGCGGCGGCTGATGACCGCGCGCAACGACACGATGATGGTCGTCCTGGGCTCGTCGCGCGGCGACAGCGCGACGGCCGGCAAGGGCACGTTTCTCGTGTTTCCACTGCTTGGCTTTCCGCAGCGCACGGTGGCGATCGCCGGATGGCGCTTCGATCCCAAGAGCCTGACGCAGGACGAGCTGTCGGCCATCGTCGAGCGCGAGGTGTATCGCGATCGTCGCGTGTTCCGCGGCGACGTGATGCAGAAGAGCCTGGCGCTCCTGCTCTACGACGAAGCCGGCAACGAGATGTTCCGCTCGCGCGAGATCGGCCGCATGGACCCGCGCATCGTGCATCCGATCGGCGACCTGCTGCCCGGCTGGACGGTCGTCGCCACCCCCAGCAAGGACAACGCGTTCACGACGATCCAGCGCTTCATCGCCGGCGAGTACATCCTGGTGATCGGGCTGTTGCTCCTGTCGATGATCGCGCTTGGCCTGGCCCTGCGCCTGGCCGTGCAGCAGGTCGAGGTGGCCGAGCTCAAGTCGAGCTTCCTCGCCAACGTGACGCACGAGCTCAAGACTCCGCTGGCGATGATCCGCATGGCGTCCGAGACCCTGGAACTGGGGCGCGTGCGCAACGAGGAGGACTCGAAGCGCTTTCTCGCGGTGATCGGGCGCGAGTGCCGGCGACTCACGCACATGATCAACAACGTGCTCGACTTCGCGAAGATCGAGGAGGGCAAGCGCGAGTTCTTCTTCGCGCCCGGGGATCTCAAGCGCGTGGTCAAGGACTCGATCGAGATCTTCGAGCCGCAGTTCAAGCAGGGTGGTTTCGCCGTGAGCGTGGATGTGCCGGAGACGATGCCGCCCGTCGAGATGGACTCGCAGGCGATCGCGCAGTGCGTGATCAACCTGGTCGACAACGCGATCAAGTACGCGGGCGACACGAAGGAGATCGCGATCCGGGTCTCCTCCAACGAGGACGGCCGCGCCCGGGTCGCGGTGAGCGATCGCGGAATCGGCGTGGCCCCGCGCGACGCCGAGCGCATCTTCGAGAAGTTCACCCGCGCCGAGACGGGTCTGGTGCACAATGTGAAAGGCTCCGGGTTGGGGCTCGCCCTGGTCCGGCACATCGCCCGCGCCCACGGGGGCGATGTCCTTTTGAAGAGCATCCCAGGAGAAGGCAGCACGTTCACGCTCGAGTTGCCGCTCGAGCAGCCGCAGCGGTGAGCCGCGCGACTGCGGCCTGAGCCGCACGCGCCGAGGAGGAATCGGAATGGCCGCGAAGATCCTGATCGTCGAGGACGAGCCCGGGCTGCTCGAGGGGCTGCAGCACAACTTCCAGTTCGAGGGCTACGAGGTGGTCACCGCCGCGAACGGTCGCGACGGCCTCAAGTCCGCACTGAAGGAAAAGCCCGACCTTGTCGTGCTCGATCTCATGCTGCCCGAGAAGTCCGGCTTCGACGTGCTCAAGGAGTTCCGTGAGCGGAACGCGGCCACGCCGGTGCTCATCCTCACCGCGCGCAACTTCGAGGCCGACATCGTCAAGGGCTTCGACCTGGGCGCCGACGACTACGTGACCAAGCCGTTCAGCGTGGCCGAACTCCTGGCCCGCGTTCGCGCCCTGCTCAAGCGCGCCCCGGCCGTCGACGAGGCCGGCCTGCAGACGCCCGGCACCGTCACCTTCGGCGACGTCTCGATGGACCTCACCAACCGCGAGGTGAAAAAGAACGGCGAGTTGCTCCAGCTCTCGTTCAAGGAGTTCGAGCTCCTCAAGTACCTGTCGGTCCGCCGCGGCAAGACGATCTCGCGCGACGAACTCCTGCAGGAGATCTGGGGAGTCGATGTCGAGGCCGGCGTGACGACGCGCACGGTCGACACCCACATCGCGAACATCCGCGGCAAGCTCGCCGGCGGCGAAATCGACCGCCCGTTCATCGTCACCGTGCACAAGGTCGGGTACAAGTTCGTGGGGTGAGGCTCGATCACTGCGCCGACCTGACCGGTGCCGTTCGCGCGAGGTCATGTGTCGTCCCTAAACCAATGAGCCATGGTGTCGTGGTTCAAGGTGCTCCTGCCATGTCGAACGTCATGTCGAGCATGCGCCAGCGCATGTTGATCTGCACACTCGCGCTGCTCTTCGCGCTGCTCCTGTTCCCGGGTGGGCTCGGCGCCCAGGAGCCCCGCCGAACTCGCGACGTCAACCACACCCTTCCCGTCGTCTCCGCCGACGGCGGCCTGGTGTTCTTCATCGGCAGCGGGCAGGGCACGGACAATCTCTACGTCGTTCGGCCCGACGGAACGGGCGAGAAGCGCCTGACCCATGACGGCGCTCATCTCCCGCGGTGGATCGGGAGTCCCGGCGAGCTCACCTTCGCAGGGCCCAACACGAGTCCCGACTCGGGCCGCGTGTTCGCGATGAAGACCGACGGATCGGACCGCCGGGTTCTGGCTTCGATCCAGGGTCGCAGCCCGGTTCTCTCGCCGGACGGGACGCGCATTGCGTTCCTGGTCGGTCCCTTGCGCACCACCGAGATTTGGGTGGCGAGCGTGGACGGCACGGCGGCGCGCAAGGTCGCCGGCGGCCCCCCAATCTCGGCATGGAATCCGGCGTGGTCCCCGGACGGCAGCCGCATCGCTTACACGTACGGCGACTCGACCCAGCGAATGCAGATCCACATCGTCAAGGTCGTGGCTTCCATCCGTGACACCGCCATCACGGACACGCTGGACGCCCTCGTCGCGTGGCAGATGCCGGCGTGGTCGCCCGACGGCAGCAAGCTCGCGATGCAGTGGAACAAGGACCTGGGGCTGGGCAGCGGGATCGCGGTGATCGACCTGGCGAAACGGACGTTCCGGCTCAACGAAATTCCGCCCCGCCAGGGACGCGAGCCCGTGCGCGACGAGATGCCGTCGTGGTTTCCCGACGGCCGTCAGATCATCTTCCGCAGCAATCGATCCGGAAACGTCGACCTGTGGATGATGGCGGAGGATGGCACCGGCGTTCGGCAGGTGACGGGAGTCGATCGGCGCTAGCACGCCGGGCGGCAACGGATGTGATCCGGCGAAATCGTACGTTCAGCCCACTTCACCTCGCCTGAGATAGGTGAATTGGGCTGAAAGTGGGCTGCAGGAAGGGGACTCGACCGACCTCACCAAAGCGCCGGACGAGGGGTCCGAGATCGCTTCACGCGCCTCAGGCTCCCCCCGTCGGTTTCACGCTCTGCTTTCTGCGAAACCCCTCATCCGGCGGGGCGACCCTTTCGGGCCGCCCTCCGTGGACCTCGCTCACTGCTGTCCACGCCCCTCTGCTATTGCACGCCACGTGCCACGCGCGGCGGGGGGCGTTGGCGGAGTGACCGGCGCGATGCCACTCGCACGGAACCCGCTCTGATCGCGGTCCTCGTGTGGCTGTGTCTCTCCTTAAACCGGATTCGGTTCCGCCGTGGCGTGAATCCGTTACAGCGGGACCTCTGCGGAAGCCCGCGAGAACCGCGGAATTCCCCGGGCCCGCGCGACGATGCAGGCGCTGCCTCGCGGGGTCACTACCGCCCGGCGAGCCATCTGACGCATACTTACGCGCCTTGATCCCCCGGAGCCGAGCCCGGCCCGGGTCTTGCCACGATCCGCCGGGGAGGCACGCGCATGCGCTCGCTCCGAGCGGCGTGGTCGGCCTCCGTTTCGTTTCACTCCGAGGACAGGATGTCGCTCGTTCGCCGCACTTCCATTCATGCCGTGGTCGCGTTCGCGGTCGCCCTTGCCCTCGTGGCCGGGGCGGCGACGGGTGCGCTTGCGCAGACGGGCGTGTGGCGGCAGGTCGGGCCGCCGGGCGGGGAGGTCACGAGCGTCGCGCTCGGCGACAGCGGGTCCGTGCTGCTCACCGGCGCGTTGGGTGGGTTCCGCTACGATGGCCTGCGCTCGCGGCGCGTGCCGATCTTCGCGCCGGGCGCGGACTCCCTGTCGGGCAGCGCGATCCTCGAGGCGCGCAATGGGGACTTGTGGGTCGCATCCCTGTCCTCGGGCAACGACGGCAACGGTCTCTATCGGTTGCGCCCGAACGGCACGATCGACCGCTTCACCGCGGCGTCGGGGCTCGGCAACTCGCTCAGCGACCAGGTGCTCGACCTCGCCGAGACGCCCGACGGCGCGATCTGGGCGGGGCTCAACAACGGTGGCCTGTCGCGCTTCGACGGCACCACGTGGACGACGATCACCACCGACCAGGGCCTGCCGACGATGACCGTGAAGTCGATCGCGGTCGATCCGGCCGACGGATCGCTGTGGGTCGGCACGCTCGGCGTGAATGCGGGTCTCGCGCACATCGTCGGCGGCACGGTCGCCGCCGTGATCCGCGGTTTCACGCTCACGGCCTCGACCAACGTGCGCGCCGTCCTCGTCACCCGCGATCGCGACGTGTGGGTGGGGTCGGATGCGGGGCTTGGCCGACTGAATGGCGCGGCGTTCGACGAGTATGGCGCGGGCACGTCGGTCACGGCGCTGGCCGAGGGCGCGCACGGCGAGTTGTGGTTCGGCACGGGCAACCAGGGCGTCGGACGCTGGGATGCCGGGCAGTTGCGGCTCCTGCCGTCGGGCCCGCCCTCGGGCGTGATCCGCGACGTCCTGGTCGACCCCGCCGGTGTCCTGTGGGTCGCGACGGGCGGCGGGGCGGCGCGCTTCGAGGGCGCGGCGTGGCTCACCTACAGCAAGTCCGGCCGGCTTCCCGCGAACACGAACGTCTTCGCCGCGTTGCGCGACCGCTCGAGCGCCGCACTCGGCGACTCGATCGACGCCGACGGCATCGTGTGGATCGGCGGCTCGCCCACGCAGGTGAGCCCGACGCAGCTCCTGAAGCTCGTGCGTCGGGCGAACGGCCGAATGACGTCGATCGGAACCGAAGACGGCCTCCCTGGCGGGATCCTGCTGGGCCTGACCCCGGCCGACTCGGGCGCGATCTGGTGCGCGACGGCGACCGGCTCCGGTGGCGGCGTCGCCCGCGTGTCCGCTGCCGGGATCGTGACCCACTCGTTCATCGAACCGGCGACGTTCCCCGCGTCGAGCGTGTTCGGGTTGGCCGCCGCCGGGAACGGCGCTGCCTGGGCGGCGACGCGGACGGGGGCGGTGCACTTTGACCGCACCGGGTTCGCGACGCTGCCGATCCGTCCGGGCGCGATTCCCGACGCGGCGCTTGTCGGCGTCGCGGTCGATGGACAGGGGCGCGCATGGTTCGCGAGCGGCCTTCCGCCCACGGGCGTCGATCCTCGCGCAGCGGCCGGAGCCGTCCGTTTCGACCCGGCGGACTCGAGCTACCTGGTGCTCGACGTCGCCGCCGGAATGCCGACGAACCGCCTGTCCGGCGTGGCCGTTGCGCCCGACGGCGCCGTGTGGTTCTCGAGTGACGCTGGCGTGATCCGCTTCGACGACGGCGGGCTGCGCACCTTCTCCATCGCGGACGGACTGCCCACCGACGACGTCGTCGGGATCGCCGTGTCGCCCGACGGGCGGGTCTGGGCCGCCACCAGCGCGGGCCTCGCGTTCTTCGACGGGACCCAGTGGTCGACGGCGAACGTCGGCGACGGGCTCGCCGGAACGCTGATGGAAGCCGTGTTCGCCGACAGTGCCGGCGTGCTCGCCTCGTGCGGTCTCGACGGTGTCTCCCTGCATCACCCCGATCGCACGCCGCCGCGCGTCGAGATCGCGAGCGCCCCGCCGCCGGCGACCGGCAGCGGCAACGTGCAGTTCGCGCTGCGCGGCGGCGACCTCGACAGCGACGCCGGCGCGGTCCTGATCTCGACGGAGCTCGTCGGGCGCGCGCCCACGGCGTTCCTGCCCGAGGTGGACGTCGTCGCGCTCGACCTCCTCGACGGCGACTACGTGTTCCGCGTGCGGGCCAAGGATCGCGCGCTCAACGAGACGCCCGAGCCGATCGAGTGGGCGTTCACGGTCGATGCGACGCCGCCGCGGCCCGTGATCGAGCAGCCGGCGTTCAACGCCATCGTCAAGGATACGGTCGACGTGCTGGGTCGCATCGACGACCCGCGCTTCGCCCTGTACCTGGTCGAGCTGCGCCGCGAGGGCACCGTGGCCTGGGACACGCTGTTCACCTCGCCCGCGCCGCCCTCGCCCGGCGGGCCGCTGTATCGCTGGACGTCGCGCGACGTGAACGATGGCGTGTGGGAACTGCGCGTCGGCGTCACCGATAGCCTGGGCCTCATCGGCTATTCGCAGGTGAGCGTGATCGTCGACAACTTCGCGCCGAGCGCGAGCGTGACGGCGCCCGCGAAGGTCGACCACGTCACCGGCGGGCGCGTGTTCACGACCGGCGGCGAAGTCGAGCTCTACGTTCCGCCGAACGCCTGGCCCGTCGACCAGATCGTGCGCATCGAGCCGCTCGAGCTGCCGGTCGGCGGCTTCCTGGGCGCGCGTCGTCCGCTCTCGGCGTGGCGGCTGCTGGCCGATGACCTGACGCTCGACCGGCCCGCGACGCTGTCGATGGCGCTGCCGGTAGGTTCGGCCGTCGCCCCCGTGGCGAGCACCCCCTCGATCCATCGGCTCGTGATCACCGCGACGGACACCACGCTCGTGCCGGTCGGCGGCGCGCTGTCCGACGACGGGACGCGTGTCGTCACGACCATCGACGAACTCGGCTCCTTCGTGCTGGTGGACGCCCCGCCGGTCGCAGGGGTGGGCTTCGAGGGAGCGCGCGATCTCGACTGCCAGCCGCGCGTGCTGTCGCCGAAGGGCGGCGGGTTCGACGTGCAGACGGCGATCTCGTTCGAGCTGGGCCGCCCCGCCACCGGCGCGGTCAAGGTCTACGACCGCGCGGGCCGGCTGGTGAAGGAGGTGGCCGAATCCACCTCGTTCCTCGCCGGGCGCAACGTCGTCTACTGGAACGGCACGGACGGCGACGGGCAGGTCGTGCCGTCCGGGCTCTACACGGTCGCGGTGCGCTTCGACGGCGAGACGTCCGTGCGCACCGTCGTGGTGGCGAACCGATGAATGCGCGCGCTCTTTTCCCGATGGCGGCGCTTGCAGCGCTGGCCGTGGCTGCGCCGGCGGTTCACGCCGGCCCCGGCACCGCGGCCGACGTGCCGCCCGGCGCGCGCGCGACCGCGCTGGGTGGCGCGTTCACGGCGATCGCCGACGACGGCAATGCGCTCTACTGGAACCCCGCGGGCCTGCCGCGGCTGGGGCACCAGGAGTTCACGAGTACCCTTGGCAGCGTCGGCGGCACGGGCACGGCCGAGAACTATCTCGGCTACGTGTTCCCGATCACCGACCAGCACGCGGCGGCGTTCTCGTGGAAGCAGACGAGCCAGGACGACACGGGCCTCGAGTTTGGCGAGAACACGTACTCGCTGGGCTACGCCTACCGCTTCGGCAAGAAGGTCGGCATCGGGGCGGCGTACCGGCACCTGTCGTCGGACGTCGATCTCGACGGCGCGACCTTTAGCGAGTGGTCCGGGAACACGTTCGACTTCGGCGCGCACTACGCGGTGTCCGATCGGCTGTCGGTGGGCGCCACGCTCAAGGACGCGTTCGGACGCACGGTCATGCACGCGGATGGGCCCGAGGAGCGCCTTGCCGATCCGCAGTTCACGGTCGGCGTGGCCGGGCGCCCGCTCGCCGGAGCCGCGTGGACGGTGGCCGCCGACGTCAACGACCAGCTGCACATCGGCAGCGAGTACTGGTATCGCGGGCTCGTCGGCGTGCAGGCCGGCGCGCTCACCGACCTCGCGAGCACGCAGGGCGCCGAGGGCGAGGGCATCACGTGGTCCATGGGCGCATCGGCGCGCTGGAAGGTGCTGCAGTTCGACTACGCGCACGTCATGCCGCCCACCCTGCCTGCAACGAACCGCTTCACGGCCGCGGTGGCGTTCAACCTGAACCCCTCGCGCGTGCGGGTCGAGAAGACGCAGATGGACGAGGTCTACGCCTCGCAGAAGGGCCGCTATGCGCAGAAGCCGGTGGGATCGGTGCGCCTGACGTCGCGCGTCGAGGAGCCGCAGGCGGCGACGCTGTCGGTGTTCGTGCCCGGGCTCATGGATGCGCCGACCGAGCGCGAGGTCGTGGTCCGTCCGAAGCAGTCGCAGGACGTCCCCCTGAGCGCCGTGTTCGGCAACGAGCTGATGGCGCTCGAGCAGGACCGCGCCGTCCAGGCCGACGTGCGCCTGACGTACCGCCACAAGAACCGCACGCGGGTCGAGAAGGCGACGACGCAGTTCTTCGTCTATCGCCCCGGGGCGATCTCGTGGGAAGACACGCGCGCGGCGGCGGCGTTCGTCACGCCGAATGATCCGGTCGTCTCGGACTTCGCGCGCAGCGTGGTCGCCGGGCGCGACCAGGCGTACGAGGGCGGGCCGCTGCGCAACGTGATGACCGCGATGCGCATGTGGGACGCGCTGTCGAGCTACGGCCTGACGTACGTGCCCGACCCGAACACGCCGTTCTCGGCGGTGTCGGGCACGCGCAGCGCGGTCGACCAGGTGCAGTACCCCCGCGGGCTTTTGGCCAGTCGCACGGGCGACTGCGACGACATGTCCGTGCTCTACTGCACGATGCTCGAGAACGTGGGCATCCCGACCGCGTTTCTCGACGGTCCGGGGCACATCCTCATGATGTTCGATTCGGGCGTGCACCCGCGCAACGCGCTGGCGCTGTCGATGGACGAGTCGATGTACGCCGTGCGCGACGAGCGGGTGTGGATCCCCGTCGAGACGACGATGATCGGCAAGTCGTTCGTCGACGCGTGGGAGGAGGGCGCGAACATCTACCGTCGCTGGGAGACGTCGGCCGACTTCCGGGTTGTGCCCGTGCAGGACGCGTGGGCCGAGTATGTGCCGTCGTTGCCCGGGACGCCGCCGCCCGTGGTGACCGCGCCGTCGGCCGAGACGATTGATCGGCTGTTCGCCGTCGATCACGACTCGCTCAAGGCGCGGCAGGCAGCGTACCTGCGCGCGCGCTTCCTCGAGCAGCTCGACTCGGAGCCGAAGTCGGATCTCGACGCGGGGAAGGAGAACCAGCTTGCGCTCGTCTATGCGCTCGACGGCAAGTTCACCGAGGCGCGCTCGGGCTGGGCGCGCGTGCTCGCGGCCGATGCCGCCGACGCGAACGCGCTCGTCAACACGGGCAACCTGGACCTGCTCGAGGGCGAGCCCGATTCGGCGCTGGTGCGGTACGATGCAGCGCTCGCGCTCGGGCGCGATCCCGGAGTGTTGTTGAATCAGGGCCTGGCCCGCTGGTCGAAGGGGGACGAGGCGGGCGCCGACAAGAGCTTCTCGCGGGCGCTCGCGCTGCTGTCCGATCCCGCCGAGGCCGAGCGGCTCCTGGGCCTGCCGCAGGAAGCGACGGGGCAGGGCAGCCCGCGCCGCCTGACGGCGGAGGAAGTCCGGCAACGCCTGCGGGCTGCCGCAGCGCGCGTGCCGAAACAGGACGCCGCACAGGCGTCCGAGACGTCCACGCAATCGGATGGACGTCCGGTCAAGGTGGTGTCGAAGACCAGTGGCGCGCGTGCGACGGATCGCAAGGATCTCGCGCGAGTCGTCTACTGGAAGGGAATCGAAAGGGGGAGTCGCTGATGCGTCACACACACGGAACGAAACGGCGCGGCCCGCGGGCATGGGTGGCCGCGGTCGCGGCGCTCGCCTGCATCGCCACGGGCGCGAGCGCGGCCACGACGACGACGACGACAACGACGACGACGACGACGGCCGCCACGACGAAGGCCGACAAGGTGTCGCTGCGCGCGCAGCTCGGCATCATCTACGCGCAGAACGGGCAGGTCGACGATGCACGGAAGGAGTTCGTGAAGCTCCTCGAGGAGCCGACCGGGCGCCCCGCCGCGCTCACCAACCTCGGCAACCTCGGCATGCTCGACGGCGACGTCGACGTCGCGGTCGAGAACTACACGCAGGCCGCCGCGCTCGACACGGCGGACGGCGGCATCCTGCTCAACCTGGGCCTGGCGTACAACCAGGCGGGCAACGACGATGCGGCGGCCGACGCGATCAGCCGCGCGTTGACCAAGACCGGCGGCCCCGAGCGCGCGCAGTACCTGCTCGGCATCCGCTCGGAAACGAACACCGCAAAGGGCAAGGCCAGCAAGCTGTCCAATGAGGAGATCAAAGCCATGCTGGCGAAGTCGAAGGCCAAGGTCCCGGCGGCGGGAACCACGACGGCGCCCGCGCAGAAGACCGGATCGACGCAGGTCGTCTCGCGCCCCGGGGGCGCGCGCGCGGCCGACGTGTCGGTCGGCGCGACCTCGCTCTACTGGAAGGAGAACTAGCCGCCGCGTCGTTCGCGACGCGCGCGTGATGCATCGTGGCGTCCGCCCTCGGTGGGCGGGCGCCGCTCCCCCTCGCCCCCTCGCGGAGAGCCGCCTTGCCCTTCAAGTGGCCCCGGCTGCGCCTGCCCGGCTCGCTGTACCGCTTGCCCGACCTCCACATGGAGGCGGTGCGGGCCGCTCTGCGTTTTGGCGCGGTGGCGGCCGCGATCGCGTTCCTCGGCTCGCTGGTCGTTCCCTCCGTGGGCGTGTTCCAGAAACTCGAGCTGACGACGCAGGACGTGCGCCTGCGCCTGCGCGGCGAGCGGCCGATCGACTCGTCGCTCGCGCTCATCGAGATCGACCAGTTCTCGCTCACGAAGTACATGAACTCCTGGCCGATCGCACGCGAGCAGTACGCGCTCCTGCTCTTCGGGCTGCGGGGCGCGGAAGTGAAGACCGTCGGCATCGACCTGTTGTTCGTGGGCAACGACAAGTACGCTCCCGACGACCCATCGATGCCGACGAACGACGAGTTCCTCGCCGCCGTGATCGCGGGTGATCCCGCGATCATCAATGCGGTCTACTTCCCGCTGGAGGAGAAGGGCAAAGGGCTCGCGCCCGACGAAAGCCTCACGGTCGACCCCCTGCGCTCCACGTGGCTGCGCTTCACCGCGCCGCTGCCCGATAATGTCGAGCTCCTCCGTTCGTCCCAGCTCAACTTCGAGATGCAGGAGGACATCGTCGCCGCGTCCGCGAGCGTTGGGCATGTCTCGCTCTACCAGGACGTCGACGGCGTCACTCGCTCGCTGCCGCTGGTGGTCAATCACCAGGGGCGGATGTTTCCGGCGCTCCCGTTGCTCATGGCCGCCCGCCAGCTCGATGCCGACTGGCGGCAGATCCGGTTCGCTCGCGGGCATGCGATCCTGCCCACGCCGGGCGGGGAAGTCCGGATCCCGGTCGACGACCGGGCGCGCATGCTCATCTCCTATCCGGGCAACCGGGAGCACTTCAGGAAGCACTCGAACCGTCACGAGTTCTGGAACGTGGTGGACGAAATCCGCGACTCCATGGATGCCCCGACGGGAGTGGCGGCGCCGCCACGATTCGCCCGCCTGAAGGGCTCGGTCGCGCTGGTGTGCAACACGGCCGCCACCTCGGCGATCGCGGACTACGGCCCCACGCCGTTCGACGTGAACTTCCCCCTCGCTTACGCGCACGCCTCGGTCGTCAACAGCATCCTGCGCGACGACTACCTCCGGCGCGTGCCGCGCGGCGTGCAGATGATCTTCTGGGCGGCGACGGCGGCGCTCCTGGCATTCATCATGTCGACGGTGGCGCCGATTCCGTTCCTTACGGTGACGGTGCTCGCGATGTTCGCCTACATGGTCGCGGGCTGGGCTGCCGCGACGTTCACCGGCTCGATCATCGAGGTCGTCCCGCCGATCGTCATGATCGGCCTGCAGGCCGTGGCGATCGGGGCGCGCGGCTACCGCCTGAGAGACCGGCAGCGCCGGGCCCAGGAGCAGGAGCTGTCGGTGGCGAAGAAGATCCAGCAGGACCTGCTGCCCCGCGGCGTGCTGGCAGCGAACGGTGTCGAGGTGGCGGGCTTCAATCTGCCGTGCTACGCGGTGGGGGGCGACTACTTCGACTACTTCCGCCTGCCCGACGGGCGCATCGCGCTGGCCATCGCCGACGTCGCCGGCAAGGGTGTTCCGGCCGCGCTCCTCATGTCGAACCTGCAGGCCATCTTCCGCGCCGAGACCTCGCGGGGCAGCGGTGTGACGGACATTCCCGCACAGGCGAACCGCCAGCTCATGGAGTCGATGTCGGGCAGCTCGAAGTTCGTCACCTTCTTCTACGGCGCGCTCGACCCCGAGGCGCGCCGCCTGTCGTATACCAACGCCGGGCACAACCCGCCGCTGGTGGTGCGCGCCGACGGGTCGATCGAGGAACTCGAAGCCGGCGGCCTGCTGCTCGGCGTGTTTCCGATCGCGCAGTACGACGAGGGCACGGTCGACCTCCTGCCGGGCGACTTGTGCGTCCTGTTCACCGACGGCGTCACCGAGGCCGAGAACAAGGCCCGCGACCTGTACAGCGACGAGCGCCTGCAAGCGCTGTTGCGCCGCGAGCGCGGCGGTACGGCGAGCGCGATCGCCCAGGCGATCTCGGACGACGTCGCGACGTTCAGCCGCGGCCTGCACCAGAGCGACGATGTCACGGTGATCGTGGTGAAGGTGGCGTAACGAGCAACCGCTCGGGAGCGAGGGTGACATGACCGACCCGACTCCAATTCCTCGACGGCGCCTCGGCTTTCTTCTCTGGGTGGCCGGCATGATCGGCGTCGCCGTCATCACGGTGACGGTGCTCCCGCAGATGCTCGAGCGCATGACCATGTCCACGCCCCTGCCCGCGCCGCTGCCGTTGCTGCAGCTCGCCAGCCTCGCGCAGAGTGGCTTGCTTCTCGCCCTCGCGATCTGGTCGGGGGTCGCGCTCGCGCCGGCGGTGGGCCTCCGCGCGCCGGCGTTCGAGGCGGCGGTATCCGGTCACCCGATTGCGCCCGCGCTCAGACCGCAACTTCTGCCCGGCCTCGTCGCCGGCATGCTGGGCGGGGCGTTGCTGTTCGTCGTGCTCGGGAACGCGCCCACGGCGCTGGCGCAGGTGCAGGGGCAGATCGCCCTTCCCCTGCTTGCGCGGGTGCTCTACGGCGGCATCACCGAGGAACTCCTCCTGCGGTGGGGGCTCATGACCGCGCTCGTATGGCTGGCGTGGCGGTTCCTGCAGCACCGGCAGGGTACGGCGCGCGCGGGCTACATCTGGGTCGCCATCGGGATCAGCGCGTTGATCTTCGGCGTCGGACATCTTCCGGCCGCGGGGGCGATGATCGGTTCGCTGGACGCGAGCCAGGCCCTGTTCGTGGTCGGCGCGAACACGCTGTTCGGACTGCTCTTCGGGTACCTGTACTGGCGATACGGCCTGGAGACCGCCATGATCGCGCACGCCCTCGCGCACGTGGTGGCGTCCCTGGCAAACCTGGCCTGAACGCGACCCGCGGCGGAGCCGGGCCGCCGATCACGTTCGATCCGCGCGCTCCATCCGCTTGAGGAACGCGCGGATCGAACGTGATCGGCGGCCCGGCTCCGCCGCGGGTCGCGTTCAGGCCAGGTTT
>JBKJNH010000061.1:0-7837 GCA_046596055.1 Candidatus Eiseniibacteriota bacterium
TCATCCGCATCCTCGACACCGAGCACGGCGACCTGGTCTCGGCCGAGCTGTGCGGCGGCACGCACGTCTCGCGCACGGGCGACATCGGCCTGTTCCGCATCGTCAGCGACGAGTCGATCGCCAGCGGCACGCGCCGGCTCGAGGCCGTCACCGGGCAACTGCTCGTCGACTGGTCGCGCGGAACGGACTCGCGCCTGGCCGACCTCGCGAAGGCGCTCAACACGCGCCCCGAGGATGCGGCGGCGCGGGTGCAGGCGCTGCAGGACGAGCTGGCCGCGGTGCGCGCCGCGCACGCGAAGATGGCGGCGGCCGGCGCGCTGGACGCGGCGCTGGCGCTGGTCGCGACGAAGTCCCACGGCGCGAAGGGTGCGTGGGTCACGGGGCGCCTCGACGGGGCGGACCCGACGGCGTTGCGCGATGCGGCCGACCGGATCCGCGCCGAGCTGGGCACGGGCGCGGCGGTCTTCGCGGCGGTGAACGAGGGCAAGGTGTCGTGGGTCGTGATCGTCTCAGCGGACCTGGCACAGGCGAAGGCGTTGCTCGCCGCCGACGTGCTCAAGGCCGGGGACATCAAGGGCGGCGGGCGGCCGGATCTCGCGCAGGGAGGCGGGCAGGACGTCGACGCTGTTCCATCCCAGTTGCAGAAGATGGCCGCATTCCTCGCGCAGAGACTCGAAGGCGCGGCGGACACGGCGGCGAAGGGAGCGGTGTGAAGGGACTGATTCTCAGCGGCGGGCGTGGCACGCGCCTGCGCCCGATCACCCACACCAGCGCCAAGCAGCTGGTGCCGGTGGCGAACAAGCCGATCCTGTTCTACGGCCTCGAGGCGATCGTCGAGGCGGGGATCACCGAGATCGGCATCGTCGTCGGGGACACGCACGCGGAGATTCGCGAAGCGGTCGGCGACGGCTCGCGCTTCGGCGCGAAGGTCACCTACATCCAGCAGTCGGCGCCGCTGGGCCTGGCGCACGCGGTCAAGGAGTCGAAGCCGTTCCTCGGCGACGACCCGTTCGTCATGTACCTCGGCGACAACTTCCTGCGCGAGGGCATCTCGGCGTTCGTCCGCGAATTCGAAGAGCATCGGCCTGACGCGCAGATCCTGCTGGTCGCCGTGCCGAACCCGCAGGACTTCGGCGTCGCGGAACTGAGCGGCGACCGCGTCGTGCGCCTCGAGGAGAAGCCGAGGGAGCCGCGCTCGAACCTGGCGCTGGTCGGCGTGTACATGTTCACCAAGGCGGTCTGGGAGGCGGTCGACGCCATCCGTCCGAGCAAGCGCGGCGAGCTCGAGATCACCGACGCGCTACAGTGGCTGATCGACGCGAAGAGGACGGTGCGTTCGCACGTCATCGACGGCTGGTGGAAGGACACCGGGAAGCTCGAGGACATGCTCGAGGCCAACCGCATGGCCATGAGCCACTGGACGACGCGCATCGAGGGATCGATTGACGCCGCCTCGGTCGTGGAGGGCGCCGTGGTCGTCGAGAAAGGCGCCACCGTCGTGCGTTCGCGGTTGCGCGGCCCGCTCGTGCTCGGCCCCGGCGTGGTCGTCGAGGACGCCTACGTCGGCCCGTTCAGTGCCATCGCCGAAGGCGTGCGCATCGTGCGCTCCGAGATCGAGCACTCCATCGTTCTCGAGCGCAGCGTGATCGAGGACGTGCCCACGCGCATCGACTCGAGCCTGATCGGCAAGGACGTCGTCGTGACCCGGAGCCCCGACCGCCCGCGCGCGCACCACATCATGGTGGGCGACTCGAGCCGCGTCGAGCTGGCCTAGGCCGCGCGTGCGCATCCTCGTCACCGGCGGTCATGGGATGCTGGGCCAGGATCTGGTCCCGGCGTTGCAGGCCGCGGGCCACGAGGTTCGCGCGCCGCTGCACGGCGAGGTGAGTCTCGAGGAGAAGGACGCGCTGGCGGGCTGGCTGGGCGCGTTTACCCCGGAACTGATCTACCACCTCGCTGCGTTCACCGACGTCGACGGCTGCGAGCGCGATCCCGAGCGAGCGCGGCTGTCGAACGTGGTCGCCACCGAGCGCGTGGCCAGCCTCGCTTTTCGCCATGATGCCGGGCTGATTCTCACCAGTACCGACTACGTCTTCGACGGCGAGATGAGGGAGCCGATTCCTCCGAGCGCCATCCCGAGTCCGTTGAATGTCTATGGTCAAACCAAGGCCGAGGCCGAGGAGCGCGTGCGGCGCACGGTCAAGCGCGCGTGGATCGTGCGTATCTCCTGGCTGTGCGGGCCGCACGGTCGCAACTTCATCGAGGCGATCAAGGGCCGCATCGCTGGCGGCCAGCCCCTGATGGTCGTCGACGACCAGCGCGGTTCGCCGACGTTCACGTTCGACGTCGCGCCCGCGCTCGTTCGCCTTCCAGCGGTCGCGCCGCCGGGCACCTACCACCTGGCGAATCGCGGCGACTGCACGTGGTACGACTTCGCCGCCGAGATCCTGCGCCGCTCGGGGGCGACGCTGCCGCTCAAGCGCACGACCACGTGCGAACTCAACCGTCCCGCGCTCCGCCCCGCCTACTCGGTGCTCGACACCACGGCGACGGCGCGCTTCCTGGGCGGCGACCTGCCGGACTGGCACGACGCCCTCGACCGCTACGAACTCGCGCTCGCCGCCCGGGGCGCCGCCGGAGCTCCGCATGCCTGAGACGACCGCCGCCTCCCTCCGCGCCGATGCGCAGGCCTATCTCGACGCCACCGCCCGCGTTCTCGCGGACACGGCCGCGCGCGAGGGCGACCGACTCGCCGAGGTCTCGGCGTTGCTGGCCAATCGTCTGCGTGCCGGGAACACGCTCTTCACCTGCGGCAACGGTGGATCGGCCGCCGACGCGCAGCACATCGCGGCCGAGCTCTCCGGGAAGTTCTACCTGCATCGGCCCGGCCTGCCGGCCGTGTCGCTGACCACGAACACCAGCGCGCTCACGGCGATCGGCAACGACTTCTCTTACGAGGAGGTCTTTTCGCGTCAGCTCGAGGGTCTTGCCCGTCCGGGGGACGTGCTGTTCGCCCTGACGACCAGCGGCAACTCGGCGAACGTGCGACGCGCCGTCGACTGGGCGCGGACCAACGGCATGACCACGGTCGCGTTCACGGGCAGCAGGGGCGTCGACTTCGCGGCGCGGTGTGACCATGCGTTCGTCGCGCCATCCGACGACACGCCGCACATCCAGGAGATGCACATCACGATCGGCCACGCGCTGTGCGCGCTCGCCGAGGCCGCGTTGTATGGCTCGGCCGGCACGCCGCCCGCGGCGACGCGCGCGATACTCGCCCGCAGCGACGCGGCCCCCCTCGCGTGACTCCCGTCGCCGCGTTTCTCCGCTCACTGCGTCCGCACCAGTGGGTGAAGAACGGGCTCCTCTTCGCGGGCCTCGTCTTCGCGGGGCGACTCGCCGACCCGCAGGCGCTCGCCCGCGCCGTCGAGGGGTTCGTTGCGTTTGCGCTGTTGTCCGGCGCGGTCTACCTGTTCAACGATCTGCGCGACATCGAGGCGGATCGTTTGCATCCCAAGAAGCGCCACCGTCCGCTCGCCTCGGGTGCGCTCGCGCCCGGGCTTGCATGGGGGGGGCTGGTCGTCGTGCTGGCGATCGCAGCGGCGTTGTCGCTCCACCTGGGCCCGCGTTTCGCGGCAACCGCCGCGGGCTATCTGGCGCTCAACATCGCTTACTCCCTGGGTCTCAAGAACGTCGTGCTGGTCGACGTGATGGCGATCGCCATGGGCTTCGTGCTGCGCGCGATCGCCGGTGTCGAGCTCCTCTACCCGATCGCGCCCGACGTCGCGATCTCGCCCTGGCTGCTGGTCTGCACGTTCTTCCTCGCACTGTTCCTCGCCTGCGGCAAGCGACGTCAGGAGTTGTTGCATCAGGACGTGTCGCAGGCAGCCGAGCGGCGCCGCGTTCTTCTCGCCTACAACGCCGCGTTCCTCGACACGCTGGTCACCGTGTGCGCGGCGACCACGCTGGTCTCCTACACGATCTACACGATCTGGCCCGCGACGGTGGAGAAGTTCCACACGACGGGCCTCCTGTGGACGGTGCCCTTCGTCACGTACGGTGTGTTCCGCTACCTGTGGCTCACGCGCGTCGGCGACGAGGGCGAGGATCCCTCGCACGCGCTCGTCTCCGACCGGCCGCTCCTGCTCGCGGTCGTGCTGTGGTCGCTGGTCGTCGCCCTCGTGCTCTACGTGCGGCTCTAGCCGGCGCATGTTCGCACCCGCACCCGCACGCGCACGCCCGGTGCGCCTGTGCGCGCACGCCAAGGTGAACCTCGGGCTTGCCGTCGGCGCAAAACGAGCGGACGGCTACCACGAGGTCGCCACCGCGATGCTCGCCGTCAGCCTGGCTGATCGCCTCGCGTTCACTCCGCGCGCGCGGGGCTTCGTCCTCAGGGTTGACGGTCCCGAGGCTCGGGGTGTGCCGACCGACGGGCGCAACCTCGTGATGCGCGCGGCGCGGCGGCTGGCGCGCGAACTGGGCGAGACGCGCGGCGCCACCATCGCGCTCACAAAGGTGATTCCGCACGGCGCCGGCCTCGGGGGGGGCTCGAGCGACGCGGCGGCGACGCTGCGCGGGTTGTTGCGGCTGTGGGGGCGGCGGCTGGGACCGAAGCGGCTGCACGCGCTCGCGGCGGAACTCGGCAGTGACGTCCCGTTTTTCCTCGGTGCCGGCTTCGCCATGGCCACCGGCCGTGGTGAGATCGTGAGCCCAATGGCAATGCCGCGCGGCGCGATGGCGCACACTCTGATCATCGCCGTCCCTGATGTCTCAATTTCAACGGCAATGGTCTATTCAAACTACGAGATACCGAAAAGCCGATTGACAGCTTGGAGCACCGTGAGTACGCTCGTTCAGCTTCGAGCCATATCGTTCCTCGGTGATCGTGTCAAACCGAAGATCGTCAATGACTTGGAGGGGGTGGTGCGCTCGCGAGTTGGCGCCGTCCCCGAGGCCCTTCGGGACCTCCGCCGCGCCGGAGCCAGTCACGTGCGCATGTCGGGGAGCGGTTCGGCCGTGTTCGGCCTCGTTCCCCCAGGCGCCTCCCCCCGGGCCGTCGCCGATCGACTACGTCGCACGTTGCACAAGGTCTACGTGGTCCGCCCGGTTTGGGCGGGTTCACGACCGTGCCGGTGATCGCCCTCAGGCCCTCCAGGACGAAGGCCCTCCCGGCGCACACTCTCAGCCTTCCGCGAACCCCAGTCGCGGCGGGGTGCCGATCGCGGCAGATCGGCAAGAGGTGACTCGTCCATGCTGCGCATTACCGA
Source organism: Candidatus Eiseniibacteriota bacterium (assembly GCA_046596055.1). GTDB lineage: Bacteria > Eisenbacteria > RBG-16-71-46 > RBG-16-71-46 > DASYSL01 > JANPEF01. Next base: position 5,268 of record JBKJNH010000061.1, read on the forward strand.
GGTCCGTGTTTCGCTGCGCGACGATGCCAAGCTCAAGGCGTTCGCCAGCATCACCATCGAGGATTGCTTCGTCATCCGCGGGCTCAAGGTGATCGAGGGCAACAACAACCGCATGTTCGTCGCCATGCCAAGCCGCAAGCGGCCGGACGGCAAGCACCAGGATCTGGCCCATCCCATCAAGAAGGAGATGCGCCAGCTCATCGAGGACGTGGTCATCGGCGAATACACCCGCGAGAAGGATCGCGGTGTCAGGCCCCACGTGCTGCACGAGTCGGAGTTGTTTGCGGAGTAGGCGAGTTCCGTCACCGGAGCGCCTGAGACGACCGGTGCCCGCCGACTTCCTCCTCCTTCGGGGAGCGGGGTCGGCGGGCACCCGTGTCTCCCCCGCGCTCGGTGTTGCGGCTACGGCGTGAAGAGCACCTTGCGCACCGCCACGCTGCCCCCGGACTCGAGCCGCACGAGGTAGATTCCGGCCGGCGCATGCTCGCCCGAATCATCTCGTCCCGACCAACGCGTCGTGTGGGGCCCCGCCTCGCGCGACTCGTTCAGGAGCGCACGCACGCGGCTGCCCGACACGTCGAACACGTCGAGCCGCACAGGCCCTGGTCGAGCGATTGTGAAGCGCAGCGTGGTCTCGTGGCGGAAAGGGCTTGGCAGCGCCGGCGCCAGGCTCACCCCCGGCGGCGGCGCCCCGGTCTCGACCGCCACCGTCCCAGAAGTGCCCACCAGCCGCAGGCCGAAGTTCGCCTTCGGCGCTCCGCCGAACCAGTACAATCCGCCGTTCTCCAGGTAGACATCGTGACTGCCACCGACCGAGGGGAGGTCGTTGAGGATCATCCCCGCGGTTCCGCTGCTGAAGCGCACACCGACCCACAGTGCAGGGCCCACCTCGAGGCCGCCGGGGAGCGCGATCGCCACCCGGCCGCGGCCGCGCAGCAGCTCTCCGGTCACGAACGGCCCGGCCAGCAGGGAACTGCCCAGGTCGAGGCCGCCCGGATTGTCGTAGACGGCGGCCGTCGCGGTGAAGGCACCGCCGGACGCGGGATCGAAGTACTCGATCACCAGCGAGTCGATGCGCCCGGCCGATGCCAGGTGCAGGTCGTCGAGCGCTTCGGCGCCGCCCTGGGCTGCGTAGTACGTGTCGGCCGGATTGCCGGTGTTGTCGTAGAGCACGGTGCCCGCCAGCGCAGCCGGCGTCGCGCCGCAGGCAAAGAGCAGGGCGAACGCGCCGAGCCACCGGCGGACGGGGCGATGCGCTCCCGCCCGGTTCACGATCGATCTCACGGCAGGATCACGAACCGGCCGCGCTGCACCGCGCCCGCCGCCTGCAGGCGATAGAAGTAGATCCCCGCGTCGAGATTCGCGCCGCGGTCGTGCTCGAGCGCGAAGCGGTGCGTGCCGGCTGCCAGATCCGTGCCGGCGCACAGAACGCGCACGCGACGGCCCGCCACGTCGTAGATCTCGGCCCGCACGGGGCCGGGCTCGGCCAGCGAGAACGCGAGCGTGGCCGCCCCCCCCGGCGCGGGGTTCGGATAGACCGCCGGCTGCGCCAACTCGAGCCCGGCGGGCGCCGACGCGACGGACGGTGCGATCGTTTGCAGGGCAGGCGCGCTCCGCAGCTCGATGACCACGTCATCGACGAGGAAGGTCTCGGCGACGCCGTTCGAAACGGGCGTGTCGACCACCTGCAGGCTGAGCGCCGATCCGGGTGCGCGCACGGCGTAGTCCAGCGTCACGGGCTGCCAGGTCGTCGACAGGGTCACGGCACTCGAGAACACGGTGGCGCCCTGGAGCTGGCTACCCACGAACTCGCTCAGCTGGATCCGCACGCTGCCCTGGTTCGCCAACGACTTCACCCAGGCCGTGTAGCGGTAGACCGCGCCCGGGCCCGCCGTCGTCTGGACCCAGTTCGGCTCGTCGTCGCATCCGACCTTCGGGGACTTCTTCACCCCGCGGACCTCGAGGGCGTACGCGCCACTGCGACCGCCGGCGACCCGCGCGAGCGCGGCATTGCCGACCGTGGTCCAGCCCTGCGTGCCGGTCTCGAACGTCCCGTTCGCGCACAGGTTCGTGCCCGGCGGGGGGGGCGCCACGACGCTGATCGACATCGTCGCCGTGCCGCTCAACGCGTTCTGCGCGGTGAACGTCACGTCGTAGGTGCCGCCGATCTCGGCCGGAGCCGGCACCCACGTGAAGCGTCCACTCGTTCGGTCGGCCGACGGCGTGAACCCCTGCGGGTTCGTCGCCGCGAAGCTCGAGGCGGCCAGCGTCGTGATCGGCTGGCCGTCGGGATCCGACGCGGTGACGTCCACGGAGAGCAGCGCACCCGCCACCGCCGTCACCGTCGCAGGGGCGGTCACCCGGGGCGCCTGGTCGGCGAGCATTTCGCTCGCGATCGTCACGTCGTCGACGAAGAAGACCTCGCTCGCGGTCCGCGGCCGGTCCAGGATCTGGATGTCGAGCGACGAGTGCGCCTGCCTCGTCACGATCTCGAGCGACAGTTGCTGCCAGGTCGTTCCCAGCGTGACCGACGGCGAATAGACCGCCTGCTCGGTCGAGCTGGTGCTGTA
>JBKJNH010000117.1:0-8907 GCA_046596055.1 Candidatus Eiseniibacteriota bacterium
CCGGCGAACTGAAGATTCCCGTGGGGCCGCGCAGCACGGCGCTCGGCGGGACGACGGTGGCCGACGTGTACGGCGCGGAGGCCATCTACTGGAATCCCGCCGGACTCGGCAACCTGACGGGCACGGCGGCCTACTTCAGCCACCTGGGCTACATCGCCGACATGGACGTGAACTACTTCGCGCTGGTCACCAAGGCGGGGAACTTCGGCAGCATCGGGTTCTCGGCCAAGGTGCTCAACGTGGGCGACGTCATCGTTACCACCGAGGAAGCGCCGGACGGCACGGGGGACATCCTGTCGCCGACCTTCAGCGTGCTCGGCCTGACGTACGCCCGCCAGTTCACCGACAAGGTGCGCTTCGGTGCGAACGCACAGTTCGTCAACGAGACGGTGGCCAACGCCCGGGCCAAGGGAGTCGCCTTCGACTTCGGTTTCCAGTACGACACCGGCTACAACGGGCTGGTCTTCGGCTTCGTGATGAAGAACTTCGGGAGTGCCATGTCGTTCTCGGGGTCCGACTTCGAGGTCAACGTGCCCATTCCCGACGCCGAGCCCGGTTCGTCGCAGCGCACGCTGGCGTCGACCAACGCGGCGTTCGAGATGCCGTCGTACTTCCAGATGGGCGTCTCCTACGACCTCATGCGCCAGGAGCAGAACCAGCTCAAGGTGCTGGGCACCTACATGTCGAACAACTTCACGCCCGACGAGTTCCGCGGCGGCGCCGAGTACACGTTCAAGAACCAGTTTGCGTTGCGCGCCGGCTACGGTCGCCGGGTGAGCAGCGCGGATGGGGACGTGTACAACGGTTTCTCGTGGGGCGCCGGAGTGAACCTCGGCCTGGGGCACGCCAGCCGGCTGCGCTTCGACTACGCGAACCGGATGGTGGAAGACTACTTCGATGACACGCACGAGTTCTCGGTGGGGCTGAGTTTCTAGAGAACTCGCAGGGAAAACACGACGCCCCCGGGGAGCGATCCTCGGGGGCGTTGGTGTTTGTGGTGCCGTCGTGGCGGTGCGAGAAGCCCGCCTTGCGGATCTCGCTTCGCGAGATCCTTAGGCGTATACCCCTCTCAGCTTGACCACTTCGATGACGCGGCGGATCGCCAGCATGAATGCCGCGACGCGCATCGACACCTTCGACTCGACCGCGACCTCGAGGACGTCGTGGAACGCCTTGACCATGTACTGCTCGAGGCGCTCGTTGACTTCCTTCTCGGTCCAGTAGTAGCCCATGTTGTTCTGCACCCACTCGAAGTACGACACGGTCACGCCCCCCGAGTTGGCGAGGATGTCCGGGATGACGAACTTCCCGTAGACGTCGAGGATCGCGTCGGCCTCGTGCATCGTGGGGCCGTTGGCGCCCTCGGCGATGATCTTTGCCTTCACCTTGCTCGCGTTCTCGACGGTGATCTGGTTCTCGAGCGCGGCGGGGATCAGGATGTCGCAGTCGTACTCGATGATCGAGGACATCAGCGGCTGCGAGCCCGGGAAGCCGACGACCGAGCCCGTCTTCTTGACGTGCTCGAGCAGCGCCGGCATGTCGAGGCCCTGCGGGTTGTGGATCGCGCCCCTGACGTCGGCGACGGCCACGATGCTGGCGCCGTCCTGGGCGATCAACTCGGCGCCGATCGAGCCCACGTTCCCGAAGCCCTGCACGGCGACGCGACAGGTCGAGAGGTCCATCTTCAGGTGCTTCACGGCCTCGCGGACGCAGAACTGAATGCCGCGCCCGGTGGCTTCGCGGCGGCCGCGCGAGCCGCCCAGGCGGACCGGCTTGCCGGTGATCACGCCCGGGACCGTGCGCTTGGCGTGCATGGAGTAGGTGTCCATGAACCAGGCCATGGTCTGCTCGTTCGTGTTCACGTCGGGGGCGGGGACGTCGGAGTCGGGACCGAACAGGTCGGAGAGATCGGCCGCGTAGCGGCGGGTGAGCCGCTCGAGCTCGCCCATCGACATCTTCGTCGGGTCGCAGGTGATGCCGCCCTTGCCGCCGCCGAAGGGAATGTTGACCACCGCGCACTTCCAAGTCATCCACGCCGCGAGGGCCTGCACCTCGTCGAGCGTGACGTCCGGATGATAGCGGATGCCGCCCTTGGCCGGCCCGCGCACGATCGAGTGCTGCACGCGATACCCGGTGAAGATGCGGAACGAGCCGTCGTCCATCTGGATGGGGAGCGACACGATCGTCGAGCGCCGCGGTTGCTTGATGATCTCGATCAAGCCCGGGTCGATCGCAAGGCGTTTGGCGGCCTCGTCGAACTGCGCGCGCGCGTTCTCGAGCGGGTTCAGCTCCTTCTGGATATCCGCACCTTCGGCAGGCATCTGTGTCTCCCCGGAGTTGGAGGGAACGGGAAAATCGGTCGGGGCGCGGGCGTGCCGGTCGTTGGCCCCGAGGCGGCGGCAGCTTAGCAGGGGGTGGGGTGGGGCGGCAACCGGCGGAAACGGCCGGCGGATACGGCTAGCGATACACCGCCTTGAGGCGGCCCGGAGTGGTGATCCCGAAGGTCTGAACGCTCGCAGCCTCCCACGCGCCCGGCGCGCGGGCGGCGGGGGCGGGGCTCCGGTCGATCCAGCGGCGGATATACCAGCGCCGCTCATCGGCGATCAGGCCGGGGCGCACGGCCGCAGCGTCTCCGCGCACCAGGCGGAACTCCTGTGGCACGGCGATGGCGTAGCCGCTCGTTCCCGGGACCTCGACCTGCAGGGCGAACATCTCGACCGTGACCCGCTGGTAGTGCGCAGTCGAGTCCGCATGGTCGGGGTCGGCGTCGATCGACACGCCGGAGAGGGTCAGCATCAAGTCTGCGCCGGGAACGCTGTCGCCGGCCGTGGTGACGAAGCCGTCGAAGAGGTGCGCGCTCGAGGTCGAGTCGCGACGCACGCGCCAGCTCGATCCGTACTCGAGGACCAGTTCCGGATCCGACTCCGCCGAGAACTCGAAACGGAAATCGGCGGTGAGCACGGAGAGATAGGCCGAGAGGAACTCGTACTCGTATGCGCGCTCGAAGTAGATCATCGTGTGCGCGGGAGTGCTATTCACTGGTTCGCCCAGCCCACCACCTGGCTCCGGCGCCGTGACGAAATCGTCGCTGCAGCCCGCGAGGAGGAGCGCGAACAGCGCGAGAGCGCAGCAGGTGCTACGTCTGACGCGGGTCATCGGCTAGCGGTACATCGCCTTGATGGCCCCGACCGTGGCGGCCTGGGCCGGCAGGATCCAAGCCGGCGCGCGTGCGCTGAGGCTCGGCGATGGGAGTGCAGCGACGGCAAGCGTGTGGTGAAAGCGGAGGGACGTCATCGCAGGCTCCTTCATACGAGGCTCGCGGCCCGTGAGGCCGTGGAGAAGACTACTGCAGGTACTGCGCCTTGACCCGGCCCCAGGTCGTGTTCTGGGCGGGCAGAACGCGCGCAGGTTTCGTGGGTCTGCCTGTTCGCACGGTCAGTGGAGCGGTGAGATCGTCCCACCGCCGAATGAACCACCGCGTCGAGTCCGGTGCCTGGCCCGCGCCCAGACGGGCCGCATCACCGCGGACGAGCCAGAACGAGTGCGTGCCCGCCACGTCATACTCTCCGGCGCCCGACGCCAGAGTGATCGCCAGCGCGATCTGAGCGGAATCCGCTACGACGTAGTGGCGGGTGGAGTCGGCGTGCTCGGGATCCGACTCGTAGCGGACTGCGGCAAGCGTGAGCGCGATCAGATCCGCACCCGGGTTGTAGTCGCTGCGCTCGCTGGTGAACCCGTCGAACAGGTGCCCCGCGGCGTTCGTCTCGAAGGCCGAATCCCACGTGTTTCCGTACTGGCTCACGAGAGTGGGATCGGCCGCGGCCGAGAAGTGAAAGCGGAAGTCGGAGGTGAACAGTTTCGAATACCCGGTGAGGTTCTGACTCTCGTACGTCGTCTCGAAGCGGGCCATTGCCGCCTGCGGCGTCTCGACGGTCGCGGGGAGGGGTGGATAGGTACAACCGCACCCCGCCGAGTCGTCGCCGCAGCCGGCAGAGGCCAGCGCGAGGAGCAGCAGGCAGGCGGCGGGAAGCCAGCGCGCGGTCGTCACGAGAGAGCGATCTCCGGAGGGCGGAAATGAACGGGGCCCGGACGCGATGTGCGCCGGGCCCCGAAGTCTACGATAGCGCCTTGCGAGGGGCTACTTCGCGTAGCTGCCCTTGAGATTGCCCCACGTGATGGCCGCGGGGCGATCGGTGACGGCGAGCGACTGCAGCCGGGGAGCGATCGCAGCGAGAGCCGCGGACTTGTCGTCCCAACGCCAGATGTACCAGCGATCAGCGGTGGCCTGCTGACCGGCATCGAGGACGGCCGCATCGCCGCGCACGAGGTAGAAGTCGTGCGGAGCGGCAATCTCGTAGCCCTGCGTGCCCGGGACGTCGAGCAGCAGCGAGATCGAGGGCACGATCACGTACTTGTAGTACGCGCTCGAGTCGGGATCCGTGGGGCGGAAGGGATCGGCGATGATCTGCGCACCGGGGAGCGACAGCGTGATGCCCGCCGCGCCGGGGACGAAGGTGCCCAGTTCGTTGGTGAAGCCGTCGAACAAGTGGCTGGTCGACTCGACCTCGTCGTCCTTGCCCCAGCTGTTGCCGTACTGATTGACCAGCGTCGGGTCGGACTGGTTCGAGAACGTGAACCGGAAGTTCGAAGCGAACAGGAGCTCGTACTGGTCGACGACCTGGTTCTCGTAGGTGCGCTCGAAGCGGATCATCGTGTTCGAGGGCGAGTCGTTCATCGGCGTGTCCGCCGGGAGTCCGCCGCCACCGTCGTCGACGGGCGGATTGAACGGATTGCTGCCGCAGCCGGTGGCGAGCGGTAGCACCGCGAGTCCGAGGGCGAGAAGGGAAAGTCGCATCAGGCCGGAATTGCGCATGAGATCAAGGCCCCGCAAAGTAAAAGGGATGCGGCGGACTGTGCGAGGGCAGGGCACAGCGTGAACGGGCTGGGTCAAGCATAGCCAGCGGCGCGAAGGACTGTCAATCGCGGTGCGGGCTCCCTGGCCGAATCATCGGACGGTAACCCTAGATTCTACAGGCGTTTTGCAATGTTCCCCGGTCCACGGGGCCGGGCCGGCCGACCCCCCGCGAGGGCGGGATGCGCCTGCCACGGAACGTATTACCTTCCATTCAGCCGCGCGGTTCCCCAGGTTCGCACGTCATTGGTGTCGCGGCGGTCCTCCCAGAAGCGAATTTTCCAGTCCCCGGCGAGTCCCACGCTGGCAAAGGTCAACCCGGCCGCACCGGCGGCCACTGGGTTCCCACCGGCGAAGACCCGGTACCGGCGGTTCAGGATCCGGGTCGTCGGATTGAGGTCGACGTCAGGGCGGACCGGGTCCGGCGAGAACGTCACGGTGTAGAAGTTGTTCGGATCGAAGGCAAGGAACTGGGGGAAGAACGTGAGCTCGCGCTCGCGCGTCCAGAGGCCGGGGTCGGGGTTCCCCGCCTGGAGCCAGGCGGCCAGGTCCGCGGGATCGAACGAGGCGTAGAAGCCGGGTTCCTGCAGGCCCAGCGAGTCGGTGAGGCACAGGCCGTAGTTGCTGGCCGAGCGCGACTCGACGGCGCGTTGCAGCGTGGCGAGGGTGCTCTCGGGAATCGAGAAGATTGGCGGGATGCCGGGGTCGCTGTTGGGAGGTTCTGGCCGCGCGGTATCGAACAGGCCGCAGCCGGCGGCGACCAGGGAACACGAGAGGAGAATCAGGAGGGCGGCGCGGGCGGGGCTCATGGAGTCGATCCTCCGAAAGTCTTTCGAAACGCGATGTTGACCAGCCAGTAATCGTTGTCGGTGGCGCGGTCGGTCGGCGTTCCGCCGTAGGTCAACTGCCGATCGGTCGCCAGGGTGCGCCGGATGTCGCCGGTCAGGCCGGAGGAGGTCCCCATGGGCAGGTTGAGGCGGGCGATCGCGGTGAACTCGGTGCGCCGCGTCTCGTTGGTCTTGATCGCCTCGCCCTCGGACACGGTGAGCGTGGGGCTCACCGACAGCCGCTCCGCCGCCTCGAGCGCGAGCCAGTCGGTCGCGTTGTAAATCGTCCGGAGGCCCAGGTCGAGCGTGTTGAACTCGCTCGACTTGCCGAAGCTGCGGCCGGTCTCGAGCGCGCGCCACGAGCCGCGCGATTGCAGACGAAGAGTGTTGTTGAGCTCGAGCCGCACGCTGCGGCTCACCGTGGTCGAGATCAGCGTCGCCAGGTTATAGATGAACGACAGCTGGTCGCGATCGGTGGAGAACGTGTAGTAGGTCTGCGCCGCGGTCGCCGAGTTGTTCTGCGTGACGAACCAGATCGAGCCGGGTCGGGCCGACCAGTTCCACGCCACGGAGTACGTGCGCAGCGTGGTGTTGTTGATCGACGAAGCGCGAGCGAGGTTGACGACGTCGTTCTCCTCGATTCCGGCGGTCACCCCGGTGTCGAACGTCGGCGATGGGCGATAGCTGAGGTTGAGGGAGCCGCGCGCGCGACGGTTGTCGGCGTTCGACGGCTGCGTCGTGCCGGGCAGGTTGGAGGCGAACGACTCGTAGCGGCGGCGCGTCAGCGTGGCCGCGCCGTTGAAGCGCAGGGTCAGCGTGCGCGACAGGATCTTCCCCGCGTTGAAGTCGAGCCGGCGTGTGAGGTTCGACTCGATCCAGCCCGGGTCGCGGCGGGTCAGGTCGTTGTCGGAGATCGAGTTCTCGTAGGTGATCGAGGGATCGATCCCGAGAAACGGCATGCGGTAGTCGGCCCGGAACGACTGCGTCGAGGCGATCGTGGTGCGCGTCGTCTCGGTCTGGTAGATCGTCTCGTTCTTGCCCAGAGTTCCCGCGACGTTGAGCGTGGCGCCGCGGGGCAGGCGGAAGTGCAGCGCGGCGTCGGCGTTGTTGACGGTGCCGTCGACGGCCTCGGGCTTGACCACCAGCGGCGACTCGAAGTCGTTCGGATCCTCCTGCACGCGGGCGGGACGTTCGACCCGCGAGCGCTGGGCGCTGGCCCGCGCGTCGGCCGTGAGCCAGCGGTTGATCACCGCGTTGCCCGAGAGGCGCAGGTCCTTGATGTTGTTGCGGTCGTCCTGCACGTAGGACGAGTCGTCGGCCACCGTCGAGGTGAGCTTCGAGAGCTGCTGCGAGGCGTCGAGGGTCAGGTTCGACCCGCCGATGAACGCGCGCGACGTGGCGGCGAAGAAGCCGAAGGTCGAGCCCTGGCTGTTCTGGTCGAACTGCTGGTTGTCGAGGTAGCCATAGGAGACGAGTCCCCGCACCGGGTAGGCCCCGAAGCGACGGTTGAAGCGGGCCTGGGCCGAGATGTCGTCGTTGTCCTGCCGCAGCGGCACGAAGTTCGCGGTCGTCGCATCGTCCGAGATGCGCTGCAGCCCCAGCGCGCCGCCGAGGCGAAGCCAGGGGGCGACGCGGTAGGCCAGCTCCGTGCGGGTGGAGCGGTTGCGATTCTCGCGGCCGGCGCGCTCCTCCTTGCCGATCGTGATCGAGGTCTGGTTCGCGACCTGGAAGAGGCCGGGAGCGGCGTAGACGTCCGCGCTCTGCGTCCAGGTCCGGTTGCCGCGATTCACGGCGTACGTCGTGTTGTAGTTGAGGAAGCCGGCGTTGCGCTGCCGGTCGAGGATCGAGCGCGCGTTCCCGAACGTCCCGGCATCGGCCGCAGCCTCCTCCTCGAACGCGATGGAGTCGGCGACTGCGACGGAGTCGGCGATGCGCAAGGATTCGGCCAGGGCTGCCGAGTCCGGATAGGCGAAGGAGTCGGCCGTCTGGGCCCCGGAGGCCGCGACGCCCCAGGCTGCCGCAAAGGCGAGCACGAGGCACAGGGCGAAGGGGCCGCCGGCGCGAGAGAGGGCGCTCACGGGAGAGCGGGGCACGACGCGACGGTACCGCGAAGCGCGCGCCGGCCGCCAGCCGAAAATGCTGCCCCGCGCGCGGTTGCGGCTACCGGGGTCGCGTGCTAGATTGCGCGGCAGGGTGAACGGGGCATGTCCCCGGGGCCGGTGGCGGCCGGTCCTTCCTTCCGCAAGCACCCGATCCGACAGACCAGGGTTGTCCAGAAGAAGCGTAAGCGCACGGAACCGCGCCCAGGACGGAGATGGCATGAGGCCGATGACGTTTCTGCACAACCTGATGGGATTCCTCTCCACGGACGTCGCCATCGATCTCGGGACCGCGAACACGCTCGTGTTCGTCAAGGGTCGCGGGATCGTGCTCGACGAGCCCTCGGTGGTCGCGGTGGACCGCACGACCGACAAGGTGCTGGCCGTGGGCAGGGAGGCGAAGATGATGCTCGGGCGCACGCCTGAGGAAATCACCGCCATCCGCCCGCTGAAGGACGGCGTGATCGCCGACTTCGAGGTCACCGAGGACCTTCTCCGCGAGTTCATCCACAAGGTCCAGAAGCACAAGTTCCTGGTCCGCCCGCGCATCATCATCTCCGTCCCGTCGGGCATCACCGAGGTGGAGCGCCGCGCCGTCATCGACTCGGCCGAGCGCGCTGGTGCCCGCGAGGTGCTGCTCGTGTACGAGCCCATCGCGGCGGCGATCGGGGTGGGGCTGCCCGTGTCGAGCCCGACCGGCAACATGGTCGTCGACATCGGCGGCGGTACGACCGAGATCGCGGTCATCGCGCTCAACGGCATCGTCAACAAGACGTCGATCCGCGTCGCCGGCGACGAGATGGACGAGGCGATCGCCAGCTACGCGAAGAAGGCCTACAACATGCTGATCGGCGAGCAGACCGCCGAGCGCATCAAGATCGAGATCGGCTCGGCGTTCCCGCTGCCCGAGGAACTCGACATGGAAGTGAAGGGCCGCGACCTGGTGCGCGGCATCCCGCGCACGCTGCGCATCTCCTCGGTCGAGGTGCGCGAGGCGCTGCAGGAGCCGGTCGGCAACATCGTCAACGCGCTGCGCGAGTCGCTCGAGCAGACGCCGCCCGAGCTGGCG
>JBKJNH010000192.1:0-13731 GCA_046596055.1 Candidatus Eiseniibacteriota bacterium
AGCCCGAAGCGGCCGAAGCCGGCAGGTCAGGGGCGGATTTCGACCGGCGTGCCGATGGGGATCAACCGGTAAAGCTCGCGGATGTCCGCGTCGTCGAGCGCGACGCATCCCGCCGTCCAGTCGGCCTGCGAACCACGGCCGTGGATCATGATTTCGCCGCCGAGCCGTGTGTTCCACGGCGGCGTGGCGCGCGCCTCGAACGCCGCAAGGATGCTCGCGCGTTCCCGGGCACTGATCAGGCCCTCGGCCAGTCCGCGCTCGGCATCGGCCGGACCCGGGTAGCTGAGCCCCAGCGCCAAGGTGAAGCGACTCTGCGGATTCTTCACGCAGACGTAGTAGATGCCCTCGGGCGTCGCGAAGTCCCCCTGCCGCACCTTGGGGCTCACCGGATCGATACCGAGACCGATCCGGTACGTGCGAACCACCTCACCCTGGGACAGGAGTTGCAGCTCACGCCTCGACTTCACGACGACGACGCTCGGCAGCGGGATGGTGGCGGGCAACGTCACGGCAGACTCCTCGGTCGACGCCGGTGCGGCCGACAGTCCAGTCACGAGCAAGGCGAGCCCCAGCGCGAGCCACACGGTCAGGGCCCCGTTGCGGCGGCGCTGGTGGAGGCCATGGCGACGAGTTGCCAGCGGCCCTTTCGTTTCGCCCACGTCTCGATCCAGGCGAACACGGCGCGCTCGGGTTTCGCCTCGGCGGGAGCGTCGGCCAGGACGAGCACGACCTCCTTGCGGACGATGACGCTCGCCAGGGTGCCGTCGGCCGAGACGTGGATCACCGGGGCCACCAGATCGTCCCACTTGTGGAAGCGCACCGCACCGAAATACGCCGTGAAGCGCCCGCGCTGCTCCTCGATCGTCGGCCGCTTCACCTCGCCACCGTCGACCATCACGAAATCATCGGCGAACAGGGAGAGCAGAAGATCGACGTTGCGGTCCATGTGCGCTTCGCGCTCGAGCGCATGGCGCGACGCCACCTCGTCCCGAGGCGTCGGGGCGGCGAACGCGGGATCGGCGAGGACGAGGATGGAAGCCGCGACGATGGGAAGCACGGAACGAGGCACGGGAGATTCTCCTGGGAGCCGACGGGCGATCCAAGAATCGAGCATCGTCGAGATGGCGATGGGCGGCAACCTCGCGGTGCTCCGCAGTGACCCGGCGGCATCCGGCCGGCCCCCCGCTCCCCTTGTTATCGGCCGGTCCTCGGAGGCCGTTCACTCATTATTTCTACGGATTCATGGTGCAAATCAGCCCCTGGCGGGCCCGAAGTACAGACCGGGGGGGGGAGCGGCCTTCAGCGGCACGCAGCGTCGTCAGGACGCGCGGTGTTCCCCCCGCGAAGGGTGCGTCCGCCCCGTTCCCTTGCCATTCCTGGCGATCCGCAGGACGCGGCTCCACGGGGGAGCACGCCGTCCGGTTGCACGCCGCAATGGGACTGCGTTTCGGCAGCGTGGGCTGGTGGAGCTTCGTGGTCCTGCTGGTGACGGGAACCGCCAATGCCGCCTACCGCGCCCCGACGCCCGAAGGGGATGGGCCGGCTCAATCTCCTCCTTGCCGTCGCGGTGATCGCACTGCTGACGCTGGCGCTGGCGACGCGTCTCGGCGCGGACTTCGCGGGAGCGGGCATGAACGCGTGGCTGGCGCGCATCCTGCCGCGGGTGCGTCGCGGCTGAGCGGACCGCCTAAGGCCGTCGCTCCGCCTCGAGGACCCGCCGGACCTCGCTGACATCGGCACCTCCCCAGTGCTCGGCGTAGGCCTCGCCGTCCATGAACGTGCGGGTCTCCATGCGGTCGACGTAGACGACTCCGTCCAGGTGATCGATCTCGTGCTGGAGGATGCGGGCGTGCCAGCCGCGGGCACGGATCACGCGGGGCGCGCCGGTCTCGTCGAGACAGTCGACCCGCACGGCGAGCGCACGCCCGACGACGCCGACGAAGCCCGTGAGGCTCAGGCAGCCCTCGAAGAAGTGCGCGGGGGTCGGGTCCTCGACGGTCAGCACCGGGTTGACGATCACGTGGAACGGCACCGCGTCGCGCTCCCGCTCGGCGCGCGTCTCCGGGTCGAGTCCCTCGACGCTCTCGGGGCGGTCCTCGATCACCGCGAGGCGCAGCGCCAGCCCGATCTGCGGGGCGGCCAGGCCGACGCCCGGGGCGTCGCGCATGGTCTCGCGCATTGCGTCGATGAGTTCCCGGATCTTCTTCTCCTTCAGGGCGGCGGGCTCGAGATCTAGCGCACGGGCGCGCAGCACGGGATCGCCGAGCTGCACGATCGGCAGGATGCGGGGCACGGGACCTCCGGAAGTCAGTCGGTGCGGATGAACTTGCGCACGGCGACGACGTCGCCGGTTCGCGCGCGGGCGAAGTAGACGCCGGTCGGCACGATCCGGCCGGCCGCATCGCGCCCATCCCAGGCGAGAGTGTGCATGCCAGACGCTCGACCGTCCACGTCGAAGCGCCGGACCAGGCGTCCCGCCACGTCATGGAGCGTCACCTCGAGTCCGTCGGCCCCCGCCGCGACGGCGAGAGCGAGCCGTACCGCCGACTCGTCGCGACGCGACGGATTCGGTGCGATCGACGCCCAACGCAGTCGCTCGCCGGCGTGAACGGACGGGTCGGGATCGGCCGCGACGAGTTCGTCGCGCGCCACCAGCAGAAACGCCGCATCGCCGGGTGCGATCGTGGCGTCCGAGTCGAAGCTGCCATCGTTGACCAGCGGGTCGCGGATCCCGGCGATGCGTCGGAGCTTCCTCTCGAGCGCGACCTCGAGCTGTTCGGCGCCGACGTTGACGAGGACCACGCCGTTCTCGAAGTCGCGTCGGTAGACGAAGGGCGCGCCGCGCTGCAGGTGCACGTCGTCGAACCACACGCTGCCGGTCACGCCGCCGACGCGCAGCTCGAGCCTGGCGTAGCCGAACGTGCCGTCGAGCCGCACCTGGTGCCGGGTCCACGTGGTCTTCAGCGACTCGACGGCGGCGGCCATGGTCTGGCCGTTGCTGACGTTGACGGCGGCCACCTCGATCGTCCGCGCCGTCGACGCCTTCGCCCAGAACGTCGCCGCGTACGTGTCGGTCACCCAGAAGACGTCACCGACCGAGCGATAGCGCACGGCGGCAGGGCCGCCGGTCGTGTTCGGCAGCGCGATCTTCGCCGACGCGATGCCGTCCTTGTAGGTGGAGAGATCGCGCGTCACCGTCGCCCCGTTCGTCTGCAAAAACGTCCACCCCGTGGTCACGGACGACTCGAAGCTCGGGTTCTGGTCGCACGCGTCCTCGACGCCGGGCTGGGCCCACACCATGCGCGAGTACGGCCCCAGGGCTTGCCCCAGCCAGCCCGTGTCATCGAGCGATGTGCTCGCGGCACCGCTGATGAGGTCGACGGCATACTCGTCGAACCACCAGCTCATGTAGCCCGTGGTGGGATCGAGGTCCGGCGGATTGATCGTGCCGTAGCCTTCGCCGAGTGCGGCGGAGGCGAGCGTGTGCCGCGCGCGTCGCAGGTTCTCGCGATGGTCCGACGGCACGCCGGGCGCGGGCCAGGCGGTCATCCAGCCGGCGTAGGGCGCCCGGAACTTCGCCTGGTCGCTGAGATAGCCACCGTTCGCGGCCAGCACGTTCGAGTCCCAGCTCCCGCCGCCCTGGAACGGAAAGTTCTCGCGCATCCATCCGTTGAAGGAGGCGTACTTCGTTCCCTGCGCGCAGTTCCCGATCAGGATGGGAACCGAGCCCGCGCGACGACGCATGCGGTTCGCCAGGGTGTCGGTCCCGGCCGTCCACGCCGCGTCGAACGAGGCGGCGTTCGGGTAGCCCGCGCGCACGAAGTCGATGCTGTCCGCCGGCTCCTGGTCCCACAGGATCGAGTTGCAGAAGCGATCGAGAAACAGGCCGTCCCAGTCGCCGGGCCCGCAGACCTGGTCGACGAAGAAGTCGGCGATCGCCTCGGCCACGACGAAGCGGCCCTGCGCGTTGCGCTTCGCCAGGTTAATGTTCGCGTTGCGGAACTCCTCCCCCTGGCGGTCGTACAGGAAGCCGTTCAGGTTCCGCACCATGATGCGAATGCGCGTCGGGAGGTTGACGTTCGAGTCGGCCTGGCTCGCCGGCCAGATGTACTGCGCCTGCACGTACCCGAGGAGCTTGATGTCGGGACGGCGCGCGCGCAGCGCGGCGAGCGCGTCGGGCCGATACTCCGTAAACGGCGTCGCGTCGAGCACGACCGTGTGCCGCCGTGCGATCGCGTCGAGCAGCGTGGCGTCGAGCGACTCGTCCGGCTTCACGATGGGCGCACCCGTCCCCGCGACGTGTCCGTAGAGACCGAGACGGGGAAAGTCAGGATCGGCCGCCTGCGCCGGAGACACCGCGGCGAGCAACAGGATGAGGGAGGAGATCGCGGCCGGAATTCCGGACGCCCCGGTGCACGGGGGGTGGGGGGATGGCACGGTTTCCAATCCGGTCAGGGCGGACTCAATACGGGGGGACAACGCGCGCAGGATGTCGGAACGCGGGTCCGGGGTCAACCCATCTGGGGCCGATCCCCGATCAAATCGGGATTGAGCCCGGAACCGCCGCTGACGGCCGGGACGATGGAAATCTCGGAGCTCTCGTCCAATCCCGTGTCGAGCCCGCCGCTCCAGCGGATACTTGTTTCACCAATGAACACGTTGACGTGCCGGCGAACCTCACCCTGTTCGGTCAGCACGCGGTCGACCACGCCCGGATGCTCGGCTCGCAATGCGGCGAGCGCGGCCCGGACCGTGGCCGGTCGGGTCGTGAGTTCGACCTCGCCGCGGCCCCCGGCGAACGGGCGAAGGTAGGCAGGGAGCACAAAGCGGACGGCCATCGGCTCAGCGACGGCGCCGCGGTACGGCCTTCTTCGAAGCCTTCTTTACCACCTTCTTCGCGACCTTCTTCGCGACCTTCTTTCGCCCGGCCGGCTTCGCCACCCGCGCCTTCTTCGGGTCGCCGATCACCGCAGCCTTGACGCACACGATCGGGGGCAGTCCGTCCGCCACGAGGCCCCAGGATGCGCCGCCGTTCGGCGAGGCGAACAGCTTGCCACTGCGCGTGCCGAAGTACACGCCCGCGGGGTCGAGCGCATCGGCCGCCATCCCGTCGCGCAACACGGTTTCGTAGGCCTGCTTCTGCGGCAGGCCCTTCGTCAGCGCCTCCCACGAACCTCCGCCGTCGCGCGTGCGGTACACCCGGAGCTTGCCCTCGGGCGTCGCGCGGAAGCCATCGGACTCGAGTGGAACGATGTACACCACGTCCGGATCATGCGGGTGGATCACCATCGCGAACCCAAAGTCGGAGGGCACGTCGCGCGCGATGTCCTGCCACGAGTCGCCGCCGTCGTCGCTGCGGTAGAGGCCCCAGTGATTCTGCAGGAACAGCGTGTGAGGCCGCTTCGGGTGCTGCACCACCTTGTGCACACACTGCCCGAACTCGGGATGCTTGTCGGGCAGGAACTCGGCTCGCACTCCGCGATTGCTCGCGCTCCACGTGCGCCCGCCGTCTTCGGTGCGATAGACGCCGCCGGTCGAGATGGCGACCACCATGCGACGCGGATCGACGGGATCGGGGAGGATGGTGTGCAGGCACATGCCGCCCCCGCCCGGTTCCCAGCGTGGCCGATGCGGATGGTCATGCAGCCCGCGCACCAGCTCCCACGTCTCTCCGGCGTCGCGCGACTCGAACAGCGAGGCGGGCTCGACGCCGCACCACAGAACGTTCGGCTGCTCGTTCGGACCGACCCGGATCTGCCAGATGTTCGCGAGCGACAGTCCGGCATCCAATGGAAATTTCACGTTGGCCTGCGCCGGCGTGGTCCACGTCCTCCCGAAGTCGTCGCTCGAGCGCAGCTCGCCGCCCCAGTGCATGCTGGTCGCGCTCGCCCACAGGCGGCGGCGACCGGCGCGACCGTCGTAGGCCATGGCGTAGACGGCGTGGCCGGGGAAGTACGGACCGGCGACGTCCCACGTCTTGCGCGCGCTGTTGGAGCGGAAGAGGAACGCCCCCTTCATCGTGCCGACGAGGACGAGGACGTCCCCGTCTCTCACCGAGACGTGGCGGGTGGCGGGCATGGGCGAGTCCTCCGACGAGGGTGCCTGCGGTGGTGAACAGCGGGATCCGGCGCGGCGAGACTAGCACCGGACCGGACGAGCGTCACGCCGCGAGCCCTCTCGAACTGCCCTTCCGTCGTGCAATCTGCAATGAAGCCTCCCCCCCGCGTCGTGCCGATTTCCGGCCATTCCCGCCGCGTCGGCCGTGGCAGGGTCCTTGCGCTGGTTCCGTCGGTGTTCGAGGACGCTGGCCCCCACGCGGGGCATCGGGTAGACTCATTGCCCTCCGTCCGTGGGCGCATCGCGAATCTCTCGCGAGGGCACGGACCGACATCCCTGGAAGGATCCCCCATGCGACCCACTTCCCGACGACTCCTCGCCGCCACACTGCTTGCCTGCGGACTCTCGTTCCCACCCGCGGCGCAGGCGGTGAACCTCGTGCCCAACCCCAGCTTCGAGCAGTACGTCAACTGCCCGACCGGCTTCAGCCAGTTCTTCGAGTGCGTGAGCTGGACGATGCCCAACACGGGCACCTCCGACCTGCTGAACGCCTGCTCGCCGACGGGCTTCCCTTCGGTCAACGTGCCGACGAACACGTCGGGCGTGCAGACGGCGCAGAACGGCGTGGGGTACGCGGGAATCATCCCCTACAGCGCGGCGCCCGACTACCGCGAGTACCTGCAGGCGCAGTTGACCTCGCCGCTGGTCAATGGCAACACCTACACGGTGTCGTTCTGGGTCTCGCTCGGCGACACCTCGCTGTACGCGATCGACCGGATCGGCGCCCACTTCTCGGTCGGGCAGGTGGGGCCGATCGGCAATTACGCGCCGCTCGCGCTCACGCCGCAGGTCGAGAGCCCGGTCAACGTGCCGCTCAACAACTCGACGGGGTGGACACAGATCTCGGGGTCGTTCGTCGCCGCGGGCGGCGAGAGCCACATCGTCATCGGGAGCTTCATCGACGACGCCAGCACGAACGCCACGCCGGGACCGAGCGTGTGGCCGGGCTACTCGTACTACTACGTCGACAACGTCAGCGTCGAAGTGGTGAACAACAATGTCGACCAGGCCTGCTGCCTGCCCGACGGCCAGTGTGCGCTCCTCACGCCGGCCGAGTGCCAGTTGCTGGGCGGGACACCCGCGGGCGTGGGCACGAACTGCGGCACCGGGCCGGACGATCCCTGCGGCGTGACCCCGTCGGCGCCGACGAGCTGGGGCAAGGTGAAGTCGACGTATCATCGGTAGGCAAATGCCTTCATGAACTCAGTGGGGCGCGATTTGAATGCCCTCGGCAAGCGCAGCAAGCCGATCAAGCAGGGCCCGCGGATCTCCCTTCCAGATCTGCGGGCCTTTGCGCAGCATGAGCGAACGGGCACGACCACCGTCCGACTCCTCCTGGACTCGCTCGATGACCTGTACCACCGGAACGCGATCGGGCGGATCGATGATGGCGGCGATCTCTTTCCCGAGGATGAAGCAACCTACGGTTTCCATGGTGAACCCGAGATCGATCACCTCGAATTCATAGCGACGAGGATCATCCTCCGGCGGATACCACTCGAGAATGTGGGCAATGTCCGCGAGATCCTTCTCCCGCTCCAGCGGCCGGTCCATGTAGGCGGTCGCCTTGAGGGCAACAAGGACGGCAATGGGCGCGATCCCGATCGTGAGCCCAGATTCGAGCTCGACGTCGATCGCGTGTTCAAATGCATGACGGAGATTCTGTACGTTCATCTCGAATCCAGTACGGGGCCAGATCATCCGACCGGCGGCAAGATCTCTCGTTGACACGGGCAGGACGTCGATCTCCACGCCGTCCCCGACTCTCCACGCGGCTTCGCGCGCCGCGACCGCGGTCCAACCCGGAAGCGTCGGGTGCAGCTCATTCCATTCATCCGCGCTGATCGGGATCGAGACATCGATATCGAATGTCTTGCGCCAAGGCATCGGAATCCAGTGTGCAAGGGCGCGAGCGCCGATGACGAGAATCCGCATTCCGGGACGCGACTCGGCAAGATCGCGCAGAGCATGGATCTCGGCTGCCGTGAATTCACTCATTCCTTCGCAGCCAGAAATTGCCGGCGCAGATCGAGCGCTGCTTCCCGAGCGCGGTCATCATCAGCATTTGCGAGTTCTGCGTAGGCGAGAAGCGGATGGACCGTGCCAGGCTTTGCGCCCACGAACGCAAGTGGCCCGGGGATGCCGAGTACCGCCAGATTTCCCCTCGCCGCAGGTAATGCCTGGAGTTCGCGCGCCAGTTCGTGATTCGGCGGATCAACGTGGACCACCGTGAACTCTCCTCGGTAGTGGCGTGTAATCCTGAACGCGGCCGCACCACCACCCCATGCCCAACGAGCTCCCCGTGCCTCGTGTTCACCGAGCGCCTTCGTGAGTCGGGCTTCCAATTCCTCGACGTGCCACTGGGTCTGGTAGATCCCCTGAAGCAGGCGTGGCCGCAGGATGTCGTGATACCCCGTGACCCATCGGTCGATCAGCGCCGGGTGGTCCGCCACTTGTAATCCATGCCCAGTTCTCCGGAGATCGCCTTCCTCGATCATTCGTTCGAGTGTGTACGCAAACGTAGTCTTGCCGATTCCGGCCTGAATTGCCGCCTCTCGCACGGGAAGCCTTGCGAGTTCTGGCTGCACCAGGATTGCGAAGAGTGCCCGGTATCCCGGCGCACCGAATCCGCGCCCCCGGGCGGGTACCTGCGGCGGGCGTCTTCCCATGACGTGGAAGAGCAGGCCTGGCTCGAGTTCGAGGCGGACGTTTCCTGCCTTGTCGACGAAATTCCAGCCTGCTGCAGCTAGTGCCGCGCCCATTTGAGGAGTCACGTGGGGTGCGAATAGTGTCGGCAATCGGGCCCCTGGAGTCGTCCCGCGATGCAGGAGCGCCTCCACCGTCATCCGGTTCAGTCTCGGCAGTCGCTTGAGTTCTACCGCTAGGGGAAAGACTCGCCCCCCGAATTGCAGGCAAACGATGAAGTCAGCAGTTTCGCCATGGGGTTCCTGCAGTTGGCGGACCTGGACTTGCTCCACGTGAGGGAGCTGTCGGACCACGGCCAGGTACGGCGCGGCCTCGATTTTCAGGTCCTCAAGGCGATTGGTTCTCATGTCCAATATTATCGGCTGTCCGGATACTCTGGACAAGCGATTATTTTGGATAGTACGGAGAGGCATGCCAGCATAAATGCTTATTTCGCAGGTAGTTAAGGAGTCATAAGGAATGAGGGGATCGACAAGAGGTTCAACATCGGTTAGTCGGCGAGAGCCGCCACGAACTCGTCCACGGTCGTCACCGGCGCACGACAGGCGCGGTCCACGCAGACGTACGCGGTGGCCGCGCCGTCGCGCGCGACGAGCGGGCCGATCCACGGAACGAGCGCGGCGAGTCGGCCGCGCGAGGGACGCTCGTCGATGCGCAGCAGGACGTCGTGCGGACGGAAGGCGGAGTGGAACGCGCGCGTCATCGCGGCGACTTCTGGATCGGCGGGCGCCGCGCCACCGGCCCCCGCACCCGGTGCGGCGAGGACGACGTGGCGCGCGCCGGCCTCGGCGCGTTGCAGGGCGACCAGCAACATCGGCATGGCCAGCGGCTGGCCCGCGATCCGCCCCGAGAACGTGTCGAGCAACGCCTGCGCGCGAGTGCGCAAGTCGGCACGATCGGTCAGCTCGGCGAGCTCGAGCAGCACCAGCGCTGCGATCGAGTTGCCGGCCATCTCGGCGCCGTCGTAGGCGTCCTTCATGCGGACGCGCACCGACTTGTCGCCGGCCGGCGACTCGAAGAAGCCGCCGCCCTCGCCGTCGGCAAAACGATCGATCATGCGCTCGGCGAGATGCAGCGCGCGCTCGAGCCAGGTCGGGTCGGCCGTCGCCTCGAACAGGCCGAGGAAACCCCAGGCGAGAAAAGCATGATCATCCAGTTGCCCGGCGCCGGCGGCTTCGCCTTCGCGCCAGCGTCGCTTGACGTCGCCGCGACCCGCGCCACACAGCGATTTCCACACGAACTCCGCGGCACGCTCAGCGCGAAGTGCCAGCGCCGGATCGTCGAGCGTGGTCGCCCCGACGGCAAAGGCGCGGATCATGAGCCCGTTCCACGCGGTGATCACCTTGTCGTCGCGGTGCGGGCGCGGGCGGGACTCGCGCAACCGGAACAGGTGCGCCCGCGCCGACTCCAGTCGCGCGGCGGCATCCTCGGGCGACAGCCCCACTTGTGCCGCCGCCGCCTCGACCGTCTGCGCCTCGTGCAGCACGGTCGCCCCTGTCTCCTCGAAGTTGCCTTCCGCGGTGACCCCGTACCGCGCGGCGAACAGGCGCGCATCGTCCGCCGGCAGCGCGGCCTCGAGCTGCGCCGGGGTCCATACGTAGAAGCGACCCTCTTCGCCCTCGCTGTCGGCGTCCTCGGCCGAGAGGAACGCGCCGTGCGCGCCCGTCAGGTCGCGCGCCACGTAGCCGAAGATGCCCCGCGCGGCGGTGGCATCCTCCGCCCGGCCGCCAACGCGAACTCCTTCGAGGAAGGCGATCGCGATCTGCGCCTGGTCGTAGAGCATCTTCTCGAAATGCGGAACGAGCCAGCGTTCGTCCACCGCGTAGCGATGGAACCCGCCGCCCAGGTGGTCGTGAATGCCACCGGCCCGCATGGCATCGAGCTGCGCGAAGGCCATCGCGCGCGCCTCGGGCGTCGCGACGCGCTGCAGGAACGCGAGGTTGACCGGCGTTGGGAACTTGGGATGCCCGCCGAAGCCCCCGTGCGTGCGATCGAAGATCTTCTCGAGGCCCGCGAGCGCCGCGTCGAACAGGTCGCGCACTGGAGCGGTCGCCGCCTCGTCCTCCCCGCGCGCGAGCGCCTCGAGAGCGGCGAAGACGCGGCTGCCGTTCTCCTCGAGGTCGCCCCGTTGATCGCGCCACGCCTTCGCCACGTGCGGAAGCACCTGCATCATTCCCGGACGACCGCCGACAGCCGCGTCGGGCGGGAAGTACGTGCCGCCGTAGAACGGGGCCAGGTCGGGCGTGAGAAATACGTTGAGCGGCCACCCGCCGCCCAGGCCCATCATCTGCATCGCGGTCATGTAGATGCGATCGATGTCGGGGCGTTCCTCGCGGTCGACCTTCACCGGCACGAAGTGCGCGTTGAGCAGCGCGGCGACACGTTCGTTCTCGAACGACTCGCGCTCCATGACGTGGCACCAGTGGCAGGTCGAGTAGCCGATCGACAGGAAGATCGGAATATTGCGGCGCTTGGCGTCGGCGAACGCGTCGGGGCCCCACGGTCGCCAGTCGACCGGGTTGTGCGCGTGCTGGAGGAGATACGGGCTCTTCTCCCCCAGGAGCCGGTTCGACGGGCGCGTCGTTTCGCTCAAGCTCGGCCGCCCCGCACGGCGGCGGGCACGAGGCGCACCCGCGCGAGTTGGACTCCGAGGCGATACAGGGCCCAGGTGGCGACCGCGACCAGCGGCAGAAGTGCCAGCGCGACACCGAACCCGACCAGCGGCCTCGCCGCGAGGCGCTCGAGGATGGGCGCGAGCCACGGCGAGACGAGCAGCGTGAGCGTGGTGAGCGTGGCGCTGCTCCACTGCGGTGCGACCCGCGCGAGGCCGAACATCTGGGGCGAGAACAGGAGCGCAAGGCCGGCGATCGCGCAGGCGACCGCGCCCTCGGGACGGGCGATCGCGCGGACCCACCACGGCAGCGTATCGGCCGACACCCCGGCCATCGCCGGCTCCGCCGCGGAAAGGACAGGACGCAGCTGCGGCGTGCGCGCGACTCGCGCCATCACGCTGGCGACGAAGTCCGCGGAGACCGGCGCAGGCGATGCGGTGGTCGACGCGGCGAACAGCCGCTCCACCGAATGATCGGCGGCGAGCAGCGAGGAGCACGCCATGCAGCCGTCGGCATGCGCCCGGGCGCTCGGGCTCGTCGCCGAGTCGTCGCCTGCGCCGAGAGCTCCGTCGTCGAGCCAGCGCTGGAACTGCGTGCAGTCGAACCCGTTCATCGGACCGCGACCCCCTTTTGCTTCGCCTCCGCCCGGAGGAACGCGTCGCGCATCGCAGCGCGGGCCCGGGACAGGTGTGTCTTGACCGTATTCTCCGGCACGTTCATCGCCTGCGCCACCTCGATCACGGACTGATCCTCGAGGTAGTGCAGGGTCACCGCCGTTCGCTGGGCCTCGCTCAACCCGGCCAGCAGCGCCATCCGCGCCCGGGCAGTGATCCGGTCTCCGTCGACCCCCGGATCGGGTGCGGCGGCAAGACCGGCCAGGAACTCCTCCTCGACCCCGACCTCGCGGCGCTCCCGCCGCCGGACGACCTCGCGCCGATCGAGCGCGACCCGGGTCGTGATCCGGTGCAACCAGGTCGAGAACCGCGACTCGCCGCGGAACCCGGGAAGCGCCTGCCAGGCCCGTACGAATGCGTCCTGCGCGATCTCCTCGGCCTCGGCCCTCGACCCGGCTACCCGCCAGGCGAGCCCCAGGATGCGCCCCTGGTGCCGGGCGACGAGTTCGCCGAAGGCGGCCTCCTCACCCCCGCGGGCCCGTTCGATGAGCTCGAGGTCCGGATCGGTGGGGCGGTCGTCCATCACCGGGTGGGACGGGTCCGGGAGCGCGCCGGGTTTCGGATTTCTTTCCTGAAACCTCGCGCCACCCCGCCCCCGTCCATGCGGACGTCCCGGGGCCAGGAACCCGCGTCCCACCGACCGACGGTGGACCGGCCGGCGCCCCCAAACTCAGGAGTCCACGCCATGCTGTATCTCATCGGTGCCCTCTTCGATACCGACACGATCCTGCCGATCATGATCTTCTCCATCCCGATCGTCGCCATCGTCGGCGGCATCACGGCGGGCATCGTCAAACAGATGACCGAGGCGCGGCTGATCGAGAACACCCAGCGTGAGCGCATCGCCGCGATCCAGCGTGGCATGGATCCGGCCTTGCTGCCGACCGTGCAGCTTCCGGGGCAGAGCAACGTCGAGATGATGGCCGGCTTCAACCCATCGGCGGCGCAGCGGCATCGCGCCCAGGGCTTGCTCATCGGCGGCCTCATCACGATGTTCGGCGGTGTCGGCCTGGCGATCTTCCTCTACTTCATCACCGGCTATGATCGCTCGCACGGTCAGGATGAGGCCGTGTGGGCCGTTGGCATCCTGCCGATCTTCATCGGGTTCGCGCTTCTCCTGTCCTCGTGGCTGGTGTGGCCGAAGGGTGGTGGGAACGCGACGACGTAGTCCCTCGCAGGGAACCCGATCACCCACTCTTGCGTAGGGAGCCCATGCGCCTTCGACTGGAGAATGTCGGCAAACAGTATCAGGGCGGGCTCTGGGCGCTGCGTGGATTCTCGCTCGAGCTCGCCCCCGGTGTCCTCGGCCTGCTTGGCCCGAACGGGGCCGGCAAGTCCACCCTGATGAAGATCCTCGCCACCATCACCCGGCCCACCGAGGGCAAGGTGACGCTCGACGGCGAGGACGTCCACGCCCACCCCGGTGCGCTGCGCGCCACGCTCGGCTACCTGCCGCAGGACTTCGGGGTCTACCCTCACCTCAACGCGATCGAATTCCTCGACTACCTCGGCGCGGTACGCGGGCTCGGCGGCGCGACGCGCAAGAGCCGCATTCCCGAGGTGCTCGCGCTGGTCAACCTGACCGATGCGGCGCGCCGGCCGCTCGGGGGCTACTCGGGCGG
>JBKJNH010000261.1:0-4261 GCA_046596055.1 Candidatus Eiseniibacteriota bacterium
GACGAGCCCGCGAGCGCAGGCGGCGCCGTCGCCGGCGAGCGCGCCGACCGAGGCCAGCCCGTAGGCATCGACCCACTGCCCGGGCCACGCGGCATGTGCGCGCCGCGCGTGACGGACCGCCTCGTCGTAGCGCTTCGCGCTGCGGGCGGTCCGCGCTTCGCCCCATGCACTGCGGGCGACGGCGGCGGATTCGGCGGGCGAATACGCGCCGAAGGCGCGTGTGTCCGACGCGGCGGAGTGGTCGGCGAGGAGGAGTGGAAATGCCAGAAAGAGCGTGAGCAGTCTGCCGGTGTGCCATCGGGTTTCACGCATGGCGCGGAGTCTATCGCCCCGACAGGCGATCGTGCGAGAACGAAGCCGGCCCGGGGATTGCTCCCCGGGCCGGTCCGATTGCTGCCTTGCGAATCAGCGGGGTCAGTCGATGACGACGACCGGCTTCGCGACCGACTTGCCGTCCTGCGACAGGCGCAGGAAGTACGTTCCCGCCGGCAGCGAACGATCGCCGCCCAGGTTGACCGCGTGCCGACCCGGACCGTAGCCCGACAGGTCGAGCGAACGCAGCACGCGACCGGCGACGTTCACCAGTTCGAGACGTGCGCGCGCGACACCCGGCAGGGTGAAGGCGACGTTCATGTTGCGACCGACGGCCGGATTCGGCTGGGCGCCCTCGAGCGCCAGCTGCATTGCGGCATCCGGCGTCGAGACCCACACGATTTCCGAGGTCGACGTCTCGCCGTTGCCACGGCCGATCACGCGGTAGCCGTAATCGGTGCCGGGCAGGACGTTCGCATCCTGAAGGATGAGCACGCTGCGGCCCATCAGCGTGGGCGACGCGATCGTCGTCCACTGGTCGTCACCCGTGGTCCGCTCGGCCGACCACGACAGATCCGACGCGCCCGCCGCAAACCACTCGATGCGCACGCCCTCGCTGCCGACGTTGATGTAGCCCGGCGCGATCGCGATTGACGTCGCGGCGTCGAGCCAGCCGATGTCCGCGAAGTGATTGAGCGTGATGTCGACGGTCGACGACAGGCTGTTGTTGATCGCCGGCTCCATGAGAACGTTCGGCTCGAGGACCGGGTCCCAGTGCGAGACCGAAGAGCCACCCTGGAACGGATTCGGCGCGTTCATGCGCACGCGACCGCCGGCATCGAGTCCGGCGAGCGAGCCCGGATCCGTCGTCAGCGAGACGTTGAGGCCGACCAGGTTGGCCTTGAGCAGGTTGCCGTCGGGCAGCGTGATGCGGACCGCCGGGATCGTGATCGTCGGGTCGGCCCCGCCGAGTCCGGCCGGCGGGCAGCCCGCCGTGTTGTCGGCGATGATGACGCCGATGGCGCCGGCGTCCTGCGCGTTCTTCACCTTGATGACGAAGCCGCACAAACCACGGTCGATGAGCGCGATCTTGCCCGCGAGCGCCGCCGCGTTGACCGGCGGAGCCTCGCAACCGTCGTTGATCGGGGCAACGGCATCCTCGTAGCGAACGACGTCACCCGTGACCGTGCCGGCCGAGATCGACGGGCCGAACGAAGCCGCGCCGATGTCGTAGTCCCCGACGACGGGCGCCGGGGCGTGGACGCGCAGCAGCGTCTTCGGTCCCATCGTGACGCTGGCGCCGGCCATCGCGCTCGGACCGTCCCACGCCAGCTTGCCGCAGCTGATCGCCGAGGCGACACGCTGCGCGGCCGTCATGGTGTCCCAGTGACCGCCGGTGATGTTGTCGTACAGGAACTTGTCGAAGATGCTCGGCAAGCCCGTGTTGAAGTTTCCGGTCGTGCCACTCGTCGTCGTGCTGAAGCCGAGCCCGTGTCCGAGTTCGTGGAGCACGACCGGCAACAGCTCGGTCGCGGTTCCTTCGTTGCCATCGAGCCCGTAGTACCAGGTGAACCCGCAGCCCGCCAGGCCGAGGTTCGAGTTGAACGTCGCATTGATGTCGTTCAGCGCCGGGTTGAGGTCCGCGAACGTCAGGCGGTTGGCGAGCGCGACGTGGTACCAGAAGTTGTTGAACGGAGCTCCCGGGAAGTTGGACCAGATTTGCGTGGGGCCGGCGCTACCAAGGACGGCGCTGGTCGCGGTGCAGGTCTGCGGATTGAACACGGCGTTGACGCGGATCTCGACCGTGCTCGGAAGGAGCGCGCCCCAGATGTTCGCCGCGTGCTGGAACACCGCCAGACGCTGCTGGCCGATGGTCACGCCGGGGTTGCCACCGACCGGCGCGGCCGGCGTGGCGTCGTTGAAGCCTTCACCGACGCCGTCGTTGTTGACGATGGTGATCGTGGCGGCCTGGGCGCTCGAAGCGGCGAGGATGCCCGCGCAGGCCAGGACGGCCGAGAGGTTGCGGAAGCGAACGAGCTCGGGGCGCATGGTTACTTCTCCTCGAGTTCGGTCGGGGTGAGGTGCGTGTGATCCATGTCGCCCGGGTGCTGCACGCAGCCGGTGACGATCTTGCCGTCGGCCGTGCGCTTGATCACCGCGTAGTCCTGGTTCCGGCCCTGCAGGTCGAGGCTGACCATTCCATTCGGGTGACGGACGAGGATGCCGCCCTCGCGGGAGACCAACTCGTTCTCGTCGAGCTTCATCTCCGCGAGCTGCTCGCTGGAGGGCGCGCCCACCAGTCCGGTCTCGGGGTCGATCGCGATCACCATGCCGGCGGTGCCGGGGACGATGCCGGAGACCGGCGTCGCGGCCGGGGCAGCCGGGGCGGCCGGGGTGACTGCAGGCGGTGCGACGGCGAGCGGCGCCGCGGGCGCCGGGGCGACCGCAATGGCGGGCGCCGACACGACGTCGGGCGTCGCGACTGCCGTCGCGGGAGCGGAAACGGTCGGGGTCTGCGCGAGCGAAAGCGCGAACGCCCCCGCCAGTGCAGCCGTCGAACCGACAAAGATCCATCCGTTTCGGGTCATCAGAAATCCCCCTTCGGTGGGCACAGCCGAGTAGGACATGAGTTTTGGTGCAGCCGGGATCGCGTCGTCCAAAAGGCAAATGAATGCAGGACGCCGCGGGGGAGCTCATCAAATCGGAGCGTCCGGCGTGGCAAGTAGAGTAGTCATCCCTGTGCAGGTGTCAAGAAAGAATGAAGTTCGACCGAATCGGGGGCGTAAATCCCTCACCGAACGAGGAGTTCAGCGCTGCGAACGGCGGTGTTCCCGCGCGCCCGAAACGTGGCCCGCGCAAAGTACAGTCCAGGTGCCAGGCCGCCGCTCCAGCTTCCCGCGCGCGCCACTTCGACGCGGTACTGACCGCCGACCAGGTCCGCGGCGGGCAGGAGCGTTCGAACCCGCCGACCGGTCACGGTGAAGAGGTCGACCTGGACACGCCCGGCCTCGGGCAGGGCAAGGAGGAACGCCGGAGATCTGCCTCCGAGCGGGGTCAGTGCGAAGTCGGCCGGCGTGTCGTTCCATTGCGGAACAGAAACCGGGTTGGGGACGAGGAGCACCACCGTCGAGTCGGTGTAGTCCAGCGCGAGTCCGGCGGTCCCGGTCGTGTCGCCCGCGAAGACGAGCGACTCGAACGCCCCGGTGCGCGTTCCAGCCGTCAGCAGCGTGAGCTCCGCCCCCGCGGGCAGGTTCAGCCCGGGCGCGAAGCGCAGCCGCAGCGTACCGCCGCAGGTCAGCGTGCCCGCGACCAGGACGCGATCGAACTCTCCGGCGAGGGCCCCCGCCACGTCGAGGCGCAGCTCGCTCGTCGTGCCAAGGCCGCCCCCGCCGGCCACGAACAGTTCGCCCAGGCCCCCTTCCCCGACGTCGAGCACGCCGTCGTTCGCGAAGTGCGCCGCGACGAGAGTGCCCCGACCTGAAAGCACGGCCGCCACCGGGTTCGACAGCGTGTCGAGGACTTCGAGCGTGCCACCGTCGAGGCGCGTCGAGTCGCCGAGCGCGATGTTCGCGGCGGCGAGCAGCCGCACGTGATGCGCGCCCACCTCGAGGGTGCCGGCAAACGCATAGCCGGCCGGATCGGCCGCCACGCCCAGGTTGAGGTCGGCGAGCGCCGCGATCGTCGCTCCCGCGGAGTCGCCCGCGATCGGCACGGCAAGGACACCTCGCGCTTCCAGGCGACCTTCCGCCGCGAAACGCACGCGGCTCGCGACGAGCGTCCCCCCGTCGAGCCGCACGCGCCCGTGCAACTCGAGCGAGTCCGTGAGCGCGAGCGTCGCCTCGTTCGTGACCGTGGCCACGGCCGCGGCACCCAGGGACAGCGGGCCCTGCACGCTGAGCGTCGCGCTCGAGTCGACGTCGATGGCGGCGGCGCCATCGATCGCCACCAG
>JBKJNH010000344.1:0-7139 GCA_046596055.1 Candidatus Eiseniibacteriota bacterium
GTCGCGGCGTGGCTCGTGCTGTTCCGCACGCCGTTCGGGCTGCGCCTGCGCGCCACCGGAGAACACCCCGAGGCTGCCGCGACGCTGGGCCTCTCGGTCGCGAAGTTGCGCTACGCCGGCGTGCTGCTGTCCGGCGTGTTCGCCGGGCTCGGCGGCGCGTGGCTCGCCGCCGACCAGCGCTCGTTCACCGATGGCATGTCGGGCGGTCGCGGCTACATCGCGCTGGCGGCGATGATCGTCGGCAAGTGGAACCCGCTCGGCGCGGTCGCCGCGTGCCTGCTGTTCGGCTTCTGCGAGACGCTGCAGATCCGCCTCCAGGGCGGTGCCCTGCCCAACGAGTTCCTGCAGATGCTGCCCTACCTCGTGACGATGGTCGTCCTCGCCGGTGCGATCGGCCGCGCGCATCCGCCGGCGGCGGTCGGCGTGCCCTACGAAGCGGAGGCGAAGTGAGCTCACCCCCCATGCCCGAAACGCCCGCCTCCCGCGTCGCCGAATGCGTTGCCGCCATCCGCGCCGCGACCGCGCTCGGCCCGCGGATCGGGATCGTGCTCGGCTCCGGGCTGGGCGGCGTCGCCGATCGCATCGAGGTGGGTGACGGCGGCGCTGCGTTCGATACGAAGGCGCTGCCACACTGGCCGCACTCGACGGTGCAGGGCCACGCTGGAAAACTCGTCGTCGGGCGCTGGGGCGGCGTGCCCGTCGCCGTGCTGCGCGGCCGGACCCACGTCTACGAAGGCTACGGGCTGGGCACCGTCACGTTCGCCCACCGCGTGATGATGGCACTCGGCGTCGAGACGCTGCTGGTGACGAACGCGGTGGGCACGTTCAACAAGCAGTTCGCGCCCGGGGACCTGATGCTGGTGCGCGACCACATCAACGGCATCGGCCGCAAAGGCCTGTTCACCCGCGAGGAACTGGCGGGGGTGGCCGGCGTCACCCGCGGCGCGCTCGGACGCCGCCGCCCCTACCCGCCCGAGTTGCTCGACGTCGTCCGCGCGGCCGCGCGCGAAAAGCTGATCCGCCTGCGCGAGGGCATCCTGCTGGCCGGCACGGGGCCCGCCTACGAGACCTCCGCCGAGATCGCGATGGCCCGCCGCATGGGCGCGGACGCGGCGTGCATGTCGAGCGCGCACGAGGTGGACCTCGCCGCGGCGCTGGGCCTGGCCACCGCCGCGGTGTCCTGCATCACGAACTACGGCACCGGACTGTCGCCGACCACGCTCACCCACCACGAGGTCGAGGAGGTGGCCGGCGCGGCCGCCGGACGTCTCGAGGCGCTGCTCGCAGGGACGGTCGCCCGCCTGGGCTAGCTAGCGCCGCGGCGGTAGGGGCCGGCGGACGACCTCCGCGGCGGTCGTGTCGCGCGCCCCGACCACCGTCTGCAGCTCGACCACCCCGTCGAGCGACGCGACGAGCGCGTTTCGGGTCATGGTCACCTCGACGCCACGCACGTCGACGCCGATGCTGTAGGTGCTGTCGATCCTCGAGGGCGCGAACTCGAGCGGCAGCTCGAACCCGGGCAGCTCGGCGGGCAGGCGCACGCGGACGCCGCGCCGCCCGAGGCCGCGCAACAGCTCGACCATCCGGTCGGGGTCGATGACGCTGCAGCGCAGCAGGCGATCCTGCTTCTCGAAGATCGCGCGGAGGCGCGCCCACGATTCCGGCGTGAGATCGAGCGGGAGCCGGACGCGGTCGCGGCGCAGCATCGAGCGCCCCACGATCTTTCCCTCCTCGACGCGGAAACGCAGCGTGCCCAGCACTTCGTGCGCGAGCTGTCCGATCGTGCCGTCGACGCGCGCGCTCGCCTCGAACCCCTTGCACACCATCCAGGCGGCCGCCTTCGGGTCCCACACCGCGTCGATCCGCGCGGTCCCCCGCCCCCCGGAGAGCGTCAGCGGCATCGTCACCGCGAGGCCGTCGGGCGGCCGCAGATCGACCGACGGCTGCCCGCTCGCGACGAGGCGGCCGCGGATGCGATCGACATGGATGGCGGCCTTGATCTCCCCGGCCTCGATCGACTGGCCGAGCACCTTGACCCGAATCGTCTCCTCGATCTCCTCGTCGAGGTCGGGCTCGAGGGCGATATCGACGCCCGTGCCGTACTCCCGCGTCGCGCGGCGCACCAGCGTCAGCAGCAGCGGTTCGGGCACGAGCACCATCAGGTCGTGCTCGGCGGCGAGCAGCGTGTTCCACAGCGAGTCCCCCGCGGAGAGAGCGAAGACCCGCTCGCGCAGCGCCGAGATCTGCTCGGCCGAAGGCGGACGCGGCAGCCCCCGCGTCTCGCTGCGCGTGACGAGGCCGACGACGCGGTCGCGGAACCTTGGCCGGGGAGTGTCGATCGGCGAGTCCCAGGGGCCGATCGGCGGGCCGGCGATGGCGCCCCTCGAGGAGTCGGGCAGCAACTCGATACTGAGGACCAGGCGACGCTCGAGCGCCGTGACCGCCTGGAAGCGCAGGCCCACGGGAAACCCGACCGCGGGAAGCGATACGTCGCCGACGACGGCGGGCACCGAGACCCACTTCGCAAAGTGGAGCGGCAAGGGCAGGACGGGCTGGAAGCGGTTCCAGTCCGCCGCCGAGCGGTGCGTGAAGTACGAGGCGACGGGATTGAGCATCGCGCCGATGGCCGAAGCCTCGGTGCCGACCACCCGCACGTCGGTGAACTCGAGATGGGGGATCACCCGGCCGTGCTCGAAGTCGATGTCCTCGATATCGAGCGTCCCCTGGACGACCAGGTCCGCATAGACCCCCGCGTTGGCGCTGAGCCGCCCACGCCCGCGCAGCGTGATGATCGTCCCACCGTCGGCCACGTCGACCGACACCGAGTCGAGGCGAGTGAGGATCCGCCCGTCGTCGAACTCCTGCTCGAACGGCAGGGACGCCGAGATCGAACGCTGCAGGAACTGCTCGTGGACGGCGAGCGTGAGGGCGGCCGGGGGAAGGAAGGTCCCATGCACCTCGCGGGCGGCGTAGCGCGCGAGTTGGATGCCGGCGACGCGACGCCTGCTCTCGTCGAGCGACGGCAATCCCGGTGGGCCGGCCAGGCGCGGTACGACCACGAACTGGACCACCGCGGCGAACACCACGACGCCCAGCGCAACGAGAAGCCATCGCGGGGGAGGGCGACGCCCGCGCGGAGGAGTTGCGATGGTCACCATGAGTCCCACTGTGACACACCGGGGGTCGGGTACGGACGCCATGGTGGGCCGAGGGGCCCGAGTGCGCTAGACTCATGGACGACCTCCGCCAGCGATGTCCGCCGTCCGCCCCGAGGAGACGCCATGTCGCGCCCGTGGATGCGCCCCCGTTTTGCCCTTTTCCTCGTTTTTTTGACCCTTACCCTGCCGCCGGCCGCCCCGATCGCCCACGCCGGACTGATCGAGACCTCGCTGATCACCAGCCAGTCGGCGCAGACGGCCGCCGAGGTCGCCCCCCTCGGCCCCGACTGGAGCCCCACGCGCCCCAGCGCCACCCCGCCGCCGACGACGGGCGCGATCCGCAACCGGAGCACCCGCGGCCGCGCGCCGGCCCCGCCGCCACGGGTCGAGCGCCCCCGCTCCGGCCAGCCCGGCACGGTCGCCGGACTCGTCTACGAGCGCGGGACGAAGGTCCCCATCGCGAACGCCTCCGTCTCCCTCGTCTCGACCGAGACTCAGTACGTGGTCACGGTGCTCACCGCGCGCACGGACTCCGCGGGCTACTACGAGTTCCCCGCCGTCGAGCCCGGCCTCTGGCGCGTGTCGATCCCGCGCGACGGGCTGCACCAGACCTGGGCCGTGCCCCACGCCACCCCCGCGCTTTCGATGGCGAAGAAGGAGAAGGTCGCGATTCCTCCGTTCGCCCTGGCCAGGCAAGCCTGCGTCGAGGGCAAGGCCGTGTGGTCCGATGGCTACAATCTGGCCGATGCGCCGATCACCGTCGCTCCCGCGACGGGCGAGCTGGGCGCCGCCGGCGGTCTGGTCAACGGCATCGGGGACTTCGTGGTCTGCGAGGCGTCCGAGGACTCGTCCATGGTGTGGATGCACCTGCGCGACGGTCGATCGCTGGGCCGCGCGACTCGATTGATCGCCGGAACGAAGACGCGCGTCGACTTCAAGCCCGATCCCATCGCGACCATGGAGGGCTCGCCGCTTCGCGTCCTCCCGGTGCTCGCCGACGGCACCCCGGTGCCGCGGGCGGAGATCCTCGTCGTCGGGCGCCGCTTCGAGCAGGGGCCGCGCCCTGCTCTCGTGTTCGTGCGCGAAGAGAAGACCGACGCCGACGGCGTGGCGGAGTTCAAGGTCCCGTTCGGCAATTACGAGGTGCTGGTCATGAACCCGCGCGAGGGCCAGACCGGATCGCAGCGCATGGTCGTCGATCTCGACCAGACGGGGCACCTCGCCCCGCTGCGGGTGGAGCTGGTCGGTGCGAAGTCCGCCGACGAGCGTGCGGCCCTCAGGCGCGAGATGCTCCAGCGCGCCGAGCGTTCGCTCACGGTGTGGACCCAGTAGCCGCCCGCCGGGCGGTGCCCGCTCCCCGCCCGTGATCAAGTACCTGGGATCGAAGCGCCTGCTCGTGCCGCGCATCGTCGAGATCATCAGCGCCCTCGACGCCGCACAGCCGGTGCGCACCGTGCTCGACCTGTTTGCCGGGACCTCACGCGTGGGACACGCGCTCAAGCGCGTGGGGTGTCGCGTCCTCGCCAACGACGACGCGACGTATGCCCACGTGCTGGCCACGGCGTACGTGCAGGCGGATGCCGAAGATCATGCAGCAGAGATCGCGGCGTTGCTCGACGAACTCGCAAACACTCCGCCTTCGGCGGGCTATGTAACCCGCACGTTCTGCGAGGAGTCCCGCTTCTTCACGCCCGAGAACGGCGCGCGCATCGACGCCATCCGCGCCGCGATCGCCGCCCGGACGCTCGCGCCCGAGCTCGAGGCGCTGGCGCTGACCGCGCTGCTCGAGGCGGCCGACCGCGTCGATTCGACGACCGGCGTGCAGATGGCCTACCTCAAGCGCTGGGCCCCACGCGCCGCAAACCCGCTCACCCTGCGCGCCCCCGACGTGCTGCCCCGGGCCCGCCACGGCAAGGGCGCGGCCCACCGGCTCGACGCACTCGTCGCCGCCCGCACGCTCGCCGCTGACGTCGCCTACCTCGATCCGCCGTACAACCAGCACTCCTACCTGGGCAACTACCACGTGTGGGAGACGGTCGCCCGCGGCGACACGCCCGAGGCGTATGGCGTGGCGCGCAAGCGGATCGACACGCGCGAGCGCACCAGCCGCTTCAACTCGCGCCGGCTGCATGCCCAGGCGCTGCGCGAGGTGATCGCCGCGATCGACGCGCGTGTCCTCGTGGTGTCGTTCAGCGACGAGGGGTTCGTCACCCGCGACGAGGTGGTGGCCATGCTGGCCGCGCGCGGCGGCGAGGTGCGGGTGTTCGAGCACGACTTCAAGCGCTACGTCGGCGCGCAGATCGGGATCCACAACCCGATGGGCGAGAAGGTGGGCCGGGTCTCCCACCTGAGGAACCGGGAGTACCTGTTCGTGGCGGGCTGTCCAGCCGCGCTTGCGCGGCTGAAGTCTTCATCGGAGATCGCATCTGCCACCGTGGTCTAACGGCAACCCCACCGACCTCCACCAAAGAACGAAAGCCCGGGAGATCCTTCTCCCGGGCTTCCTTGCGATTTCCCTATCGCACCCCTTGCGGGGCGCGTCCCTGCGACCGCGGCGGCGACACCGCAACTCCCGGGCTCTCGATCAGGAGCAGCCGGTCGTCGCCCCGCAGCTCATGCACTTGAGACAGGTGCCGTTGCGAACCAGCTGCATCTGCTGACACGACGGGCACGGATCGCCGGTGAAGCCCATCTGGCGCGCGGCAATCGCCTTGTCCCGCAGGTCGCGGATCGTCTCGTGTCGCGACTCGGCGATGGTCGACCCATGTACGGCCTTCTCGACCTGGGTGATCGTGATGCCGCCACCGTCGGTGAAGCCCTGCAGCGAGCCGAAGGCGGGGACCTCTACGCCCTTCGTCGCCGGGTTGCCGTGGCCGTTTCCATGGCCGTTGCCGCCGTCGCGTCGTGCGCCGACGTTCTCGCTCGTTCCACCCACGGGCAGCGTCTCCGTCGGCACGACCGCGGCGACCAGTTCGGTCTCGCGCGGTTCGCGCAACGCCATCGGCACCTCGGCGGACGCCGGCAGCGTCGTGGGCCGCTCGTCCGGATCCTCGACTTGCTCGGCGCGGGCGCGCATACCTGCGGGATCGGGGGCCATCACCTCGGCCGGCTTGCGCGCCAGCGGCCGGCGCGCGTGCTCGTTGACCGGGTGCCGCGAGGCCTGGCCGGTCGTATCGGCGCGCAGGTCCTCGTCGCTCACCTGCGCCAGGTCGTTGCGATCGAGGTACGTGATCGCCAACTCCCGGAAGATGTAGTCGATGACCGACGTCGCCATGCGCAGGCGATCGTTGCCCGAGACCATGCCGTTGGGCTCGAAGCGCGTGAACACGAACGCGTCCACGTACTCGTCGAGCGGCACGCCGTGTTGCAGCCCCAGCGAGATCGCGATCGCGAAGCAGTTCATGATGCTGCGGAACGCGGCGCCCTCGCGGTGCATGTCGAGGAAGATCTCTCCCAGCGAGCCATCCTCGTATTCGCCGGTGCGGAGGAAGATCTTGTGCCCGCCGACCGTCGCCTTCTGCGTGTAGCCCGAGCGGCGATCCGGCAGCCGGTGCCGCTTGGCCTGCCAGTGATGGACGATCCGCTCGGTGATCTTCTCGGCCATCACCATCGGGTCGCCGTGCCGCGCCGCGAGCTGCACCGCCTCGAGCGAGCCGACCGCGGGCTCGTCGCCCACTCCCTCCTCGTCGTCCCCCGCCAGCGAGGACAGCGGCTGCGACAGCTTGGAGCCGTCGCGGTACAAAGCCACGGCCTTGACGCCCAGGCGCCACGACTCGCGATAGCAGTCCTGCACGTCGCCGATCGTGGCCTCGTGCGGCATGTTGATGGTCTTCGAGATCGCGCCCGAGATGAACGGCTGCGTCGCGCCCAGCATGCGGATGTGCGCCTCGTACGCGATGTAGCGGGTGCCCGTCTTGCCGCAGCGATTGGCGCAATCGAACACCGCGAGGTGCTCGTTCTTGAGTGCCGGCGCACCCTCCA
>JBKJNH010000055.1:0-3895 GCA_046596055.1 Candidatus Eiseniibacteriota bacterium
GGGAGGGGTTTCCGATGTTCGAGCCGCAGGCGCCCCCCCGCCGGCGGCAAACGCCTTGAGCCGCACGTCCGCCGCGGCCCGTCGCGCGTTTCGGGCGGCGAACACACGGCGCAGCCCCACGCCCACGTAGGTGGGAATCAGCCCGATCGCGGCCATGAGTCCGAGCAAGAGCAGCGTGAGCGGCCACAGCGTGAGGTCGCCGCCCCCCCCAAGGACCGCGCTCGCGGCCAGCGCGCCGAACACCAGCGTCGGCCAGCGCCACGCCTGCCGCGAGCCGAAGAACCCGAGCACGAGGCACGCGCCGTACGCCAGCGGCAGCCCGAGCGCGGTGAACTCGGGGGCATCCCAGGCTTCGCGGCGTCCACCGAGCAGAACGACGCCGAACCAGGCCACCGCCCCGACGAGGATCGCCAACGCGAACAGCATGCGGTCGCGGGTCGCGGCAGTCACGCGAGGATCATCTCCGGCACGTCGCCCTGCGCGGCCAGCGGGGCCGCGGTGGCGGCGACGACCTGCGCGACCGAAACCCCGGGCGCGCGCTCGACGAGCACGAACCCGTCGGGCGTGACGTCGATCACGGCCAGTTCGGTGATGACACGGTGGACGACCTTTACGCCGGTCAGCGGCAGGGCGCACTTCTGCAGGAGCTTCGACGTGCCGTCCTTGGCCACGTGCTGCATCGTGACGACGACACGCCGGGCGCCCGCGACCAGGTCCATCGCTCCGCCCATGCCCTTGACCATCTTCCCGGGCACCATCCAGTTCGCCAGGTTGCCCTCCTGGTCGACTTCCATCGCGCCCAGGATCGACAAATCGATGTGCCCGCCGCGGATCATGGCGAACGAATCGGCGCTGGAGAAGAAAGACGCCCCGGGCAGCACGGTCACCGTCTGCTTGCCCGCGTTGATCAGGTCGGCATCCTCGTCGCCGGCGTACGGAAACGGGCCCAGGCCGAGGATTCCGTTCTCGCTCTGAAAGGTGACGTTCATGCCCGCGGGCACGGCGTTCGCCACGAGCGTGGGCATGCCGATCCCCAGGTTCACCGAGAACCCGTCGCGCAGTTCCATCGCGGCGCGGCGGACGATCAGGTCGCGGCTCACGCGGCGCCTCCGTCCTGCGAGCGAGTCGCGCCATCGGCGCGCTCCCTCACCGTGCGCTGCTCGATCCGCTTCTCGATCCCCTGCGCGACGAACACGGAGTCGACGTACACGCCGGGCGTGTGCACGTGATCGGGATCGATGCTTCCGACCGGCACGACCTCCTCCACCTCCGCGATGACGTGGGCCGCGGCGGTGGCCATCATCGGGTTGAAGTTCCGCGCGCTCATTCGGTAGACGAGGTTCCCGGTCGCATCGGCGCGCCACGCCTTGACGATCGCGAGCGCGCCCTGGATCGGCTTCTCCAGCACGTACATGCGCCCGTCGATCTCGCGCGTCTCCTTGCCCTCGGCCACGATCGTGCCGTAGCCGGTGGGCGTGTAGAAGCCGCCCAGGCCGGCCCCGCCCGCGCGAATGCGCTCGGCCAGCGTGCCCTGCGGCACGAACTCGACCTCGAGTTCGCCGTCGAGGTACTGCCGCTCGAACGTCGCGTTCTCGCCGACGTACGACGAGACCATCTTCCGGATCTGCCGCGTGCGCAGCAGGCGACCCAGGCCGAAGTCGTCGACGCCGGCGTTGTTGCTCACGACGGTCAGGTTTTTCACGCCGCTCGCCTCGATCGCGGCAATCAGGTTCTCGGGGATGCCGCACAGGCCGAAGCCGCCGGCGAGCACGATGGCCCCGTCGGTGAGCCCGGCGCGCGCCAGCGCCTCGGTTGCGTTCGCAACGACCTTGCTCATGAAGTTCCTCCGGAGGTGTGCGTGCCGCGGATCGTTCCGGTCGCGCCGCCTGCGGGCGCTGCACCGGGATCGAGCGGCGGGCCGGCAAGGCGGGCGCCAAGCGCCCAGGCCTCGGTCAGCGCCGCATCGTCGCGCGCCACGGCGCCCGGTTCGAGGTCGGCATGCCGCCAGACCATCGTCTCGAGCAGTCGCCCGCCGGTCCATGAACAGAAGCCGCGCGCCGTGAGGCGCGCGGGTTCTGGGGTGTCGGTGGGACCCAGCACGATGATTGCGGCACCCCGACGGGTTCTCGCCCACCGCCGCCGAAACACGGCCGCACCGTCCGGCCCAACCACGACCGGCGTCACGCAGTTGCAGCGATCAATCACCGCCTTCAGCTGCGCCGAGACTCCGCTGAAGAACACGGGCGTGGCGACCAGAACGCCGGTCGCGCGCTCGAGCGCGTCGTAGACGCGATCCATGTCGTCGTGGAAGATGCAGTTTCCGCCGTCCTCGACCGGATCCGGGCCGCACGCCTGACACATGCGCAGCGAGAGGTCGCGCGCGGCCAGGTGCAGGGTCTCGGCGCCGGCTTCCTGCGCACCCCGCAGCGCCGCGTCGACCAGCGTGTCCACGTTCGAGCCCGCGCGCGGCGAGCCCGACAGGGCGACCACGAACGGACGCGGGGCGTTCATGCTCGCGGGTTCGCGGCGCACCACTCCTTGATGTAGGCGATCGCGTCGGCCGTGGGGCTGCCGGGACCGAACAACTTGCCGATCCCCCGCTTCGACAGCACGTCGATGTCCTGCGCGGTCATGATGCCGCCGCCCGTGAGGAGCATGTGCGTCGCGCCCTTCGCGACGAGCAGGTCCTGGATCGCCGGGAACAGCGTCATGTGTGCGCCCGAGAGGATCGACAGCGCGACGACGTCGACGTCCTCCTGGATCGCCGCTTCGACGACCTGCTCGGGCGTCTGGTGAAGGCCGGTGTAGATCACCTCGAAGCCGGCGTCGCGAAACGCCGCGGCGACGACCTTGGCGCCACGATCGTGGCCGTCGAGGCCCGGCTTGCCGACGAGCACGCGGATCTTCTGGTCCATGGCCGCCATCGCGGTTCTCTCCTTCGAATGCCTGCGAGCAGGCGCGTGGGCGCGTGGGCGCGCGCCCGCACACCGTTCAGTCGCCGGGCCCGATCATGCCCCAGCCCCCGGCGGCGCGCAACCGGCGGCGCGCCTGGTTCGCGGAAGTCTCCGCCAGCACATCGCTGACGATCTTCCGCCCGATGCATGGGCCTAGAACTCGGCCGGCTCGTGGTAGTCGCCGAAGTGGACGCGCATCGCATTGCGGATCTCGCCCTCGGTCGCGTAGGCCGCCGCCGCGGCGATGATCGGCGGCATCAGGTTGGTCGACTCGTTTCCGGCGGCCTCGGTGAGCGCGGCGAGGCGGCGCTTCGTGAGGTCGTTGTCGCGCGATTCGCGCATCTGCTTCAACGCGGCGACCTGGTCCTTCTCGACCTGCGGGTCGATCTGCAGGATCGGGATCTCGATCTGCTCGTCCGTCTCGACGAAGTCGTTCACGCCGACGATGATCCGCTCCTTGCGCTCGACCTCGAGCTGGTAGCGGTAGCTCGGCTGGTGAATGTCGCGCTGGAAGCAGCCCTTATCGATCGCCTCGATGGTGCGGCCCTGCGCGTCGATCTCC
Source organism: Candidatus Eiseniibacteriota bacterium (assembly GCA_046596055.1). Taxonomy (GTDB): domain Bacteria; phylum Eisenbacteria; class RBG-16-71-46; order RBG-16-71-46; family DASYSL01; genus JANPEF01. The sequence continues at coordinate 3,517 of JBKJNH010000055.1, forward strand.
TTGAACAGATCCTCGGCCTGCTGCTCGATGCGGTTGGTCAGGCTCTCGACGTAGTACGAACCGGCGAGCGGGTCGACCGTGTTGGCGAGGCCCATCTCGTAGGCCAGGATCTGCTGCGTGCGCAGCGCGATCTTGACCGCCTTGTCCGAGGGCAGCGCCAGGACCTCGTCCATCGAGTTGGTGTGCAGCGACTGCGTGCCGCCGAGGACGCCGGCAAGCCCCTCGATCGCGGTCCGCACGATGTTGTTCTCGGGCTGCTGCGCCGTCAGCGAACACCCGGCGGTCTGCGTGTGGAAGCGCATCAGCCAGCTCTCCGGCTTCTTGGCCTTGTAGACGTCGCGCATGTGGCGCGCCCAGATGCGGCGAGCGGCGCGGTACT
>JBKJNH010000210.1:0-19370 GCA_046596055.1 Candidatus Eiseniibacteriota bacterium
CCCACGTAGTCGGTGATCGACACCGAGACGATCAGGAGATCCGGCACGCCGTCGGCGCCCAGGTTTTCGCCCCTCACGGCGGACTCGACGAAGTCGAAGAGCGACAAGAGCGCGAACGGATGGCTCGATGCCCGGATGTCGCTCGGGCCGGCGTCGGCTCCCGGCGCGACGATCGCGTGCGGGAAGATGTCCTTCGGGTCGGGCGACGCCGTATCGCGGTACGACGCCTCGGGCAGCGCCCGTGTCCATGGCGTCCGCCGCGCCGCCTGAAGCGCGACGAGGTGTCGTGCGTTCGCTTCGCGCGCCCAGGCCGGCAGGCTCGTGGCGTAGTACGTGCTCGTCTGCATCTGATTCGTGCGCTCGTCGAGCCAGTACACGCCGGTCGGCCGCTTGCCCGCGGGCAGCACCGCCGCGTCGGCCTTGCCGCTGATGCTGACGACGCGCGCTGCCCCGCGGGTCGAGGCCCGGAGAAGGTCGCCCACCGTCTGCGCCTCGAGCTGGAACGGCGAGGCCGCCTCGCCGGGTTCGCCGTCCGGAAGGCCGACCGAACGCACCGTCGAATCGTCCCCTGCCGAAACCGCGCGGCCGAGCGCGCTGTCGAACCACCCGTTCGCGACGATGCCGTGGGTGGCCGGGCTCGCGCCCGTGAGCCACGTGGCGTGGCCCGGGCCGGTGAGCGACAGCGCGTATGGGATTGTGCAGTCGTGGAAGCGCGCCCCGCCGTCGACGAGGCGCGTGAACCCGCCACGCCCCCACACGTGGCGAAAGCGGTCGAGATACTCCTCGCGGTACTGATCGAAGATGAACGCGACGAGAAGCCCGGGAGCATCGGGCGCAGCGGCTGCGCCGTCTTTCTGGCGGACACTCGGGCCGAGCGCAGCCGGCTTGTCCTGCGACTTCTCGATGCCGCGCTCGAAGCCCTCGAGCGGCACGGGGGACGCCGCGCCCTGGGCGCGCACGGACGACGGCGCGAAGAGCGCCGCCAGCGCAAGCAGGGCTGCGAAGCTTCGGAACTGGAGGAGGCGTGCCGCGTCCATGGCCGGCCCGATCGCCGCTACCGGTACGCCGGGATGCCGGTGACGGCCTCGCCGAGCACGAGCGTGTGGATGCTGTGCGTGCCCTCGTAGGTCTTCACCGACTCGAGGTTGCACATGTGGCGCATGATCGGGTACTCGCCGGTGATGCCGTTGGCGCCCAGGATGTCGCGCGCCTCACGGGCGATGTCGAGTGCGATGTCGCAGTTGTTGCGCTTCGCCATCGACACCATCTCCGGCGTGTGCTGCTTCTTCTCCTTGAGGCGCCCGACCTGCAGCGCAAGCAACTGCCCCTTGGTGATCTCGGTGATCATGTCGGCAAAGCGCGCCTGCACCAGCTGGAAGGACGCGATCGGCTTGTCGAACATGATGCGGACCTTGGCGTACTCGACGGCCGAGTGGTAGCACGCCATCGCCGCGCCCAGCACGCCCCAGGCGATGCCGTAGCGCGCCTGCGTCAGGCAGCCGAGCGGCGCCTTGAGGCCCTCGCCGTTGGGGAGGATCGCATCGGGTCCCACGTGCACGTCCTGCAGGATCAGCTCGCTGGTGACCGAGGCGCGCAGCGAGTGCTTGCGCTTCTGCTCGGGAGCGGTGAAGCCCTTCGCCCCCTTCTCGACGAGGAAACCGCGGATCTTCCCGCCGTCGAGCCGCGCCCACACGACCGCGACGTCCGAGATCGTGCCGTTGGTGATCCACATCTTGGCGCCATTGAGCACGAAGCCGTCGGCGACCGTCTTCGCGGTCGTCGTCATGCCGGCGGGGTTCGAGCCGAAGTCGGGCTCGGTCAGGCCGAAGCAGCCGATCTTCGTGCCGGCGGCGAGCTGCGGCAGCCACTTCTTGCGCTGCTCCTCGGAGCCGTACGCGTAGATCGGGTACATGACCAGCGCGCCCTGCACCGAGACGAACGAGCGTAGCCCCGAATCACCGCGCTCGAGCTCCTGCATCGCGAGCCCGTACGCGACGTCGCCGATGCCGGCGCAGCCGTACTCGACCGGCAGGTTCGCACCGAGGACGCCGAGCTCGGCGAGTTGCGGAATGAGCTCCATCGGGAACGTGGCCGCCTCGTAATGGTGCTCCACGATCGGAAGGTACTTGTCCTCGACCCAATCGCGCACGGCCTGGCGGATGGTCTTCTCTTCGTCGGTCAGGAGATCGTCGATGCGCAGGAAGTCGACACCATTGAAGACGGGCATGAAGCCTCCGGAGGTTCTGCGTACGGAATGGGACCGGACTGAGGGCGGAAAGAAGTCCGGTCGGACCCCGTGAATCTAGCAGGAATCGGGGTGGGCGGGGAGGCGGGGCTGCGACGAGGAGGCTATGCCGACGGGCGCGGCGGATCGTGCGGGAACTCGCTCACGTCGAGCTCGCGCATGTCGAGACGCCGGCTCGCGTGGTCGATGTCGATGCCGACGACATTGCCGTCACCGTCGTAGAAGTCATTTCAAAACCACTCTCAGCGTGATCAGCGCGCAGGCCATGTAGAAGAAGCCTCGATAGCTTGGGAGGAGTCGGGCATGTCGCACCAGCAGGCCGCGAAAGTTGCCGAGCCACGCGTTGGTCCGCTCGACCTTCCAGCGTCGACGGTACCGGCGCAACTTGCGCCCATCCTGGTGCGTCGCCTTCGTGTTGTTCGACCGCTTCGGGATGATCGGTTCGATCCCGAGCGCGGCGAGCCACTCGCGAACGCCGTTGCTGTCGTAGCCCCGATCGGCGATCAGTCGATCCGGGTAGCTCCGCGGCCGCCCCGCCCGGTGCGTCCGCCGGACTTTGACCGAGCGGAGCGTGGCTTCGAGGAGGCTGATTTCCGACGGGTTCGCCGAGTCCAGGTGTGCTCCCAGCGGAGTACCCGCGCCATCGACCAGAACCATCCACTTTGTGCCCTTGCCGCGCTTGGTGAGTCCGACCGCAGGCCCCCCTTTTTTGCGGGGGCAAAGCTCCCGTCGACGAAGCACTCGTCCCAGCGGATCTTGTCGCGATCATTCAGATCCGCCAGAAACGCCCGCCACAGCTCGAGCAACGTGTCGTCTGCTTCCCACTCCTGGAGCCGCCGCCAGCACGTCGTCGGGCTGCCGAACTGCGGAGGCAGCTCGCTCCATGGCGCCCCGGTCCACAGGATCCAGAGGATCCCCTCGAAGCACTTGCGATTGTCCACGCGAGGCCGCCCACCCTTGGGCCGTGCGGGCCTTGGAGGCAGGTGCTCTCGAATGCGCTCCCACTGTGTGTCGCTCACTCCGCGCCACGCCATTCCTCACCGTCCCTTGCGGGGGCATCGGCCCTTGCGGGGGCAGAACGAGGTTTAGCACATGGACACGGGTTTTGAAATGGCTTCTAGTCGAGGACGAACCCGGGAGCGATCTCCCGACTCTCCACGCTCGGTCGAGAAGCGAGGTCGATATAGAGGGAATCGGTATCCCGATCGTAGGCGATCTTCATGGCCGGAAGCCCCTGTCGAGGAACGCGTTGTGGATCGTCCGTCGATCGCGCAGCGTCACCACACGGAGCGCGCGCCCATCGAACGCATCGAGTATAGCCCAGTTTCCAGCTCATGCCCCCCGCGGCCACGAGATCAGGCACATGCCGATCCCAGCCTCGGCGCCCGAGCGGGGTGTAGTACGCTCCCGCGACCCACTCCCCCCCCGGAGGACTCCGTGAGCGCTGCGCCCGAGCACAATCCCGCCACTCCCGACAAGAAAGACGCCCCGCGCCAGGCGAAGTTCCTGGTGGCGCGGTTCGAGCAGTGGGCGCTGCCGCGCTGGGTGATGCCCGATCATCTGACCGGGCTCGGCATCGTGGCGGCGACGTTCATCATGCTGTGCTACTGGCAATCGAACGAGAGTCGCCTGTGGCTGTGGGGCGCGAACCTGGGGCTGGTGCTGCCGAGACTGCCGTGCTCATCGAACTCGAACGTCGACGCTGGGACGTCCACTACGTCCGAACTCCCGAAGGCCACGAGGTCGAGTTCCTGGCCCGCGCGCCGGACGGGGAGACCCACCTGATCCAGGTCTGCGCCGACCCCGGCGAACCTCGCACGCTCGAGCGGGAACTGCACGCCCTGGCCGAAGGGAGGGAGGGAGGGAAGAAGGCGCGTCGCTGGCTGCTGACGCTCACGGCGATGCCCGCGCCCGCAATGCTGCCCGCCGACATCGAGTTCAAGCCCGCCTACGCCTGGATGCTCGATCCGGCGATTGCACGCTGAGTCAAGCCGGAGGAAGTCCTGGGCTCCAGTCCGGCTCCAACATGCGCTGGCGAATGTTCATTCGCCGGACGACGTCTTCCACGATCGGAGCCATGGGCGGGACGGCGCGACCGGTCGGACCCTCGGAATCCGGAAGCAAACGACCGGCTTCGCGCCTTGTCGTCCATCGACCGGATCCGCTAGGCTCAACGCGTTGGCCGACCGGGCCACACCCGCAGTGAAAGGCCCCCATGCAGACCCGAACCCCGAGACAGCGAACGTGGCGCAGGCACCTCGGAAAAATGCTGCCTGGTCTCGCCCTCTTCCTGGTTCTCGGCTCCTGCGCGCCCACCCCGACTGCACCCGATGGAACCAGCGCTCTTGGAACCTACGTCGACGACAGCCCGGCGTGGTCGCGCGACGGACAGTGGATTGCGTTCCATCGCCGCTACCGCAGCAGCCTCGGCCCGGCGGGCGTCTACGTCGTCTCGCGCTGGGGCGGAACGCCCCGCTTCCTCATCCAGGGCGACTTCCTGTGGCCGGCCAATATGCGCTTCTCACCCGACGGCTCGAAGATCGCATGCCAGTGGGGACGCGATGTCGCCTTCATCGATGTCGCAAGCGGAGCCCTGAGCTTCCCGATCGGCACCCTCCGCCCGACCATCGACCCAGACTGGTCTCCGGATGGCACTCAATTGCTCTACGTAAAACAAACCCAGGCCAGCACCACCCCGGCGGAGCCCGAGTCCACGGGGATCCATCTCCTGGATCTTCGAACGGGTGGCGATCGCGCGCTTCGCCGGGATGGCAACGTCATCGTGGGGACGCGGCCCCGCTGGTCTCCACAGGGAGACTTCATCGCGTACAAGAGCTTCGGACCGGGCGGCAACGGGTTCCGCATCCAGACGATTCGACCGGACGGCTCGAGCTACCGTGAGCTCGCGGGAGCCGACAGGGGAATCGGCGCCGACTACTCGCAGTGGCTCGCATCGGGAGGAACGACACCGGATGGTGTCCTGTTCAATTTCTCCGGGAGTCCACCATCCACCCACCTTGCTCACGCGGACGGCTCCGGATACACTCGCTGGCCTGTGACCCTCAAGCCCTGGGATGCGGTCTCACATGACGGCCAGTTCATCGCTCGCGTGATGCCGGGTCAGACGGACGGACTCTGGGTGATCCACGTCGGACGCACCTGGGATTTCCTCGGCGCCAGCTACATCACCCTCACCTCCTACTCGCCCCCGGCGGACGCTCCCGCCCGGAGTCCTTCAACGCCTTGAGCACGGAAGGCCGGCCCATGAGACTCTACCTCGCCCTCTTTGCTGCGTCGGGGGCAGACGAGTGAGGCGGCTCCATGACGGAACCCTCGCGGCTGGCTCTCACGTCCTCGATTGGGACGGCAGAGACGACGACGGCCGCGCCGTGAGCCCCGGGATTTATCTAGTGCGGGCCAAACTCGGAGACAGGCTGATCATTCGAAAGCTGACGCTCCTCGCCGGACACCGATGAAGCTTCGGACCTTAGCCTGGGGTTTTGTTAGGCGAGCGTCTGCGACGCGCCCGAGCGCGTTCACGACCTTTCTGCTCACGGTCATAATCGTGGTCGGTGAGAGTGTCCACCCGAGCGCCCGCACCTGGGCGGCGTGGATGTCCGACGGCAATTGGATCGCAAACGCGCCTGGCGGGCAAGGTGCGCCCGCACTAGGCCCCGACGGATCGGGGGGCATCCTTGCCGCGTGGGTGCAGTCCCGCCCTGATGTATTCCTGCAACCGGACACGAATCAGGTGCACGTGATCCGTCTCGATGCCGAGGGCAGTCCCTCTGCCGGCTGGCCCGCAATCGGAGTTGCCGTCCACCCGATCATCGATGGTCAGTCAACCCCCCTCGTGACGGCGATTTCGGATGGCGACTTCTACGTCGCATGGAACGTCTTCCCGGGATCGGTGCTCAATCCCCGGGGCGCCAGGATAAAGCGATTCCGGCCGTGGGGTGCGACGGCTTTGGGGTGGCCGCCGGAAGGCGTCGAGCTTGGCACGAACAGCGCCCGAGTGCTGACACTGACCGCAGACAAAGTCCAGTCGGCGTTTGCTGTTTTGACGGAGTTCAAGGGAGACAAGATCGACCATGATGTCGCTGCACAACGAATCCCCGCCGACGACGAACAGCTTGTCTCGTGGGGATCGTACGGAGCCCGTGTCGATTCGACGACTCGCGATGACGTCGCGCCCAACTTGGCGCCCGATGGCAGCGGCGGCGCCTATGTCGCGTGGCATGTATTCATCTCCGGAGAAGTTCTTGCGCGACGACTCGACTCAACGGGCGCGTACTCGAGTTCCTGGCCTGCGTGGCCCCTCAGTCTCGGTCGCAACGGGGGAGGCATCGAGGGTATTGCCATGTCACCTGCTGGAGGACACGGAGCCTGGGTCGCATGGTCCGACTCGGACGGACCCCTTCCAGACAGCGATGGAAACATCTATCTCACGCGGCTCATTCCAGATGGAGGAGTCTCGCCGGAGTTTCCGCCGGATGGCCTGGCGATTTGCCAGGCGCCAGGTCGACAGATTTCGCCTCAGGTCGTCGCGGTCGGGGCGGACGCGGTCGTCGTCTGGGCCGACCTCCGCGACTCGACGAGTTTCGACATCTATGCCCTGCGGGTAACGCCGACGGGGGAACCGGCCCTGGGCTGGCCCGTGGGGGGGCTGGCGGTCGGGCAGGGGACCGGCCATCAGACCGAGCCTGCCCTCGTTCCAGACGGTTCCGGTGGGGTGCTCGTCACGTGGCGCGACGCGCGAACCGACCTTGGTGACATCTTTGTTCAACGGCTCGATGCCCGCGGGCTGCTTGCTCCTGGTTGGCCAACCGATGGGGTTCGACTCTGCGGAGCACCGGGGAGACAGCGGCTTCCCACCATCGCGAGCGATGGGGCAGGTGGTGCATACATTGGCTGGAGGGACAATCGGAACCCGGATGAAACTCGATTTTATGTCACCCGGGTCACGAACGCAGGCGCCACAGGACCCGACATCTCAGTCGCGCCATCTCCGACACGGCTTCGGTTCGTGAGTGCACAGCCGAACCCGGCCGCGGGTTCGCAGCTCATTGAGTTCGATCTTCCCGTCGATGCCTTCGTGTCGGTCGAGATCTACGACGTCAGCGGTCGGCGACAGCGCACCATTGTGAGTCAGGAGAGTTTCGATGCAGGAACTCGTGGTGTCGTCTGGGATGGACGGGCCGAGGATGGGTCACGGCTGCCGCGCGGAGTGTACCTCGCGCGCATTCGGACGGATGGCGAATCGACCGCCGGAAAGCTGGTCTTGATTGACTAGGACCTGGCTGGTCGCCCTCGTTGTGGTGCTGGGGCTTGGTCTTCCTCCTTCGACGTGGGCCCACGAGTACTGGATCACCGGCGGCGGAGTCGCTCGCGAAGAATCTCTCCTCCTTCCCGGTGAGGCGAGCCCCACGGGACACTTCACCTTTGGCGCCCGGCTCGGTGTCGAGGCGGCGATCGGTGCGGAGTGGCGTGGTGGATTCTTCGGCCAGTGGACGAAGAGTCGCTTCCGCGTGGACCAGGGAACGACTGAGGTCGAACAAGTCGTGCACTCGTGGTCGCTGCGACTCACGGCAGTTCGCTCGCTCCCGGTGAGCGACGCCGCCGGGCTGATCGTCGGGCCGGTTCTCGAGTACGGAGAGTCGTTCTCGGAGATTCAGGTCAGCCCGACTTCCATGGACGGGCCGGACTCTCGACGCTGGGCCGGCGGAATTCGTGTAGGCGGCGACCTCGCGCTCGCGAGAAACCTGCTCCTTCAGATCGAGTACACGCGGCTCGTCGGCGGGGCCCGCTCGACCCTGAGCGATCCCCCCGTTGGTACCTCCTGGACCTCGGGGTCGGCGGATTGCTACGTCGGCATCGCCTGGCATTTCGGAGGTCGCTGATCCTGCTGTCCGCGATTTCGTGAACGGATCTAGAGCTCAGGTGGCGGTGGATCGCGCGGAAACCCGCGCAGCGTCAGCTCGTGCAGGTCGACACGCCGGCTTGCGTGGTCGATGTCGATGCCGACGATGTTCCCCTCAGCGTCGTAGTCCAGAACGAAGCCCGGAGACACCTCGCGACTCTCGACGCTCGGACGTGTGACGAGGTCGATGTACAGGGAGTCGTGCTCGCGATCGTAGGCAATCTTCATGGCCGGGAGTCCCTGTCCAGGAATGCATTGCGGATGGGTCGCCGATCGCGCAGCGTCTTCGTGCAGCGAGCGCGGCTCTTGAACGCGTCGATTCTAGCCCAGGCTGGGGACACCCGTTGCTTGACCGGCTCGTGAGTCGTACGCTCCGCCGACCCCACCCCCATGGAGGTCGACGTGCCTGAAAGTGCCGCCCACCAACCCGCCACTCCCGACAAGAAAGACGCCCCCCGCCAGGCGAAGTTCCTGGTGGCGCGATTCGAGCAGTGGGCGCTGCCGCGGATTGCGGCGCGGCTGCCGCGCTGGGTGATGCCCGATCACCTGACGGGGCTCGGCATCGTGGCGGCGACGTTCATCATGCTGTGCTACTGGCGTTCGAACGAGAGTCCCTTGTGGCTGTGGGGCGCGAACCTGGGGCTGGTGCTGCACTGGTTCGGCGACAGCCTCGACGGAACGCTGGCGCGCGTGCGGAAAATCCAGCGCCCGCGCTACGGGTTCTACCTCGATCACCTGACCGATGCCTACGCCACGGCGGCGCTGGGGCTGGGCCTCGGGTTCTCGCCGTTCATGCTCGTGTCGGTGGGGCTCGCAGGCGTGGTCGCGTACCTGATCCTGTCGATCAACGTCTACCTCGAGACGTACGTCTTTGGCGTGTTCCGCTACGGCTACGGCGTGCTCGGGCCGACCGAGGCGCGCATCATGCTGATCGCGCTCAACACCCTCGCGCTGTTCATCTCGCCGCTGCCGTTCACGTTGTTCGGCCTCGGCTTGACCGTGTTCGACCTGGGCGGAATCGGCGTGACGCTCATCATGCTCGGCCTGCTGGGCTGGCGCGCGGGGCGCAACCTGCGCGACCTGGCACGCCTCGAGCCGGCGAACGTGGTGAAGGAGTAGCCGTGCCCGGCGTGCCGCAGGTTGCGTCCTCGAAGACCGTGCAGGCCGCGAGTGCGGCGGGCTCTCACCGGATCGGATCCTCCTCGCCTTGGCTTCTGCGTTCGCTGAGCGCAGGCCCGAGCAAGTGATCCGGGGGAGAGCAAGCCTGTCCCGGCCGGACACCCGGCGACAAGCGAAGCCAGCGATCCCCGGATCCCACGTGGGTCTGACTGCGGCGGCGCGCCTGCTGCGCGAGGAACACGGTGGCGGGTAGCTAGCGATCGACCTGCTTCATCCCCTTCTCGCCATACCGGGGGCCGGAGACACGATCGGCGCGAAGCGCCGCGCCCAGGGCCGCGAGATCTGCGGCGTCGAGCGTGAGGGCCGCCGCAGCCACGTTCTCCTCGAGGTAGCTGCGCCGCTTCGTGCCCGGGATCGGCACGATGTCCGGGCCCTGGTGCAGCAACCACGCGAGCGCGACTTGTCCCGCGGTCGCACCCTTGCGCGCGGCGATGTCATGCACGGCCGAGGCGGCCTGCAGGTTCGCGTCGAAGTTCGCGCCCTGGTAGCGCGGGTCGTTGCGGCGGAAGTCCCCCTCCGGGTACTCCTCCGCGCGCTTCACCGCGCCGGTGAGGAAACCACGACCGAGGGGAGCGAACGGCACGAGCCCGATTCCGAGCTCGCGCAGCAGGGGCATGATCACCGGCTCGAGGTTGCGCTCCCACAACGAGTACTCGCTCTGCAGCGCGGCGATCGGATGCACGGCGTGCGCACGGCGAATCGTCTTCTCGCCGGCTTCAGACAGGCCGAGGTGCCGCACCTTCCCGGCCTCCACGAGCCCCGCCATGGCGCCGACGACGTCCTCGATCGGGACGGCCGGATCGACGCGGTGCTGGTAGAGCAAATCGATGTGATCCGTCTTGAGACGGCGGAGCGAACCCTCGACGGCCTCGCGGACGTGCTCCGGCCGGCTGTCCATGCCGGCGATCGCGCCCGCGTCATCGAACTGGAATCCGAACTTGGTCGCGAGGACGACATGGTCCCGCTTGCCCTCGAGCGCGCGGGCGATCAGCTTCTCGTTGGCGAAGGGCCCGTACGCTTCGGCCGTGTCGAGGAAGGTGACGCCGAGTTCGAGCGCACGATGGATCGTGGCGATCGCCTCGCGCTCGTCGCGTTCCTCCACCGTGCCGTAGGCATGGCTCATCCCCATGCAGCCGAGGCCGAGGGCGGAGACTTCCAGCGTGGGCCCGAGTTTGCGGGATTGCATTGTGCGTCCTCCACCCCCTCCCCCCGTATCAGGAAGCGTCGGTCGCCTTCCGCGGGGGGCTCCATCCCTGTCTTCAGTTCGTGATGACGACCTTCGTCTGCCTCGTCTCGCCGCCGCACGCGAGCCGCACAAAATAGATCCCTGCCGGGGCGCGTGCACCGCCGCGGTCGCGACCATCCCACATCGTGCTGTGCGGTCCCGCGAGCACGGCCTGTTCGACCAACGTCGTCACCCGTGCGCCGCGCAGATCGTACACGCCGAGGCTCACGCGGGCATCGCGCGTGAGCGTGTAATGGATGCGCGTGCTGCCCTGAAACGGATTCGGTGCAGCGGAGAGCGCGAGAGCCCCGACCGCGAGAACATCTTCCCCGACCGCGACGGGCGCGGACAGTCCGTGGACCTGCTCCGTCAGTCCGTTCGCGCCGGGGACCGGGCCGCCGCCGCCCGCGCCCGGGGTGCCCAACGTGTACGTGTTTCCGCCGACGAAGACTGCGCCGGCTCCCTCGTTCCAGATGCCGATCGTCGGGCCGCCGCCGCCCCCGCCACCGTGTCCCCCGTCGCCGCCGCGCCCGCCGCGGCCACCGGGGGCGCCGTTCGATGCGTCGTCCTGCTCGTTGGATCCGCCATAGGCACCGGCGGCACCGGCGCTGCCACCGGCGCCGCCGGTCCCGCCGAACCCGCCTGCGCCTCCGGCCCCGCCTGTGCCGGTGACGAGCGCGCAGTCCTGGATCGTGACCTGATCACACGCGAAGAGGACCACGCCGAAGGATCCACCACCGCCGCCCCCGGGGAACCCTCCGCGTCCGCGCTCGCCACCGGCTCCGCCGCCACCACCCGAACTTCCGTAGCTGTCGCAGGCGAGGATGCCGCCGCCGCCGCCGCCACCACCGCCGCCGCCGGAGCCATGGGTCCCTGCGCTGCCGGACTGGCCGGACGCGGCAATGTATCCCGAGGCATTGACGAGCCCGCTGGATGCGCCGCCCGATCCGTCAGGGCCGGCGAAACCAGGCGAGCCGGCGAGTCCCAGGTACGGAGAGAGGTCCCCTTGAAACGCGGAGGGCACACCCGGCCCACCCGCTCCGGCCCCCGAACCGCCGCCCGGCGTTCCGGCGCTTCCAGTGCTGTCGGATTGCCCGGCATTGCCGCCCTTCCCACCACCGGTTCCCCACCCGTTGACGCCACCGGCGCCACCGATCGGACGAGCACACGTGTCGCAGAACGGTGTCGCATTCTCGCAGCCGGGCTGCCCCGGTTGACCATTACCACCGGTGCCGCCGGAGACTCCCGAGTTGCCGGAAGTCCCTGGGCCGCCATTTCCCGGCTCGAGGCGGCAGCCCACGAGGAAAACGTCCTGACACGACTTGAGGAACACCGCGATGGACGAGTTGCCAAAGTCGCCGGCCGTGCTGCGAATCACGAGTCCGTCGAGCAGGATGTCGTTGTCGGCGTCCCCGAGGACGGCGGTCTTGCCACCCCAGAGGATCGTGGGATGCAGGACCGGATTGCGGGTCCAGACGCCGCCGTCGACGCTGAATCCGCCGATGAGGTCCACGCCACCAACGAGTTGGATCGTCTCGTTGTAGACCCCCTGGGCGATATGCACCGGCTCTCCGGGGCCTGCGGCGAGCGCGATTCCCTGGGCGATGGTCTTCACGGGGGCGGCCGCCGTCCCGGGGTTCAGGTCCGAGCCGGAGGAGGCGACATGAATCGCGGCGATGGCCACGGGCGGAACGAGGGCGATCCCGGAGAACAAGAGTCCCGCGGCGACGATGACGAATGAACGCGACTCGGCAAACATGGCCCCTCCTGACGATGGGAATCCGGTCGGCTCCTGAAGCAGCAAGATCCGCGCGGAATTCAGCTCAGGACGGCCCTGTCCCCGTACGAGCGCCGAACCGACCAACATGCGCCAGCGCATGTTCGTGGCGTTGGAGCTGCCGGCACTCCGATCCTCGAGGAGTTCAGCGAGCACGCAAGTATGAACCAAACCGGGCACGATCGCGAGGACTCTTCCGGTTTCACTTCGTGGCGCGCAACCTCGCCACGACCCCAAAGTGGTCCGAGGCCCACACGCTGTCGGGGCCGACCGTCCGAAACAGCACTTCGCTCGCGATGGGCACGAGCCGCTTCTTTCCGTCGCGCAGAACGAAGACGTGATCGATCGCGCCCGGGTCGACGCCGAAGCGCAGGTTGAACGTCGCAGCCTCGCTACGGGTCGCCTTCGGGTACACGGCCATGAACGCGTCGAGATAGCGCACCGTAACGAGGCTCATCTCGGGCGTGCCGAGCTCGGCGTTGAAATCCCCGGCGAGCACGACGGGCCCGTCCCCGCGCGTCGAGTCGACGTACGCCAGCAGGTGCCGAATCTGCTTCGTGCGGATGGCCCCGCCCTGGGGCGTGTGGTGCAGGTGGGTCGAGTAGGCGTCGATCTCCCGGCCGCGCCAGGCAAAGCGGACATGCGCGACCGCGCGGTAGTCGTCGATGGGCTCGAGATTCCGCTCGGCGGAGGCGAGCACGCGATGCGGGGTCAGGACCGCATTGCCGTAGCGCTTGGGGCGCTCGGGACCGTCGACCGAGGCGAACCGCAGGTTGCAGCCCAGGCTGTCGGCGAGCGTCCGGGCCTGGTTGCGCAACTCGGGATTCTGCAGCACCTCCTGCAGGCACAGCACGTCGGGCCGGATGCGGCGCATCTCGGCGAGGATCACGGGCAAGCGCCTGGGCCACTCGTGCGAGTCGTGCCAGACGTTGAGCGTGACGACGGTGAGCGTGTCGGGAGTCGCGGCGGCGGCCGCGACCGGCACAACGCAAAGCGCGGCAGCGAGCGCGAGCACGGCGCCGGCGTTCACGGCAGCCCTCGCTCGAGCAGATCCAGATCCACCAGGTCCTTCGGGCGACCTGCGAGAGCAGAATTCCGAGTCACTTCTCGCCGAGAACGGTCTTCCGTACCGGCATGGATGCGCGGTCGGAGGCCGGAATCGGGACGCCCATCAGTGACCACGCCTCGAGCGCGAGCGGCCACATCATGGCGAGCCGCTCTTCCGCCGTGGTCGAACCGCGCAAGTCATCGCCCGGCTCCTGCCCCAGAGCGTACTTGCGCACCGGCCACTCGTTGCGCTGGTGCACCCCGGGGTGATTCGTCGCCTCAGTGTCTCTTGCTTCGTCTTTCATGCCGTGATCATACCTCAACCCTGCACGTCCACGCCTGTTGCGTCCCGCTTGATCCGGCTCCTGCCGTGCGCGATAGTCATCGCGGTCGTTGCACACCGTGACAGGAGGCACCATGGCTCGCAAGCACACGCCCCGTCCCTACGCCCGTCTCACGCAGCCCCTGATCCGCGACAACGACGTGCTTCGCCCCGCCACGTGGGACGAGGCGCTCGATCGTGCCGCCGAGGGCTTCCGCCGCAACATCGCGGCGCGCGGGCCGAACGCGCTCGGCATCTTCAGTTGCTCGAAGTCCACCAACGAAGTGAACTTCATGGCGCAGAAGCTGGCACGCACGGTCTTCGGGACGCACAACATCGACAGCTGCAACCGAACTTGACACGCGCCTAGCGTCGTCGGTCTGGCGACGGTCTTCGGTGCAGGCGGCGGGACGAACTCCTACCGCGAGGTGGAGGAGACGGATGTCGTCTTCCTCTGGGGCTCCAACGCGCGCTCCGCGCACCCCATCTGGTTCCACCACCTCCTCAAGGGCATCCATCGCGGCACGCGGCTCTACGTCATGGACCCGCGCCGCACGGAATCCGCGCAGTGGGCCGACGTGTGGCTCGGCCTCCGCGTGGGCTCCGACATCGCGCTCGCCAATTCCATGGCGCGCGAGATCATCCACGCCGGCCTGGCGCACGAGGCGTTCATCGCCGGCGCCACGACGGGCTTCGCCGAGTTCCGCGCCGGGGTCGAGCCCTACACGCTCGCCCGCGGCGAGGAACTCACTGGCGTCCCCGCCGACGTGATTCGCGAGGCGGCGCACACGTTCGCCAGGGCCGACAAGGCGATGATCTGCTGGACGCTGGGCATCACCGAGCATCACAACGCCGTCGACAACGTCATCTCGCTCATCAACCTGTGCCTGCTCACGGGGCACGTGGGCAAGTGGGGCTCGGGCTGCAATCCCCTGCGCGGCCAGAACAACGTGCAGGGCGGCGGCGACATGGGCGCGATCCCCAACCGCCTGCCGGGATTCCAGGACATGCTCGACCCCGCGGTACGCGAGCGCTTCGAGCGCCACTGGGGCGTGGCGCTGCAGCCGCGGCACGGCTTGAACCTGACCGAGATGCTGCAGGCGATGGGCCGCGGCGACCTGACCAGCCTGTTCGTCATCGGCGAGAACCCCGCCCAGAGCGACGCCGACTCGCATCACGTGGAGAAGGTGTTGCGCGGGTTGGATCACCTCGTCGTCCAGGAGATCTTCCTGACGAAGACCGCCGAACTGGCCGATGTCGTGTTGCCCGCGAGCGCGAGCTGGTGCGAGGGCGAAGGCACGGTCACCAACAGCGAGCGCCGCGTGCAGCGTGTGCGAAAGGCCGTCGACCCGCCCGAAGGCGCGAAGGACGAGCTGTGGATCCTCGCCGCGATCGCGCGGCGCATGGGCGGCGACCTGGGCCCCGCCGACGCCGAGACGGTGTGGAACGAGTTCCGCACCGTCGCACCCGCATTTGCCGGCGGCATGAGCTACGCGCGACTCGAGGCGCTGGGCGGCATCCAGTGGCCCTGCCCCGACGAGTCGCACCCGGGCTCGCCGTTCCTCCACGGGAGGCTGTGGGAGACGCCGTGCGGCGGGCGGCCCGCGCCGTTCGTCTTCTCGGAGCACGCGGGACCGGTCGAGATGCCCGACGACGAGTACCCGTTCCTGCTCACGACGGGGCGGCGTCTCGAGTCCTACAACACCGGCGTGCAATCGAGCGGCTACGATTCGCCGCTGCACTTCGGCGAGACCCTGGACCTCTCGCCCGAGGACGCGACGCGACTCGGCGTCGCCAATGGCGACCTGGTGCGCGTCTCCTCGCGGCGCGGTCAGCTCGACGTCCCGGCGCGCCTCGACCCCGGCCTCCGGGCGGGGTTGGTCTTCATGACCCTGCACTTCCCCGACGAAATCGCGACGAACTGGCTTACCATCGACGTCGCGGACCCCAAGTCGGGAACCGCCGAGTTCAAGGCCTGCGCGGTGCGCGTCGAGCGCGTGCCGGCGCTCGTCCCCTAGCTCCCGGAGGATCCCCCGCCGTGGACATCCGCCTGTCGCAGGCTCGCCCGAGCGACGACGAACGCGATGCCGTCGAACGACTCCTCGGCGCGCCGGCCTCCGGCTGGGACGGCGGCGCGCGGACCGAGGGGCGCGATCGCTTCACGGCGGCCGGCGGACGCGCCCAGCGGGAGCGTCGTCACCTCCTGTTGCCCGCGCTCCAGGCGCTGCAGATGCGGGTCGGGTGGATCAGCGAGGGCGGGCTCAACCACGTCTGCGAGCGCCTGAGCATCCCACCGGCCGAGGCGTGGTCGGTCGCCACGTTCTACGCCCAGCTCGCCACCGTGCCGCGCCCGCGGCGTGTCGTCCATGTGTGCGACGACGTCGCATGCATGGCGCGCGGAGCGAAGACGCTGTGCGACCAGCTCGGGCGCACGCTCGGTCCCGCCCTGCCCCATGCCGCGCCCGCCGGCCACGAGGTGCTCGGCGAGCGCGGCCCGGCGTGGATGCGCTCGCCGTGCCTCGGGCTGTGCGACATCGCGCCGGCCGCGCTCGTCGTCGAAGCCGGTGCGACGCCGCTCGAGTCGCTGCAGGGCGCAGTGAGCGCCGACAGCGTCCGCCTGCTCGTCGAGGGCGGCGTGCCCGCGGCCGACGCCTCGGGTGCGATCGCGCTGCCCCAGCGGGGCGATCCGTCGCTGTCGCTGCTCTCGCGCATCGGCGTGACCGACCCCACCAGCCTCGCCTCCTATCGTGCCGCCGGAGGCTACGCCGCGCTCGCCCGCGCCTTCGAGCTCGGGCCCGCGGGCGTGATCGACGAGGTCACGCGCTCCGGACTCCTCGGCCGCGGCGGCGCCGCGTTCCCGACGGGACGCAAGTGGGATGCCGTGCGCGGGCAGGCGGCCACGCCGCACTACCTCGTCTGCAACGCCGACGAGTCCGAGCCCGGAACCTTCAAGGACCGCGTCCTTCTGTGCGGCGATCCGTTCGCCGTCGTCGAGAGCATGACGATCGCGGCATGGGCGACCGGCTGCACGAAGGGGTTCCTCTACGTGCGCGCCGAGTACCCGCTCGCGCACGAGCGCATGCAGGATGCGATCGACCAGGTACGTGCGGCCGGATGGCTGGGCGCGGACATCGGCGGGCGCGGCTTCGCGTTCGACATCGAGCTCCGTCGCGGATCCGGCGCGTACATCTGCGGCGAAGAGACGGCGCTCTTCGAGTCGATCGAGGGCTACCGCGGCGAACCGCGCAGCAAGCCGCCGTTCCCGGTGGAGCAGGGACTGTTCGGCAAGCCGACGGTGGTGAACAACGTCGAGACGCTGGTCAACGTTCTGCCAATCCTGCTGCGCGGCGGTGACGCGTTCGCCGCCACGGGCACGAAGCTGTCCACCGGCACGCGACTCTTCTGCCTCAGCGGAAACGTGCAGCGCCCTGGTGTCTACGAGGTACCGCTCGGCAGCACTCTCCGCGCGCTGCTGGAGATGGCGGGCGGGCTTGCGGCGGGCCGCACCCTCCAGGCCCTCCTCATGGGTGGCGCGGCGGGCACGTTTCTGCGCCCCGACGAGATCGATCTCGTGCTCACCATGGAGGACGCGCGCGCTGCGAACACCACGCTGGGCTCGGGCGTCGTCATGGCGTTCGACGATACGGTGGACCTCCGCGACACGGTGCTGCGCGTCGCCTCGTTCTTTCGCGACGAGTCGTGCGGCCAGTGCGTTCCCTGCCGCGTCGGCACGGTGCGCCAGGAGGAGGCGCTGCACCGTCTCTTTGCGGGCAAGCCGCGCGGCAGCGTGCGCCACGAACTCGTGCTCCTCTCCGAGGTCGGGCAGGGCATGAAGGATGCGTCGATCTGCGGTCTCGGCCAGACCGCGTACGCGGTGGTCGAGTCCGCGATCCAGAGGCTGGGCATGTTTGGAGAGAGCTCGAGCGCGACCCCGGCCGCGGCTGCGGTGGGTTCGATCTCGCAGGAGGGATCGACCGCCCCGGGCGCTGCGCGCCAGGATCAAGTGAGCCTGACCGTCGACGGCCGCCAGGTCACGGTCGCGAAGTCCGCGACGATCCTCGACGCCTGCAAGCAGCTCGGGCTCGCGATCCCCACCCTGTGTTATCTCGAGACGCTCAAGCCCGTGAACGCCTGCCGGCTCTGCGTGGTCGAGGTCGAGGGCGGCCGCGTGCTCGCGCCGGGCTGCTCGCGCGCCGTCGAGCCCGGCATGAAGGTGCACACGCGATCCGAGCGCGTCGTGCGCTCGCGCCGCATGGTGCTCGAGATGCTCGCCAGCTCGGTCGACCTCTCCACGGCGCCGGGCCTGGCCGAGCTCCTCCGCGAGTACGAGTGCGACCCCGCCCGCTATGGCGAGGCAGCGCCTGCCGGCGACCGCGACTCGGCTGTGGCCGGACACCATGCGTCGCCCGACACGCGCTACGCCGCGACGGTTGCGCAGCCGATCAAGATCGACAACGAGCTGTACATCCGCGACTACGGAAAGTGCGTGCTCTGCTACAAGTGCGTCGAGGCGTGCGGAGAGGATCACCAGAACACGTTCGCCATCGGGGTCGCCGGCCGCGGCTTCGACGCCCGCATCTCGACCGAGATGGACGTGCCGCTCGACGACTCCGCCTGCGTCTACTGCGGCAACTGCATCGCGGTCTGCCCCACCGGCGCGCTCATGGCCAAGACCGAGTTCGACCTGCGCACGGCGAACCAGTGGAACGAGACGAAGCAGGCAGTGACCGACACGATCTGCCCTTACTGCGGCGTGGGCTGCACGCTGCGCCTGCACGTGCAGGACGGGAAGCTGGTCAAGGCCAGCTCGCCGCTCGACAACGCGATCACGCTCGGGAACCTGTGCATCAAGGGCCGCTTCGGCTGGCGCTTCGTGCAGCCGCCAGGAGATGTGAAGCCGGCCGGGGAGCGCGGCTCCGGCGAAGTGTGAACGTCGTGATCGGAGCCCTCGGTGCTTCCCCAGCGATGGCCGCCGATCGCATCCCGCTGGACGGCGTGCGCTCGCGGGCGGACAAGAGAGATTTCCGCGAGAGAGATTTCCGCGACGGCGAGAATATTTGATCGATTCACAAATTTCTCGTTGACGGGTTTTGTGCTGCGCACGCTGCGCGGAAGGATGCCTGCGTTGGCGTGGCCCGCCAGCACGCCGAGAATCGCGCAGGCTCGCACGAATCGCCCGCCCGACTCTCGCGCTTGCGCGCACCCTGATGTTGAGCTCCCAGGCCGCGCCAGGCTGCGTCCATCTTCCGCGTTATCATCCTCATGAAGGATCGATTGCCGCACGACTCCGGAACCTCGCCCCCGAAGCGAGACCGACCATGTCCACGTACCGACTGACGCACCTCGACGACGCAACGCTGTTGTCCGAACTCTCGACGCTCGTTTCCCGCGATCGCGCCACGACTGCGGAACTGCTCGCCCACATCGCCGAGGTCGACGACCGCCGGCTCTACGCCGCCGCCGGATACTCATCGATGTTCGCGTACTGTCTCGGCGAGCTTCGGCTTTCGGAGGATGCCACCGCCAAGCGCATCCAGGCGGCGCGCACGGCGCGGCGCTTCCCTCGACTCTTTGCGGACCTCGCCGCGGGCCGGCTCCACCTGACGGCCGTCTGCGTCCTCGCACCGACTCTCACCGCGGAGAACATCGACGAAC
>JBKJNH010000208.1:0-11244 GCA_046596055.1 Candidatus Eiseniibacteriota bacterium
CGAGCCGCGAACGATCATCTCGCGCGAGAAGTCCGCGCCCTCGAACTCGATCAGGTGCAGGTAGTGGCTCACCAGCATGATCGTGTTGCGCGAGGCAATGCCGATCACGGCGATGAAGCCGACCAGCGACGCGATCGAGAATGTGCCGCCCGAGAGCACCACGGCGGCGACGGCGCCAACGAGGGCGATCGGCACGTTGATCAGCACCTGCAGCACGAGGCTGTGATTGCGGAAGTGACCGTAGAGCAGCGCGTAGATGAGTAAAAGCGAGACGAGCGACAGCAGCAGCAGCGTGGTCTGCGCCGAGCGCTGGCTCTCGAACTGGCCGCCCAGCTCGAGCCGGTACCCCGCCGGCAGGTGCACGTCGTGTTCCAGCGCCGCCTCGACGTCGCGAACGACCGAGCCCAGGTCCCGCCCCGCCACGTTCGCCATGACCGCGATTCGCCGCTGTCCGCCCTCGTGCTGGATCTGGTTCGGTCCGAACGTCGAACGCACGTCCGCCAGCGCGGCCAGCGGCACGCGCCCCCCCTGCGGGGTGTCGATCGGCAATGCGCCCAGCTGCGACGCGTCGGCGCGCGCGGCCTCGGGCAGGCGCACGACCAGGTTCGAGCGCACGGGGCCCTCGAGGACCGATCCCACGGTCGTCCCGGCGAGTCCGGTCGCGAGCTGCGTGTTGAGCTCTCCGGGCGCGATCCCGTAGGCGGCCATGCGCTCGCGATCGGCGATGATCTGGACCTGTGGGACGACCGTTTGCGCTTCGACGGCGAGGTCGACGATGCCGTCCACGCCGGCCAGTGCCGAGCGCACCGACTCCCCCTGCGTGCGCAGGACGGCCAGGTCCGGACCGAACACCTTGACCGCGAGCTGCGCGCGCACCCCCGACAGCAGGTGATCGAGGCGGTGGGCGATGGGCTGCCCCACGGACACGCGCACGCCGGGGAGGTCGGCGAGCACGGCGCGCAGGTCGGCGAAGACCTCGGTCATCGGGCGCTTCGAGCGCTTGAGCTCGACGTCGACCTCGCTGTAGTGGACGCCCTCGGCGTGGTCGTCGCGCTCGGCGCGACCCGTGCGCCGGCCGGTCGACATCACCTCGGGGACGGCGGCCAGTCGATGCTCGGCGAGTTGCCCCAGGCGCGACGACTCCTCGAGCGAGATCCCGGGCCGGGCGAGCAGGTTGATCGTGGCCGTTCCCTCGGCAAAGGGCGGCAGGAACGTGCGCCCGAGGAACGGCACCACCGCGATCGCGGCCGCGGTCAGGATCGCGGCGATGCCCAGCGGAACTGCGGGGCGATCGAGCGCGTGGGAAAGCAGCCGCGCGTCGAGCGACTTGAGCGCGCGCACGAGCGGGCTGTCCTTCGCATGCGCGGTCGCGCGGGCCTTGGGCAGGAGGACCAGTGCGAGGGCAGGCGTCACCGTGATCGAGACCACGAACGACGCGACGATGGCGAGCACGTACGCCGCGCCCAGGGGCGCGAACAGGCGGCCCTCGATGCCCGACAGGGCGAACAGCGGCAGGAAGACGAGGATGACGAGCGACGTCGCGTAGACGATCGAGCTGCGCACCTCGCGCGAGGCGTCGTAGACGACGGCCAGTGCCGAGCGCGGGGAGCCGGCGGCGCGGTTCTCGCGCAGGCGGCGGAACACGTTCTCGACGTCGACGATGGCGTCGTCGACCACCTCGCCGGTGGCGATCGCGAGGCCGCCCAGCGTCATCGTGTTGAGCTCCTGCCCGAACGCACGCAACACGAGCGCCGCGACCGCGAACGAGAGCGGGATCGCGGTCAGCGTGATCGCCGTCGTCCGCACGTTCAGCAGGAACAGGGCGAGCACGATCATGACGAGGATCGCGCCGTCGCGCAGAGCCTCCTCGACGTTGTGGATCGCGGCCTCGATGAAGCGCGACTGCTCGAAGAGGATCCGGGCGCGCGCATCACCCGGGAACTGCGGGGTGAGCCCGACCAGGGCGTGCTCGAGCTCCTTGGTCAGGCGCACCGTGTCGCGCTTCGGCTGCTTCTTGACGGTGAGCACGATCGCGGGGCGGCCGTTCATGCCCGCGTCGCCGCGGCGGACCGCCGTGGCCTCGCGCACGTCCGCGATCGCACCGAGCGGGATCGTCGCCCCGGTGTGCGTCCGGACCGGCGTGGTGGCGAGGATCGCGGCGTCGGTCGTGCGCCCCAGGTTCCTGACCACGAACTCCTGCGGGCCCGTATCGAGGAAGCCGCCGCTCGTCGCGCCGGTCGCCTCCCCCGCCGCTGCGGTCACCTCGGCGAGCGTCACCCCTGCGGCGGCCATGCGCGCGGGATCGGGCTCGATGCGCACTTCGCGCAGGCCGCCGCCCAGGGCGAGCACCTGCGCCACGCCCGGCACGGCTTCGAGCCGCGGGATGAGCGTGACCTCGGCGAAGCGGCGCAGCTCGGTCGGCGAGACCTCACCCGAGGGGCTCTCGATGCCGACGAGCATGATCTCGCCCATGATCGAGCTCACGGGCCCGAGCGCAGGTTCCACCCCCGGCGGAAGCGTCGCCCGCGCCTCCTGCAAGCGCTCGGTCACGAGCTGGCGATCGAGCAGGAGGTCGGTGCCCCAGGCGAACTCGACGATGACGATCGACAGGCCCGCCGCCGACGTCGAGCGCACGCGCTCCACGCCGGGTGCGCCGGCCATCGACGTCTCGATCGGCCGGGTGACCAGCACCTCGACCTCCTCGGGCGCGAGGCCGCCTGCCTCGGTCTGCACCGTCACCGTGGGGCGATTGAGGTCGGGGAACACGTCGACCGGCATGCGCGTCGCGACGAGCCCGCCCCACACCAGGAGCCCGGCCGCGAGCGCGATCACGAGGCCGCGCCGGGCCAGGGAGTGTCGGATCAGGGCGTCGATCATCGCGGCGCCTCGGCGGTGGCGAGGAGCGGCGCGAGGCCGGTGACGACGACCTTCTCCCCCGCTTTGAGACCGTGCGCGATGACCGCGCGGCTTCCGGCGCGCGCACCAAGCGTGACGGTGCGCAGCGCGAACGCCTCGGGCGCGAGCTTGACGAACACGGCGGGTCCCTGCTCGGTGTGCACGATCGCGGCGGCAGGCACCGTGAGCGCGGGGACCGCGCCCGGAAGCTCGAGCGTGACCTCGACGACCATGCCCGGGCGCAGGATCCCGCCCACGTTGGCGACGGACAGCGCGAGCGGCGCGCCGGTCCCGCCTCCGGTGGTCGCGGGAGCGAGGCCTTCGACCCGCGCGGCGAAGTCGCGATCGGGCAACGCGGCGAGGCGCACGCGTGCCGTGCGCGCCGCGAGGCCCGCGGCGAGCGCCTCGCCATAGAGCGGCAGGTCGACGCGCACCCGCGAGAGGTCGACGATGGTCGCGATCGTCTGCCCCGCGGCCACGGTCTGCCCCGGGACGACCTCGATCGTGGCGAGGGTCCCGCCGAGCGGTGCGCGCACCGGCAGTTCATCCACGACGAGAACCCCGCCGAGCCGCTGCCCGCGCCCGACGCGATCCCCCGGACGCCACGTGCGGCCCGAGACGAAGCGGCCGGTCTGAGGTGCGATCACGCTGGCGCTCGCCGCCGGATCGGCCACGACCGTGCCGAAGGCCGAACGCGTGGGCGCCAGGGACTCGGTGCGAACGATGTCGGTGCGCAGGCCGATCTCGAACTGCGCTTCCTTCGCGATGTAGCGCGCCCCCGCCGGAGCCTGGCCGCTTCCGGTCAGGCGGTCGCTGGTCTTGCCCCCGGTCGTCGCCTCCTTCTCGTCGCCGTGGAGCTCTCCCTCGTGGGCTCGCGCAACGCTCGAATCGAGGGCTGCAAGGCCAAGTGCGGCAAGAAGCAGGGCGGTTGTGGCCCGGCGGGAGCTGCGCCGCCACAGGAGGCCAGAGACAAGCAGGAGCGCGGCAAGCGCTGCTGCGATCCAGGCCCAGAGCGGGAGGCCGGGGGTCCCCGCCTGCGGGGCCACCGTCGCCTCCGGCGACGTCAATGAATCGACCGAGATCAGGTCGATCTCGTCGCCATGCCGGACGAGGACGTCGAGGCGTCGCGCCGGGTCGGGAATCGCCGCATCGTAGATGCCGGGGGCGATCGCGGTGGCGCCCCACGCCGAGTCGGAGCCCGCGGGTGTGACCTCGACGACGGCCCCTTCGATCGGCTCGTTGGTCGTTGGATCCGCGAGCAGCAGATGGATGTGCGCCGGTTCGCCTGCGGCCGCGGGCTCGACCCGCACGAGAAGTTCATGCAGCTCGCTCGTCGCGGCGCGTGGCGCTCCGGCATCGGCGCTGGGGACCGCGACGGCGGCGGGTTCCTCGGCGTGGGTGTGTCCTTCGTGTGCGCGCGCCGGCCCGGGATCGCCGAGGAGGGCGAGGGCGAGGCTAGCCGGGGCGAGGACCAGCCGCGCGAACGTGGGGGTCGGGCGAAGGGTCGTCATCGCGAAGTTCCTCCGGAAGCGCCGCCGAGCAACGCGGCCAGTGTGGCGGGATCGAGTCCGCTGACGCGGGCGAGGTCGGTGCGAGCGGCCTCAGCGTCGGCCAGGGCGTCGAGTCGGGCGGTGAGTGCGGCGGCCAGTCGGTCGCGCTGCGCGAGATACGCGTCGAGGTCGACGCGACCCTCGCGGTAGGCGGTGGCGAGGCGAAGTCCGTCCTCCCCCGCCTCGGCGATGCCCGCGCCGTGCAGCTCGACGCGTTCCTGCGCGGCGGCGAGCGTGGCGCAGGCGGAGCGCACGGCCGGCGCGATGCCCGCCTCGATTCGACGTCGCTGGGCGGCGGCGCGCACGCTCGACAGGCGGGCGCGGCTGGTCTACCACGCGTTCGTGCGCGGGAACGGAAGCGGAACGGTGATGCCGGCGCCGAAGATCGTTCCGGAGGTCGAGAAGCCGTCGAAGTCCGGAATGGAATCGATCGTGGGGCCGAACGCCTCGCCATCGACGTGCTCGCGCTCGCTGGCGACGAACAACTCGAGCTCCGGCGCGTCGCGGCCTTCGCGGGCGAGGAGCGCGGACTCGGCTTCGAGCTGCCCTTCGGCGGCACGGGCCTCGCGCAGCAGCGGATGTGCCGCGAGCGCGCGGGCGGTCAGCGTCTCCGGTGCGCAGGTCCACGGGCTCCCGTCGAGGTCATCGACCAGCTCCAGCGGCTCCTCCGGCGCGGCGAGGAGCAGCGCGCGCAACGCGGCCTCGGCGGCGACGGCGGCGCCACGGGCGCGCAGGGCGGCATCGGCAAGGTGCGCTTCGTCGCGGGCCAGCACGCGGAGCGCGTAGGGCGAGATCGTCTCGCGCCGCCGTGCCTCGCGTGCCGCGGCGACGAGGCGGACGCCGGCGGCGGCCAGCGAGTCGGCGAGCCCGGCGCGTCGGCGGGCAAGGAGAAGCGCGCCGTACGCCTCGGACGTGCGGACGGCGAGTGCCGCCTCGCGTTCGCCCACGGCGGCCTCGGTGACCACGCCCTCGGCACGCGCGAGTTCGCGGCGTGCCCCGCGGCGACCGTAGACGTCGAACTCGTGCGCCAGACCGAGCCGAATCGTCCGATCGTCGGCGCCCAGGGGGCCGACTCCGTCGCCCTCGCCCTCGAGCGACAGCCGCGGGTTGGAGAGCGCGCCGCCTGCGGCGTCGATCAGCGCAGCGGACTCGTCACGCACGGCGCGATCCGCCGCGGCCTCGGGCGCGCGATCGAGCGCGCGCGCGACCGCGGCGGCACGGTCATACGGCTGCGCGGCCGCGGGCATGAACGCTCCGAGCATCGTGCCCGCGAGGGCGACGACAACCCAGGGTGAGGCGCCAGGGGCGCAGAGCGGCGACGACATCGAGCCTCCCCCCGCGCGACGGCGGGTCGGGATTCAGGCGAACGGGAGTCCAACGCGCCATGCGGCGCGAAGGCGTGCGTGCGATGTGGAGTGGGAAGGGCGCGCGAGCGCGGCGTCAGGCCGCGGAGGCGGTGCGCGGCGGGCCGCGGGTGCCGGTGGCGGCGCGGGTTGCAACCGGCGGGGCCGGGTCGTCGAATGCGGAGACGCGACCAAGATCCGGGGGATCCGTCGCGAATGCGAGGGCAGTCGAGGTCAGAAGCCCGACCGGAGTCGTGCCGCCGACCGGGAGCAACGTTCGCAGCGCATCGGGGTCGGGCATGGGGAGCGTCGCGTGGTCGTTGAGCCACTTCGCGCAGCACGCGCTGCCGACGTCGCAGGCGCCGGCGGGCGTCGTCCCGGCGTTGGTGCCCGGGGCGGCGCCGCCATGGCAGGGCGGCAGGTCCGCTTCAGCGCCGACGGAGGAAGCAACGCTCACCGACTCCCCGCCGCACAGGGTGCGACAGGCCGCGGTGAGGCAGGTCAGCGAGCTGGCAAGCAGAAGGGCCGAAAGGGCGGTGGACGCCCAGCGGGCCCCGAGACGAAACGAGCGCATTGCATGAACATCGGCCGGAATGCCCCGGAGGTCAATGCAGGTTTTTGTGGGCAGGTTTTTGTGGGGATCGGCGGGCAACGGCCCCCGGGCCGCCATCAGGCCGGCTTGATCCCCGATTCCGCGGCCCACGCGCGGGCGGCGGGCAGGTCCGCGAGGAAGGTCGTCCCCCGCAGCTCGAAGGGTCGCATGCCCGCTCCGCCGGCCACCAGGCGCACCGCCCGCGGCAGGACTCGGCGCAGGGCGCGCAGCTCCTGTTCGGCCCGCGCCGGTGCATACGACTCGGAGACGCTCACCGCGACGGCGCCGAGCGTCGCGTCGCGTGCGAGCGAACCTGCCTGGTCGATCGGGGTGTTGGGCCCGAGGTAGAGGATGCGCCAGCCCTCCAGGGCGAACGCGATCGACGCCATGAGGAGTCCGAGCTCGTGGTGATCCTCGGGCAGCGTCAGGAGCGCGACGCGCGGGCCCGTGGCCCGGTCCTCGTACGGACGGCGTGCCTCGCGCAGGAAGTCCGACAGGCGCGCCGAGGCGAAGTGCTCGTGACGAACGCCGAAGTCACCCCGCGCCCAGGCCCGGCCGATCTCGCGCAGGAACGGGGTGGCGATCGTCTCGAGGAAGTCCATGGGCCCCAGGGCGATCCACCCCTGCTCGAAGCGGTGCCGCAGGACCGTGCCGTCGAACTCGGCGACCGCAGCGAGCAGTTCGCGGACTTCGGCGGGTGCGTCGAGCGAGACGACGGGCGCCTCACTGGCCCGCGGTTCGGCCGGGGCGCGCGTACGCAGCGAGTCGAGCAACGTCTCGAGCGCGTGCTCGGAGATCGCCACGACCTCGGCCGCGCGATGTCCGCGGGCCAGCGCCTCGGCGATGCGCCGCAGGCGGGGCACTGCCGACAGCGGATACACACGATGGCCCGAGGGCTTGCGGGTCGGCACGGGGAACGCATAACGGCGCTCCCACGTGCGCAGGGTCTCGATCGGGATCCCCGTCGCGCGCGACAGCGCACCGATGGTGAGGCGGCCTTCCGCGGCGTCGGACTTCCGGCTCGAGGGCATGTTCGCGAGAGTACCGGTCACGGGGCGCATGGTGAAGCAGGAAGGCGGACCGGCGTCACGCGCCGGCCCGCCCCATCCCGCGGTCGGGGGACTACTTGCCCGCCGGCGGCAGGAGGACCGTGTCGATGACGTGGATCACGCCGTTCTTCGCCTGGATGTCGGTGGCCGTGACGTTCGAGGCGCCGTTGAGGACGACGCCCTTCCCGACGACCGCGATCGCGACGGGTGCGCCGTTCAGCGTCGGTGCCGAGGTCAGGGTGACGACGTCCTTCGCGTACACCGATCCGTCGACCACGTGGTAGAGCAGGATCGAGCGCAGCAGGTCCTTGTCAGCGAGGACCGCGGCCAGCGTTTCGGCCGGAAGCTTGGCGAACGCCGCGTCGGTCGGCGCGAAGACGGTGAACGGACCACCGGTCTTCAGCGTGCCCTGCAGGTCGGCGGTGCGGATCGCCTTGAGCAGCGTCTTGAACGAGCCCGCGGCCTGCGCGGTCTGGATGATGTCCTTGTTCGGGTTCTTCGGCTTGGCATCGGCCGGCGCGACGGCAGCGGTCAGGACGGCAAGGGCGCCAAGGGTGACGAGCATGCGACGAATCATGGCGGGACTCCACTTTGAGGAAAAAGGCCGAGGGAGTTCAGCGTGATCGGGAGGAGGACGGGACTTCTCCCCGGAGGGGCTCCCTCTCTTCCCCGAAGGATCGAAGGCCGCCTCCTTCCCAGATCACGAATACTATATGAACAGGTATTGAACGGTATTGCAAGTCATGAGTTTGTCCGGTGCCATACCCCTGCAGATTCGGCCCGGCCCCGCCGATAACCCGCGCATGAAGCTCCACAGCCCCGCCGACCAGGGTCCCATCGCAACCGCCGCCGGTGATCTCGCCCGCGCGGCCTCGGCGGTCGTGTGCACGCCGGTGGCTTACGCGCGCTTCACGGTCGGCAGTGGCGATGCGGTCGAGGCATTCCACGGGCTCTCCCCCGCCGAGGCCGACGGCCCCGACGGCGAGGCGGTCCGCGCTTTCGCACGACTTGCCGCCCTGCAGACCGACCCGCTCGCGATCGCCGACCTGGCGTTCGCGCCGGGCCTCCCACCGTCGCTCGATCACGAGCGCACGCAGTGGCGTTGGTGCGGCGGCGTCCCCTACTTCGGTCCGGACGGACACGTCACCGGGGTGGTCTGCGTCTTCGATCGCGTCGCTCGCTCCGGCGGCAAGCCGGCGCTCGAGCGTCTGGCGGCGCTCGTGCGCGGCTTCGATCCGCACGCGCACGAGGGCCGCGCCAACCTCCTCGACGGCCCCGAGGACGAACGCGCGTTCGCCACGCTCGCCTTCCTGGGCGGCGGGGTCGCGCGCGAACTGGAGGAACGCCTGGCTCGCATCGCCTCGGGATGCGAGGCATTGCGCGCCGCGCGCGGCAGCGGCGATGCGCGCGCCACCGCGGGGACGCTCTCCCGCGACGCGGCGCGCGCGCTCGAGCTCGTGTCCCACCTGCGCGATCTCGTCGAGGCTCGCGAGGCCGCGTAGTCCCGCCGAAAGCTTGCCCGGGACGCGAGCATCGACTAGCGTGCGGCCATGCGCCGACTGCCCGTCGTTTCCCCCCTGCTCGTCCCGATTCTCCTTTCCGTTATCGTTCACGCACCGGTTCTTGCCGCCGCTTCGGGCGTCGGCGACGAAGTCCGCACGCTCCTCGCCTCGCGCCGCCATCCGTGGGTGGAGGGTGGACGCATCCCCGACGTCGGCGCGCGCGCCGAGTCGCTGGTTGCTCTTGGCGCCGGCCCCCGCTGGCTCGTCGACGGTCGCCCGACCGCGGCCGCGCGCGCCATTCTGGCGCGAATCGAGCGGGCCGCGGATCTCGGGTTGCCGAGTTCGTCCTATGCCGACCCGCGCCTGATCGACGAAGCGGCCGCGCTCGCCGCCGCCCCGGCCGCGACACTGGAGAGCAATCCCGCGCGTCTGGCGCGCTTCGACGCCGCGCTCAGCGTCGGCGCCCTGCGCTTCGTCATTGCGCTGGCGCGCGGCCGCGTGCAGCCCGATCGCGTGCACGCGACGCTGCGCATCGCGCGACCGCCGTTCGACGCCGTCTCGGCCGTCGACTCCCTGGCGCGCGGCCTCGACATCGACGGCGTGATCTCCCGCGTGCAGCCGCCGTGGCGGCACTACCGCGTGCTGCTCGACGCTCTCGGGCGCTATCGAACGATCGCGCGCGACACGACGCTCGTGCCGCTGCCCGGGTTGCCGAAGGCGCTCAAGCCGGGGCAGGCCTACGCCGAGGGCGCGCGGCTGCGCCGGCTGCTGCTGGCGCTCGGCGACCTGCCCGTGGCTCAGGGGCGCACCGACAT
This sequence comes from Candidatus Eiseniibacteriota bacterium, assembly GCA_046596055.1. Lineage (GTDB taxonomy): Bacteria > Eisenbacteria > RBG-16-71-46 > RBG-16-71-46 > DASYSL01 > JANPEF01. The sequence continues at coordinate 9,747 of JBKJNH010000208.1, forward strand.
CGCCGACACCTTGTATGACGCGACGCTCGTCGCCGCGGTCAGGAACTTCCAGGCGCGGCAGGGCCTGAAGGCCGACGGCGTCCTGGGCCGCGGAACGGCCGAGCGGCTGCAGCGCCCCCTGGGCGACCGCGTGGTCGAGATCGAGCTGGCGCTCGAGCGCTGGCGCTGGTTGCCGAACGCGTTCGACGAGCCGCCGATCTTCGTCAACGTGCCTGCGTTTCGGCTCTACGCGTTCACCGGGGCCGACGATGCCGAGGCCGAGATGCTGCCCATGGACGTTGTCGTCGGCCGTGCCTTCGACACCGCGACGCCATTATTCACGGAGACGATGAAGTACGTGATCTTCCGGCCCTACTGGGACGTCCCTCCGTCGATCGCCAACGGGGACATCCGCGGGAAGGCGCTGCGCGATCCGGGGTCCCTGGCCCGCGGGGACTACGAGCTGGTGCAGGGCTCGACGGTGCTGCCGCCGACCTCGGCTGCGATCTCCGCGATCGGTCGCGGGGTGCGCGTGCGGCAGAAGCCGGGTCCGGACAATGCCCTCGGGCTCGTGAAGTTCATGTTGCCGAACCCGTACTCCATCTACCTGCACGACACGAACTCCAAGGGTCGCTTCGCTTCCGAGCGACGGGACTTCAGTCACGGCTGCATTCGGGTGTCGAACCCGGTGGCGCTGGCGCAGCACGTGCTGCGGCACCAGCCCGGTTGGACGAAGGAGAAGATCGAGGCGGCCATGAACGCGGAAAGGCCGCTCCAGGTGAACCTGGAGCGGCCGATCCCGGTGCTCATCGTCTATGCCACCGCGGTCGCCGAAGAGAGCGGCCGCCTGCACCTGTATCCCGACATCTACGGCCTCGACGCGGAACTCGCGAAGCTGCTGGCCGCGGGGTATCCCTACTAGGGCACGATACGCTGGCCGATCGGCACGTACGGTCGCTGCGTCGGCCCGACGTAGAGCTGGCGCGGACGCACGATACGGGTCTCGGGATCGCTGCGCATCTCGAGCCAGTGCGCCATCCAGCCCGGCAGCCGACCCAGGGCGAACATCGCGGTGAACATGTTCACCGGGATCCCGATCATCTGGTAAATGATCCCCGAGTAGAAGTCGACGTTGGGATAGAGCTTCCGGCTGATGAAGTACTCGTCGCGCAGCGCGATCTCCTCGAGCTCGAGCGCGATGTCGAGCATGCGGCTACCGGCGCCCAGCCGGTCGCGGACCTCCGTGCAGGTGCGCTTGAGGATGGCCGCGCGCGGATCGAAGTTCTTGTACACGCGATGGCCGAAGCCCATGAGTCGTGTGTCGTCCTTCTTGTCCTTCGAACGCTCGACGAACTTGGCGGCGCTGCCGTGCTCGTTGGCGATGCGCTCGAGCATCTCGATCACTTCCTGGTTGGCGCCGCCGTGCAGCGGCCCCCACAGCGCGCTGATCCCCGAGGCGATGCTGGCGAACAGGTTCGCATTCGAGCTCCCGACGGCGCGCACCGTGCTGGTCGAGCAG
>JBKJNH010000237.1:0-5406 GCA_046596055.1 Candidatus Eiseniibacteriota bacterium
CGACCTCGCGCCCGACCAGCAGCACGGCGCGCCGCCCCAGGCGCGCGGCCGCATGCGCCGCATCGGTGTAGAACGCGCCGGCGGTGTGCACCGCCGAGGATCCCAGCGTGAAGACGATCGGCGGCGGCCCGGCGTCGAGAAACGCGGCGAGCTCCGCGGAAAGTCCGGCCGCCCGATCCTCGCGAACATAGAAGGCGAATCCGCACTGGACCGACGACGGCGGCCAGTCCGGCTGCGGCGCCGCGAGGGCGCGCGAGAACAAAACGAGATGCAGCCGCGGCGAGAAGACACCCTCGTACATCGGATGCAGGGGCGACGGGGGAAGTCCCGCCGCGGCGCGCTCGCGGTCGATCGCGCCCATCCACGGCCGCGAGATCGACTTTCCCACGGCGAAGAACGCGCGGTAGAGCGCCGGGAAACGCCGGCCCCACGGCTCGAGCCAGGGCGCCTGCGGCCACACCGACGGATCGAGCACCGAGTATTGCAGGAGCGGCTGCAGCGACGTCGAGGCCCACGGCAGGCCGCGCTTCTCGGCGACGATCCGGACCCCGAACGTGAGCGGATGCGAGACGAGCAGATCGGCGTCGTGCGCAGCCGCGTCGATCGCGGCTGTTGTCTCGGCGACGTAGGGCAGCACCATCTCCTGGATGACGTAGCGTGACGCATCCGGGCCGTCCATCGCGCGGCTCATCGTCGTGCCGAAGTCGCCCAGGTCGACGAGGTTCGGCGGCAACGCGCCGAACACGATCCCCTCGGACTCGACCTTGGCGCGGTACATCTCGTGGCTGAGGAGCGTCGCTTTGTGGCCGCGCGCAACCAGCTCGATCGCGATGGCGAGCGCCGGGTGCAGGTCGCCGAGCGACCCGTATGCGGCGAGAACGATGCGGTGCGGCCTCACCGCGCCGCACTGTGTGCGACGGCCGCCCGCGTTGCGTCGACCGGCGCGTCCGCTGCGAGCGCCTGCTCGAAGCGCCGAACGGCCCCGCGCGCGGTCTTCCCGCGATTGGCGGCGATGGCGCGACGTGCCTCCTCGTGCAGCCGTTCTGCGACACCCGGCGCGAGCCGGGGCACGCGTCCCGTGGTCGGCGGAACCTGCAACGCCTTCGGGACGACGAGGTAGAACGGCGCGACGTCGATCACGTCGGGGCTGCGCGCGAGCGCGTACAGGTCGGCCGCCTTCTCGCCGCCGGGCACGAGGCCGCGCGCCTGCAACAGGTGCACGAACTCGTGCGCGATCACGAGGCGATGGATGATGCGCGGGCGCAGCCACAGCGCCGGGCGCTCCCCCATGGACGCCAGGCCGAGGACCGTGCGTCGCTTGGTCAGGCCGATCGTCACCGTCACGCCGTCGAGCTCGGGGAAGTGCGCGCGCACGAAGTCGAGCTCGCGGCGGGCGCGCGCGCGGTGGGGCGAAACGAGCCACGGGCGGGTCCACTTCCACCGCCCATCGTCGGCAGCGCGCTCCTCGGCGGTCGGTGGGGGCGCGGCGACGAACAACTCCATCTGGGGCCACAGGAAAGCGACCAGCCGGCGGGCGGTCCGGCGAATCAAGTCGCGACCTTCTTGTCGTAGGGATCGAGCGCGTCGCGCAGGCCGTCGCCCACGAAGTTGAACGCGAACAGCGTGAGCGCGAGCGCGGCGCCCGGGAAGATCGTGAGCCAGGGGAAGAACGCGATCATCTGCGCGCCCTCGGAGACGAGCACGCCCCACGACGCGTCGGGCGGCTGCACACCGAGCCCGAGGAACGACAGGAACGCCTCCTGCAGGATGATCGCGGGGATCGTCAGCGTGGAGTAGACGATCACGGGGCCCAGCGTGTTCGGCACGATGTGCCCGAACACGATCCGCCCGTCGTCGGCTCCGAGCGCGCGGGCCGCCTCGACGAACGTCTGGTTCTTGAGCGACAGCACCTGTCCGCGGACGATGCGCGCCATGGTGAGCCACTGCACCGCACCCAGCGCGACGAACAGCATGAGCAGGCTCGTGGAGAAGAAGACCAGCAGCAGGATGACCAGGAAGATGTACGGCAGCGAGTAGAGCACGTCGACGACGCGCATCATGAACTCGTCGACCTTGCCGCCCAGGTAAGCGGAGATTGCGCCGTAGCTCACGCCGATCAGGATCGAGACGAACGTGCCCACGAGGCCCACCAGCAGCGAGATGCGCCCGCCGTGGATCGTGCGCGCCAGCATGTCGCGGCCCAGCAGGTCGGTCCCGAACGGGTGCGACCACGACGGGCCGGTCACGCCCAGTGCGAAGTCGGTGGCGTTGGGATCGGGCAGGAACGGGATCCACGGCGCGAGCGCGCACGTGATCCCGATCGCGAGCAACGCCACGCCCGAGACGACGGCCATCTGGTTGCGCCGCAGCCGTCGCCAGGCGTCGCTCCAGAGGGTCCCGCCCGGACGCGCGACGGCGGGGGCGGGGCTCGCGGCGGTCGCAGCGGCGCTCATGCCAGCTCCACGCGCGGATCGAACCACGAGTACGCGACGTCGACGACCAGGTTGAGCACCATCAGGAAGCCCGCGTAGAAGACGACGATCCCGAGCACGAGCGTGTAGTCGCGGTTGAACGCGGCCGACACGAGCTGCCGGCCCAGCCCGGGCACCGCGAAGATCTGCTCGATCACGATCGAACCCATGACGATGCGCGCCACCGCGGGTCCCAGGTAGCTCACGACCGGCAGGATCCCGAGCTTGAGCGCGTGCCCGAACACGACTTGCGACTCGGCCAAGCCCTTGGCCCGCGCGGTGCGGATGTAATCCTGGCGCAGCGTCTCGAGCATGCCGCCGCGGGTCAGCCGTGCGATGTAGGCGAGATAGATCGCCGACAGCGTGAGCACCGGGAGGATGCGGCTCGACGGCCCCAGCCACAGCGCGGGCGGCAGCCAGTAGAGCGTGAGCGCGAAGATGAGCACGAGCACGGGCCCCAGCACGAAGTTGGGGATCGACACGCCGAGCAGCGTCGCGGACATGGTGAAGTAGTCGGTCGCCGAGTTCTGGCGATTGGCCGCGATCACCCCGAGCGGGATGCCGAGGATCAGGGCCAGCAGCAAGGACCAGAAACCCAGCTCGAACGAGGCGGGAAAACTCGAGCGGATGATGTCCGACACCTGCTGCGTCGGGTACTTGTACGACGGCCCGAAGTCGAGCCGCGCGGCGTTCCCGAGGAAGGTGACGTATTGCTCGGGCCACGGCTTGTCGAGCCCGTACTTGGCGAACAGAACTTCCTTGGCGGCAGCGGGGATCTCCCGCTCGGACTGGAACGGCCCGCCGGGAGCGAGGCGCATCATGAAGAACGTGAGCGTCGCGATCGCCCACAGCGTCGGGATCATCAGGAGCAGCCGGCGCAGGATGAACGTGATCATGGCGCCGCCTGCGCCGTCGCAGCCTGCGGGCGCCAGGCATGATCGATCGAGACGCCCTTGAGCGGATGCACGTCGAGCACGGTCGAGTGGATGCCCTTGACGTAAGGCTTGATCAGCGACGTCTCGGCGTAGTGATAGACGGGAATGACCGGGCCCTCGGACAACAGGATCGCCTCGGCCCGCGTGAGCATGCGCAGACGCTCGGCCGGGTCGACCTCGACGGTGGCGCGGCGGATCAGGTCGTCGTACTCCGCGTTCGACCAACCGGTGCGGCTGTTGCCCGCCCCCGTGATCCACATGTCGAGGAACGTCATCGGGTCGGCGAAGTCGCCGATCCACGACCGGCGCGCCACGTCGTAGCTCCTCGCCGTCGTCGCCGCGAGGTAGCTGGCCCACTCCTGGTTGGAAAGCGTCACCTGGATGCCCAGGTCGCGCTTCCACATGGCCTGCACGGCTTCGGCGATACGGCGGTGATCCTCGCTGGTGTTGAACAGGATCTCGATCGGCGGGAAGCCCTTGCCGCCGGGATAGCCCGCCTTTGCCAGGCACTCGCGCGCGTACGCGACGTCGTACTTCAACGGCGACGGCGCGGTGTAGCCGGCGTAACCCATCGGCGTGATCCCGCCCCAGGCCGTCACCGTGCCCTTGAGCACGTGCTCGGCGATCGCCTGGCGGTCGGTCGCCGCATTGAGTGCGCGGCGGACCCACACGTCGTCGAACGGCTTCTTGGTCACGACCATCGAGTAGAAGTAGGTGCCGTGGTAGGGGCCGCCGGAGAAGTCCTTGAAGTGGCGCACGAAGGGCACGACCGTCTTCGGGACATAGCCGCTGGGGTTCCAGTCGACGACGCCGGCCTTGTACAGGTTCGTCGCGGTCGACAGCTCCTCGACCGGGAGCGCCACGATCCGGTCGAGCTTCACCGCGCCGCGATCCCAGTAGCGCTCGTTGGGCACGAGCACGAAGCGGTTCTTGAGCTCCCACTCCGCGATCCGGAACGGGCCGTTGCCGACCAGCGCGCGCGCGGATTCCCAGCCGTCGCCAAGTCTCTCGATGACGTGACGGGGTGTCGGAAGCGTCGTGTAGAAGGTGGTCAGCTCGAGAAAGTAGGGCGTGGGCTGCGCCAGCGTCACGACGAACGTCGAGTCGTCCGGTGCGGCGAGACCGACCTGGGTCACGTCGGCCAGCTCGCCGGCGTTGTATGCCCCGGCGTTCCTGACCGCGAACAGGAAGCTCGCGTAGCGACTGCCGGTCGCCGGGGCGAGCACGCGCTGCCACGACCACAGGAAGTCCCCGGCGGTGAGCGGATGCCCGTCGGCCCAGGTCAGACCGGGGCGCAGGTGGAACGTGTAGACGAGGCCGTCGGGGGAGAGCTCCCAGCGGTACGCCTGGCCCGGGACGGGGGCGAGCGTGCGGGGGTCGGCGCTGCACAGCCCCTCGAACACCATGCGCGCGATGCGGCCGTCAGGCTGGCCCGACATCACCGCGGGGTCGAGGTGCTCGGGCTCGGCGCCGTTGTTGAACGTGAGCACCTGGCCGGCCGGGGGCGTGATGTCGCCGAAGTACGCGGCATCGCCGTCCGAGCGCGGCGCGCAGCCCGCACCGACAGCGAGCACGAGCACGGCGACGGCGGCAAGGGCGGGGACCCCCTGATTTTTCGCGAGCGCGGTCACGGGCCGCAGTATACCATCCGCCGCGAGCGATGCCGCCTTCCGGCGTGTGCGGCCGCCGGAGGTCCTGCCCAATCGCATGTCGAGCTCGATCGGACGTCTCTTCACCGTGACCACGTGGGGCGAATCCCACGGCCCCGCCGTCGGCGTCGTCATCGACGGCGTGCCGTCCGGGCTGCGCGTGGATCCCGCGCTCATCCAGCGCGACCTCGATCGCCGTCGCCCCGGCCAGTCGTCGATCACGACGCAGCGCAGCGAGGCCGACCAGGTCGAGATTCTCTCGGGCTTCTTCGAGGGCGTGAGCACGGGCACCCCGATCTGCCTGCTGGTGCGCAACACCGACGCGAAGAGCAAGGACTACGACGCGCTCAA
>JBKJNH010000274.1:0-5957 GCA_046596055.1 Candidatus Eiseniibacteriota bacterium
GCCGCGCAGCGCCGGCTCGAGCAGGCGGTCGACCGTCGCCGCGTTGCCCCCGAGGCTCGCGTACGAGCCCAGCGCCCACAGCGCCTGCCCGGTTCCATCAAGCTGCCCGCGCTGCGACAGGAACGCCCCGCCCGGCCACTGGAACTGGTAGAGCGAACTCAGCGCCTCCCCGGCAAGATCGGCTCGACCGAGAAGTCCGAGCGCATGCACGGTGCGCGCCCCGTCGCGGAGGAAGAGATCCCGATACTGGAACGGGCTGCCGAGAAAGTGCAGTGCCCCGTTGCGCCGTTCGCGATTGCCGACGAGCAGGCGCCGCGCATGGACGAAGGCCGCCTGCTGTTGCTCGTCAGGCAGCTCGATCGTCGCGCCCTTTGCGATCTCGTTACGCCAGGCCTGCGCCGTGCGCTCGCCGGATGCGACAAAGGAAAGGTTGTGATCGGGCGGGTTCGCGCTCGCCGCTGCGCCCCCGACCGGTGCGAGCCAGACATCCAGGTCCGTGCCCGCGCTGCCGGCGATGCTGGTGACGAGGACGACACGTCGATTCGGCAGGACGCGAGAGGCCGATAAGGTGGTCGCCCGGGCAAGGACCGGATCCTGTCCGGCGGTGCGTGCAACGACGAGAGCCATCGTGCGACCGTCGCGCAGCAGCCGCGCCTCACGGCCGCCGGGCTCGATGCGCGCGTCATAGCGAAAGGAGTCGGCGACCGGGGCGTACGGGTGCAACGGATGTTCCGTCTCACCTCCGGAGCGCAGCGCAAGGCCCAGGCGTCTGCCAGGGCCGCAAGCGACCTCGAGACGAGTCCACCCTGCGGTGTCGGCGTCGCTCCCGCTCCACGGGTGATACGCCTTCACACCGAAGCCGCCCCCACGTCGCCACGCCGCCGGGAAGTCAGGGTGCAGGCCCTGGGCTGTCGGGAGGAAAGACACCGGTGCCCCGCCGACTTCCGGCTCCAGCAGTGAAAGTTCGAAGTCGCCGTTCCAGAAGGTTCCGTCGGGGAGCCAGGCGGTCGCCTGCTGCCCGCCCGGTGAGAACAGGGCGTGCAGAGGTGTATGAGGCAATTGCGGGCCGACGGGACGGAGGAAGCGGTGCTCGGTGAAGAGGGTGTCGGCGGCCGAGTCCACGCCCCCGCGGCCTGACGTGCATCCAGCAGACAGAATGGGGAACGACAGGGCGAGGGCAACAAGCAGCGTCGCAAATCTCCCGACCCCCTCCTGGTTGCTCACCCGTCCAATCCTTCGCGCTCCACCCGCAGGACTTCCTGCACGTCCTTGTCGCCGCGGCCGCTCAGGTTGACGACGACGCGCGTGCCCTTCGTGAGCGTATGGCCCTCGCGCACGAGCCAGGCGAGCGCGTGCGCGGATTCGAGCGCCGGAAGGATCCCCTCGGTACGGGACAGGAGCGCGAAGGCGGCGAGCGCTTCCTCGTCGGTGACGCTGTGGTACGCGGCGAGTCCCTGCTCGTGCATCCACGCGTGCTCGGGGCCGATCGCCGGGTAATCGAGGCCAGCGGAGACCGAGTGCGTGGCGCGCACCTGGCCGTCGGAGTCCTGGAGGAGGTACGTCTCGGTGCCGTGCAGCACGCCGACGGCGGGATCGCTCGAGGCCAGCCGTGCGGCGTGGCGTCCGGTGGCGATGCCGCGGCCTCCCGCCTCGACGCCAACCAGGCGCACGCCCGGCGTGCCGATGAACGCGTGGAACAGGCCGAGCGCGTTCGAGCCGCCGCCGACGCAGGCGAGCAGCAGGTCGGGTGTGCCCTCGAACTGCGTGCGCACCTCCTCGCCGATGATCTTGTGGAAGTCGCGCACCATCACAGGGAACGGGTGCGGCCCGAGCACCGAGCCCAGGATGTAGTGCGTGTCGGCGACGTTGGTCACCCAGTCGCGCATCGCCTCGTTGATCGCGTCCTTGAGCGTGCGCTGGCCCGAGTCGACGCCGCGCACCTCGGCGCCGAGCAGCTTCATGCGCTGCACGTTGAGCGCCTGGCGTCGCATGTCCTCGGTGCCCATGTAGACGACGCAGTCGAGGCCCAGGTGCGCCGCGGCCGCCGCGGTGGCGACGCCGTGCTGCCCCGCGCCGGTCTCCGCGATGACGCGGCGCTTGCCCATGCGCACGGTCAGCAGTCCCTGTCCCACCGTATTGTTGATCTTGTGCGCACCGGTGTGGAGCAGGTCCTCGCGCTTGAGCCACACCTCGATGCCCGTGCCGCAATGCGTCTCGAAGCGACGTGCGCGGTACAGCGGTGTGGGGCGGCCGCAGAACGTGCGGCGCAGGCGGTCGAGGTCGGCGAGGAACGCGGGGTCGGCCTGCGCGGCGGCGTAGGCGGCCTCGAGCTCGGCCAGCGGCGACATCAGGGTCTCGGGCACGAAGCGGCCGCCGAAGCGACCAAAGTGTCCGCGGGCGTCGGGCCCGCGCTCGACGGGAATCTCAGTCATGGGCTCGCACAGCCTCCACGAAGGCGCGGATGCGCGCCGGGTCCTTGCGTCGGGGCTCGGCTTCGACCCCGCTCGAGACGTCGACCATCCACGGGCGGACCTGCAGGATCGCGGCGCCCACGTTTTCCGCCGTCAGCCCGCCCGCGAGCACGACACGCCGCGCGCGCGCCAGCGGCTCGGCCAGCGCCCAGTCGAACGTGCGGCCGGTGCCACCGGCGACGTCGGCCGCCCAGGTGTCGAGCAGCACGGCCTCGCAGGGCAGCGTCGCCGCACCGTCGAGGCTCGTCGCATCGCGCACCCGGAGCGCTCCCCAGGCGCGCGTCGTCGCGGGACCCGGGCCGCACGCGGGCGCTCCCGCGGCATCGAACGCCTCGAGCGCGACGCGCAACGTCGAAGCGTCCGTGTCCCCGCCGGGGTGGATCTGCACGCGATCGAAGCCCAGCGCCTCGATCGCGTGGCGTGCCACGGCCACGTCGAGCGTCTCGATCACCGCGACGGCGAGGAACGGACGCGCGTCGCCTTGCGCGCGCAGCGCGGCGACGAGCGCAGCGGCGTCCCACGGCGGAACGAACCGCGACGAGCGCTCCGCCAGCACGATGCCGATCGCGTTGGCTCCCGCCGCGAGAGCGACGAGCCCATCCTCGCGGTTCGTGATCCCGCAGATCTTGATCGCGGTCGCCGCACCCGGGCTCATGGCGCGGCCGCGGCGGCAAAGCGCGCCACGGCCGCGGTGACGTCGGCTTCGCGCATGAAGGCCTCGCCGATCAGCGCCGCGTCGATGCCGGCGGCGGCGAGCGCGCGCACGTCGTCGGGCGTGGCGATGCCGCTCTCGGCCACGACGACGACGTCGGCCGGGATCCGCGGCTTGAGGCGCAGCGTGACCGAGGGATCGACCACGAACGTCGAGAGGTCACGATTGTTGACGCCGATCAGGCGCGCCTCGGCCCCGAGGGCGACGTCGAGCTCGTCCTCGGTGTGCACCTCGACCAGCGCGTCGAGCCCGCGCGCGTGCGCCATGCGCACGAGCGAGGCGAGGCGTTCGAGCGGCAGGAGCGCGACGATGAGCAGGACCGCGTCCGCGCCCAGGCTCACCGCGTCGTCCAGTTGCCACGGGTCGACCACGAAGTCCTTCATCAGGCAGGGCAGGCCCGACGCCGCCCGCGCGGCGGTCAGGTATTCTGGCGCGCCCTGGAACCAGTCGGGCTCGGTCAGCACCGAGAGCGCGGTGGCCCCACCGTCGGCGTAGGCCCTGGCCAGGAGCGAAACGTCGAAGTCGGCCCGCAGCAAGCCTTTGGATGGCGAAGCTCGCTTGAGTTCGCAAAGAAGGCGCAGCGGCGCCGACGGCGAGGGCCGGCGGAGCGCGGCGCGGAAGGCCCCCGCGCGTGGCGGCGGAAACTGGGGGGGGCGCGGGGGCAGCCCGTCGGGGAACCCGGCGCGGCGCTCGGCGATCCGCGCGCGGCGGCGCTCGGCGATCGTGGCGAGAAGGTCGGCGGGCACGGGGCGCCCCGCTCCTACGAGCGCCGGCGCGCGGCCTGCGCGAACTGGTCGAGCTTGGCCTTGGCGCGGCCCTCGGCGATCGTCGTGCGGGCGAGCCGGACGCCCTCGGCGAGGTCCGGTGCGAGACCGCCGACGGCGAGTGCGGCGCCGGCGTTGAAGATCACGATGTCGGTCGCCGCGCCGGCGGTGCCGGCGATGGCCCCGGTCAGCAACTCGAGGTTCTTCGCCGCTTCGCCCCCGTGGACGTGCGGGCGTTCCTTCTCGTCGTGCGCGACCCCGAAGTCCTTCGGGTCGACCGTCTCCTCGACCACGCGGCCGCCCTCGAGGCGCGCCACGCGGTTGGGCGCGAACACCGAGAGCTCGTCGAGTCCGTCCTCGGAGTGGACCACCCACGCCGCCTCGGCGCCGAGGCGCACCAGCACCTCGGCGAGGCGCGGCACCCAGGCCTCGTCGTAGACGCCGACGAGCTGGCGCTCGGCCCCCGCCGGGTTGCAGATCGGGCCCAGCACGTTGAACACGGTGCGCACGCCGAGATCGCGGCGCGGCTCGGCCGCGTGCTTGAACGTCCAGTGGTACGCCGGCGCGAACAGGAACGCGACGCCGACCGATTCGATCATGCGCGCGGCCTCGTCGGGCGTGAGGTCGACCGAGGCGCCCAGCGCCTCGAGCACGTCGGCGCTGCCGGTGCGCGAGGACACCGCGCGGTTGCCGTGCTTGGCGACGCGGCCGCCCGCCGCGGCGACGACGAACGCGACCGCGGTGGAGACGTTGAACGTGCCGCCACCGTCGCCGCCGGTGCCGCACGTGTCGATCAGCGGGCGCGTCACCTGGGGGAACGGCAGCGCCGCCTGGCGCATGGCGCGCGCCATGCCGGTGACCTCGTCTGCGGTCTCGCCCTTCATGCGCAGGCCCATCGCCAGCGCGCCGATCTGGGCCGCGGTGGCCTCCCCGGCGAGGATGGCGCGCATCACGCCCGCGGCCTCGTCCTCGGAAAGCGATCCGCCGACGACGACGCGGGCCAGCGCCTCGCGCATGGCGCTCACGTCGTCACCGCCTGGGGCTTCACGCCGCAGAGGGTCAGGAAGTTGGCGACGAGCGGCAGTCCCGGCCCGGTGAGGATGCTCTCGGGGTGGAACTGCACTCCCCACGTTTCGTGCGTGCGGTGCTTCAGGCCCATGATCTCCCCTTCCGGCGTCCACGCCACGATCTCGAGCGCCGCGGGCAGCGTCTCCTTTTTGACGATCAGCGAGTGGTAGCGCGTCGCGGTGAACGGGTTCTCGAGCCCGGCAAAGAGCCCGCGGCCCTGATGAATGATCTGCGAGGTTTTCCCGTGCATGATGCGCGGCGCGCGCACGACGTCGCCGCCCAGCGCGTGGGCCAGGCACTGGTGACCGAGGCACACGCCGAGGATCGGGATCGTCCCGCTGAAGCGCGTGATCACGTCGTTCGAGATGCCCGCCTCGCGCGGCGTCTTCGGCCCGGGCGAGATGACGATGCCGGCGGGCGCCAGCTTCGCGATCGCGTCCAGGGAGATCGCGTCGTTGCGATGCACGACGGGCTCGCCGCCGAGGCGTCCGACGTACTGCACCAGGTTGTAGGTGAACGAATCGTAGTTGTCGATCACGAGGATCACGGCCGCACCTCCAGTCCCGTCTCCGCGCGCTCGAGCGCGGTGAGGAGGGCGCGCCCCTTGTGCAGCGTCTCCTCGTACTCCTTCGCCGGATCCGAGTCCGCGACGATGCCGGCGCCGATGCCCAGGTGGGCGCGGCCCCCGTGGTAGAGCAGCGTGCGGATCGCGATGCAGAGGTCGGCATTGCCGTGCAGGTCGAAGTAGCCGACCGCGCCGGCGTACAGGCCGCGGCGGTGGACCTCGAGTTCCTCGATGATCTCCATGGCGCGGATCTTGGGCGCGCCGCTCACCGTCCCCGCCGGGAAGCAGGCCTTCACCACGTCGACCGACTTCGTCTCGGGAGCGAGGGCGCCCTCCACGTGCGACACCAGGTGCATCACCTGCGAGTAGCGCTCGAC
>JBKJNH010000038.1:0-8273 GCA_046596055.1 Candidatus Eiseniibacteriota bacterium
GACGTCGTGCAGCGAGCGCGAGTGCTCGCGGTGGATCTCCTCGGCCAGCGCCTCGATCTCCTGCGAAGTGAGGTGGAGGAAGTCGTTCGAGCAGCGTTCCTCGACGCGCGCCACCGGCACGAGCTCGTTCCAGTCGTCGGCGCGGTGGCCCGAGCCGCCGTCGGGATCGGTCCAGCCGTGGTGCTCGGTCCACGGGAGGCCGGTCACTTCGTCGCGCGTCGTGTCGTCGTCGACCGAGGCCGCGGGCCAGCTCGTCTCGAGCGTCGGATCGGTCGCCATCGTGGGGCCGCTCTCGTGCATGTCGTCGATCGCCAGGTAACCGTACGAGATGTGCGCGAACTCCTGTTCCCACAGCAAGGTCACCAGGTCGTCGTCGAGCGCGGAGGACTCCAGGGCGGCGCCCATCACGGTGAGGAAGTCCTCGAGCTCGTCGGGTGGCAGCCCTTCCTGGAACACCAGCTCCGTGATGCCGTCCTTGGAGAAGCGGAACGCCAGCGACTCCTTCTTGCTCGGGTTGTTGTAGATGCTCTGCCCGAGGAAAAGGAGGTCGAACTGCTGTACCTGGAGGTTGATGTCGCCGAGCGCCCCGAGCGTCTCGGTCATGGCGAGCGTGGCTTCGCCCAGGATCCGCTGGAGGAGAGGGTTGTTCGCGGGATACATGCGCTTGGCCTTGAGCGCGCGCACGAGCACCCGCATGAGGTCGCGCAGGCGCGTCAGGTTCTGCTGCTCGCGCTGCTCCTCGGCGAAGAGCTCGAAGCCCCCGCCGCCGCCCGACAGCGGCGTGCCCGCCACCGTGCCGCCCGCCCGTGGCGCGACGACATCGGCGTCGACGTCGCCGGAGGAATCCTCCAGCGGCGCGCCGAATCCGTTGATCGGCGTCATGGGCAGCTTGGGCGGCTTCTTGGGCTCGTCGGGCATGCTTCCTCCGCACGAGGTATCGGCGGTTCCCGGCCGCTGCTGAAGCGGGGAATCGGGGGGTCGTTGCCGAATGCACGGTGCGGGGGGGCGGAAGGGCTGCGGACGGGCGCTGTTCTACCCACCTGCCGGCGAGAGCCCACCCTGACGCTGCGGTGCTCTGTCAAATCTACAATCCATCCACCCCCGCGACCCCGAATCTGCGCCGTTCGCCCCGCCCGCCGTTGTGAATAAACAACTTACGCCCGGCATGGAACCTGCTTCGTGTGTAGAGCAAGCGGAGGTCTGGGCTCCGGCATCGCGAGTGTGGGCCCGGATTCTCCAGTCGCTCTACCACTTCGAAGGAGACCGCCATGTCGAAGCTCATCTCGGGAATCTTCCCGACGCGCAGCAGCGCGGATCGTGCCGTCCAGGACCTGCTCGAGGACGGATTCAAGCAGGCGGACATCAGCGTCCTCCACTCCGATTCGAACATTGGATCTGAGTTCAATGTCGAGAAGGGCACGAAGGCGCCCGAGGGTGTCGCCACCGGCGCCGCCATCGGCGGAGCCGTCGGAGCCGTCGCCATGGGCCTGGCCGCGATCGCGACGGTTGCGATCCCGGGTATGGCCATCGTCGCTGCCGGTCCGATCGTCGCGGCCCTCACGGGCCTGGGCGCGGGCGCTGCAGCCGGCGGCATCACGGGCGGCCTCATCGGTCTCGGAGTCCCCGAGCACGAAGCGAAGCTCTACGACCAGAAGATGGGCACGGGCGGCGTGCTCGTCGGCGTTCATGCCGAGGGCGATCGTGGGACCAGCGCGAAGCGCATCCTCGAGGCCGCAGGCGCCGAGAAGCTGTAGCCAGCTGTAGCGAGAACCACAGTCCGATTTAGCGACTCGGACGCGTCGGCGCAACGATCGAAACCCTTGGGGGGGAGTCGTATCGGAGCCCGGCGCGTCCGTTTCAGCTTTTCCTGCCGCCCGGCGGGATTCAGCAATTGACCGCGCCCCGCGGCGAGACTACGGTCCGACCAACAACTCATCCGAGTCGGGTGCCCCGCAAGGGGTGAAAAGGGAAGGGGGTGTGAATCCCCCACGATCCCGTCACTGTGATGGGCGAGCCGATCCCACGATGCCACTGGCCGAAGGGCCGGGAAGGCGGGACCGGCGGCTGTTCGCCCTCAGTCAGGAGACCTGCCCGTTCGCGTCCTTGTGTACGTGAGGCGGGAGACCTCCGACCATGCCCTTCCCCGGCCGCATCCCGCGCCGCGCGCTCGCGCCGGCGCTGATCCCTGTCCTGTTCGCGCTTGCGGCGACTCCGTCGCCCGCGAATGCCCCGGCAGATTCCGGACAGGCCTCCCGCGATACCGTCACCTACACGCTGCCCGTCCAGCAGGTGGTCGACGCGCGGGCTCGTCCTGACGACCCGGCGCTTCGTGCCGTTGCCGGCTTCGCACGTTCCTACGACGTCTCGCAGGCGCATGGTCGCCTGCGCACGACGGCCGACCTTCTTGCCACGGGCGTCGGCGTGCACGTGCGGCGCTTCGGCGGGCTCGGTTCGTTCGGCGCGGTGTCCATTCGCGGCAGCAGTTCGTCGCAGGTCGCGTTCTACCTCGACGGCGTGCCGCTCAACCAAGCGCAGTACGGCGTCGTCAACGCGGCCGACCTGCCGATCGAGGCCCTGGGCCGCATCGACGTCTACCGCGGCGGCGCGCCGCTCGATTACGACGCACCCGGCGGCGGCGTCGTCGAACTGATCACTCGCGACGACGGACGGTTGTGGGCCCGCGCGGCTCTCGGCGCGGGATCGTTCGACACGCGAAAGACCGACGGCGCCTTCGGTGTGACGACCGGCGCGACACGGCTCACCATCGTCGGGCAGTACCTCGAGAGCGAGGGCGACTTCCCGTATCGCGACGACAACGGCACCGATGCCGAGCCGGGCGATGACGTCGATGCCGTGCGCGACAACAACGCCTTCGTCTCGCGGGCATGGACCGGGCGCCTGGCCACCGCCGCGGGGCCCCTGGCGCTGTCGCTGACGCACGATCGCCTCGACAAGACGCAGGGCACGCCGGGCACCGGTTCGAACACCGCGCTCCTTGCCAACCTGCGCACCGAGCGCGCGGTGACGGGGCTGCGCGTCGAGCGGCGTACCGCGGTCGCCGCCCCGCCCCTGCCCATCGCGCCGTCCCTCCTGCTCTACGCCGTGCGCAATCGCGACCGCTTCAACGATCCTGCACGCGAGTTGACCGGCTCGCGCGTCGCGACCGACGACCACACCTCGCGCGACGGCGCCCGCCTGTTCACGAGGGTCGTCCTGCCCGCCGCCAACACGCTCGAACTCGTCGCCGAAGCGCGACGCGAGCGCTACGTTTCCGGCACCGAGATCCCCATTCCGAGCGAAGGCCCGGCGCGCACGCGCGAATTCCTCGTCTTCGGCGCGGAGGATCGCTGGTCGCCGCTCGACGGTCGCGTCGGACTCAGCGCGCAGGTGCGCAGCGAAAACACGTTCGATGCCTTCCCTGCCGGTTCACCGTACCCGGGTGCGTTGCCGCGGCCCGGCGTCGCGCGCACAACGCGCTTCAGGCGTGGGACGCTGGGCGCCCGGGCCGAAGTGGCGCGCGGTGAGTCCGGTTCACTGTCGCTGCGCGCGAGCGCCTCGCGCCTGGGGCGCATGCCCACGCTCGAGGAGCTGTTCGGTCACCGCGGTGGCGTGCACGGCAATCCCGACGCGCGGCCCGAGCAGCTTGCGACGCACGACGCAGGACTCGTGCTCGACCTCGCAGGCGCGCGCGACGGCGGTGGCCCCCGCTGGGCCGAACTGCAGCTCGTCGCCTTCCGCACCGATGCGACCGACCTGCTGGTCTGGATCCAGAACTCGGCGCAGACCTCCGTGGCGCAGAACATCTCCGCGGCGCGCATCGAGGGCGTCGAGGTGGCCGCGCGCACGGCGTGGGCCGGGGGCCTGTCGGCCGACCTGTCGTACACGCGGCAGTGGACGCGCGACGAGAGCGAGATCGCGTACTGGCGCGGCAACGAACTTCCCGGCCGCCCCGGGCACGAGGCGTCGCTGCGCCTGGCGCACGCCGCGGCGCACGCGCCGATCCGGCCGTTCGTCGAACTGCACGTGGTCGGTGCGCACTACCTCGATCGCGCCAACCTGCAGCCGATCGACGCGCGCGCGCTGATCGACCTGGGCACCAACGTGGCGCCCGCCCGGGTGCCGCTCGAACTGACTCTGGAGTGCACCAACGTGACCGACCGCCGAGTCCAGGACTTCGGCGGATATCCCCTGCCGGGCCGGTCGTTCTTCGCCGGGCTGCGCTATCGATTCGATGGAAAGGATGGGAACAAGTGATGAACCGAATGCTTGCTGCCGCTCTCATGACTGCGATCTCCCTCGGTGTCCAGGTTCAGGCAGCCGAAACCGCGCAGTTGCGCGGTTTCGTCTATGCCACCGACTTCGCCTCCGGAAATCTCGCGAGCGTCGCGTTCGGCGCGCCGCCGGTCGCCACGCCGAACGTCGCGACGGCATGCTCCGACGCCGTGCTCCGCCACCACCAGGGAATGCTCTACGTCGTCGAGCGCTTCGGCTGCGACAACGTGCGCGTGCTCGATCCGGCGAACGGCTTCCAGCTCGTGCGCCAGTTCTCGGTCGGCAACGGGTCGAACCCCAACGACATCGTCGTCGTCTCGCCGACCCGGGCCTACGTCGCGCGCTACGACTCGGCCGACCTGTGGATCGTCGATCCGTCGAGCGGCGCGTTCCTCGGCGCCATCTCGCTCGCGGCGTTCGCCGATGCCGACGGAATCCCCGAGATGAACCGCATGGCGATGGTCGGCGGCCGCCTGTTCGTCACGGTGCAGCGCATCGATCGCGACGCGTTCTTCTCGCCGACCGACTCGAGCGCGGTGGTCGTGATCGACCCGGCGACCGACACGCTGGTCGACTGCGATGCGGCCGCGCCCGGCGTGCAGGGAATCCTCTTGCCGTTCCAGAACCCGACCACCGAACTGGTCCTCGACGAGAAGGGCCATCTCGTCGTGGGCTGCACCGGCTTCTACGGCGCGACCGACGGCGGTGTCGTGCGCATCGATCCGCTCGCGCTCGCGATCGACGGCATCGAGGCGACCGAGGCGGCACTCGGCGGCGACGTGGCCGACGTGGTGCCCGCGACGGACGCGCGCGGCTTCGTCGTGATGAGCGACGCGTCGTTCAACACGGTGTGCAGGCCATATAACCGCGCCAACGGCGCGGTGGCGGGGGTCCTCTTCGGGACCGCAGGCTTCTACCTGGCCGATGCCGAGGCGAACGATCGCGGCGAGCTCTGGCTGTGCGATCGCACGCCGGCGGGACCGGGCATCCGCGTGTTCGACGTCGCCACCCTCGCGCCGCTGGCCGGCCCGGCCTGGACGGGCCTCCCGCCGCAGGACATCGCGTTCGACGGCAGCGCAACGGCGTCCACCGGTGAAGCCGGGAACGGGGCTGCACTCTCCTTCGCCCACGCCTGGCCGAATCCCTCGCGTGGGGACGTCGTGATCCGCGTGCGACTGGCGGGGCCCACGGCCGCGGCGGGCCCGCTCCGGGCCACGATCCTCGACGCCGCCGGACGGCGGGTGCGGACCCTCGAGGGAGCCGGTGGAGCCACGGGCGACGCCGCGAGCCTTCCCTGGGACGGTCGGGACGAAGCCGGTCGCCCCGCGGCCCCCGGCGTTTACACGGTCCGGGTCACCGGCGGCGGCGTGCAGGCCGCAGGACGGCTGGTTCGCCTCCCGTCGGCGCGGCTATAATGGAAGGGGACGCTTCCTCCGCCCCATTCGCCGCCTGACGCCGCCCGATCTCGCACCGTTGCATCCGGGAGTTGCCGAATGAGCCGACTTCGCACCTCGCTCCATCAGATCCGCGGCCCCGTGCTCGGCGCTTGCCTGCTCGCCTCCGGCGTTGTTCTGGCCGCGGTCACCGCCCGCTCTTCCGGGCAGGCGCTCGGATGGGCGCCGCTGGGCTTCGCCGGCTATGAGTTCACGACGCTCGTGTCGCCCCCGGGCAACGCGTGCGTCGTGGCGTGGACCGGGCTCAACAACGGTGGCCTCGGCGTGTCGACCGATTGCGGCGACCAGTACGCTCGGCTGTTCCTGCCCTCGGCCCACGACGTGACGGCGCAGAACGAGAACGTCGGCTACGTCGCCGCGGGCACGCTGGGCATGGTCAAGACGATCGACACCGGAACGAACTGGTATCCGATCAACGACGGGCTGCCGATGAGTGGTCGCGACGCACGCGCCGTCATCCTCCACGTCGCGAAGCCCGAGTCGGTGTTCTGCGCGCTCTACGGCGCGGGCGTGTTCGTCGGCGGCCCGAAGGCAGCGCTCAACGACACGATCCGCTGGGAGGGCATGAACGCCGGGCTCAGCGACCTGCGCGTGCGCGCGCTGGCGCGCGTGCGCGGCGGCACATTCTTCGTCGCCGGCACCGACGGCGGCATCGAGCGCTGGGCCAACGGCGCCTGGACGTCGGTCGCGCCGGGCGTCATCGCCAACGCGGTCGTGATCGCGGCAAGCGACTCGAACCTGGTCTACGCCGCGACCGAGAGTGGCGTCTATCGCAGCACCAACCAGGGGCTGTCGTGGTTCCCGTCGTCGACGGGACTGCCGGCCGTGCCGGTCAACGACATCACGCGCCGCACCGACGGACTGCCCGTGCTGTACGCGGGTACGCGCGGACAGGGCGTGTGGGAGAGCGTCGACGGCGGCGCCAACTGGCGGAAGTTCGGCCCCGACCTGGTCGGGGACAACGACGTGCGCGCCGTCCTGTGCACCGTTGGCGCGGCCGCGGCGGACTCTGCGATGGTGTTCGCGGGCACCCGCGCGAACGGGTTGTTCCGCGCGGAGTACTCGACGCCCGTGGCGCCCACGTCGTGGGGCCGCGTGAAGGACGCCTACCGGCGGTAGATTTCCCCGGGCCGATTCAAGTGGCGAAGTGTTGACAGAAACGCATAAACATCTACACTTCGCCACATGCCCTCCACGACTGATCGGGATCGAACGCTCAGACTCGCCCGCCGCCGCCAGGGCGTGCGCGCACGGGACCTCACGGAGCGCGGGATTCATCGACAGGTTCTCAGTCGCCTGGTCGAGAGCGAGGAGCTCGAGAGAGTGGCCCGCGGCGTCTACCGGATCCC
This sequence comes from Candidatus Eiseniibacteriota bacterium, assembly GCA_046596055.1. Taxonomy (GTDB): domain Bacteria; phylum Eisenbacteria; class RBG-16-71-46; order RBG-16-71-46; family DASYSL01; genus JANPEF01. Next base: position 7,076 of record JBKJNH010000038.1, read on the forward strand.
GGCCCGCCCGATGACGGAATATCACGGCCTCGCCCTCGTGGGGGCAGCCGTCCCACGTGGCGTGGTGTGCCTGCTCTCCGCCCTGCGCTTCCACGGCATCGGAACCCAGCTTCCATCGGAAGTCTGGATCGCCATCGACCGTCGTGCCCGTCGGCCGGAGCCGAAGTACCCACGGCTGCGGGTCGTTCGATTCACCGGCGCCGCTCTCACCGAAGGCTTCCGCGTGCATCGGCTGGAAGGTCAGGCGGTGTGCATCTACGGAGTTGCGAAGACGCTCGCGGACTGCTTCAAGTACCGGAACAAGATCGGTCTCGATGTCGCTCTGGAGGCCCTTCGGGAGGCGTGGCGCAGCCGGCGGTTCACCATGGACGAACTCGATCACTACGCCGGGATCTGTCGCGTGCGGCGCGTCATGCGTCCTTACCTCGAGGCGCTCTCCGGGTGAGTGGATCCAGCACCGGCCTCGCCCGGTCCGTCCAGGTTCGGCTCGCCCGGCATGCGCGCGAGATCGGAGTGGACCCGAACCTGGTGCTGACGCGCTACGCCGTCGAGCGCTTCCTGTACCGGCTCTCCCGCTCGCCCCACGCCGATCGCTTTGTCCTCAAAGGTGCACTGATGATGCTCGCGTGGTTGGGGGAGGATCTGCGCCCCACGAGCGACGCCGACCTCCTGGGCTTCGGCGAGCTCACGGAGGTGTCGCTGTCACGAATCCTGAGAGAAATCATTGGCGAGGAAGTCGAGCCGGACGCGGTCGAGTTCATTGCGGACTCGATTCGCGTCGAGCCGATTCGACTCGAGGATGACTACGGTGGGTGGCGCGCGATCCTTCCCGCGCGCGTGGGCGCGGCGCGCCTCACCGTCCAGGTGGACGTCGGGATCGGTGACGTAGTGACGCCGGGCCCTGCCTGGCTCGACTATCCCTCGCTCCTCGATCAACCGCGGCCGCGGCTCAAGGTCTACCCCAGAGCGACCGTCGTCGCGGAGAAGTTGCACGCCATCGTTCTCTTCGGGACGAGAAACACTCGAATGAAGGACTACTTCGATCTGCACGCGCTCGCCAGGGAAGGCGCAACCAGCGCGGCCGAGCTCGCCGCTGCAATCTCAGCCACATTTACCCAACGTGCAACGCCGATTCCTCCGGACATCCCGGCAGGCTTGGAGGATGTCTTCGCCCGCGATCCCACCGTGCAGGTTCAAT
>JBKJNH010000049.1:0-2506 GCA_046596055.1 Candidatus Eiseniibacteriota bacterium
GTTGTAGCTGAAGTCGTCGGTCTCGCCGAAGACCGTACCGGCCTTCACGCCCCCGCCGGCGAGCCACATCGAGTAGCACCGGGGATGATGGTCGCGCCCGTAGTTGTCTTCCTTGAGCGTGCCCTGCGAGTAGACGGTGCGCCCGAACTCGCCGCCCCAGATGACGAGCGTGTCTTCGAGCAGCCCGCGCTGCGCGAGGTCGGTGATCAGGCCGAAGGTCCCCTGGTCGGTATCCTGCGCCTGCAGACGGTGCTGGTGCGGGAGGTTGGTGTGCGAGTCCCAGCCGCGATGGTAGATCTGCACGAAGCGGACCCCACGCTCGATCATGCGGCGCGCGAGCAGGCAGTTGGCGGCGAACGTGCCGGGCCTGCGCACGTCGTCGCCATACAGCCCGAGCACCGACTCGGGTTCGCCGCGCACGTCGGTGAGCTCGGGGACCGACGCCTGCATGCGGAAGGCCATCTCGTATTGCGCGATCCGGGTCTCGATGTCCGGGTCGCCGAGCGCCTCGGCCTGCCTGGCGTTGAGCACCTGCACGCCATCGAGCATCCGCCGCCGTGTCGCCCGGTCGACGCCGTCGGGATCGCTCAGGTAGAGCACCGGATCGCCCGCCCCACGCACGGACACGCCGGCATGCCGTGCCGGGATGAAGCCGCTGCTCCACATCCGCGCCGACAGGGCCTGGACGTTCGACTTGTTGGTGTAGCTCGACGTCATCACGACGAAGGTCGGGAGGTTCTCGTTGAGGCTCCCGAGCCCGTACGAGAGCCACGAGCCGAGGCACGGTCGACCCGGGAGCTGGTTGCCCGAGTTGGCGGCGATGGTGGCCGGCTCGTGATTGATCGCGTCGGTGTGGAGCGACTTGACGAGGGCGATCCGATCGACGATGCGGGCGGTATGCGGGAAGAGCTCGCTCACCCACATGCCGCTCTGCCCGGCCTGCGAGAACCTGAACAGGCTCGGCGCGATCGGGAACGCCTTCTGGCGCGAAGTCATCGTGGTGAGGCGCTGGTCGCCGCGCACCGAGCCCGGCAGGTCCTTGCCGAACATCGCGCGCAGCTTCGGCTTGTAGTCCCACGTGTCGAGCTGCGACGGGGCGCCGGCCGGGAACAGCCAGATGGCACGGCGCGCCTTCGGACGGAAGTGCGGCAGGTTCGGGAGGCCGTTGGCGCCTGCGGCAAGAAGACCTGCCCCTCCGAGCATCGAGGCGACGGCCACCGAGCCGATGCCGCGTCCGGCCTGGGCCAGGAGTTCGCGACGGGTCAGCAGGAGGTCGTCGCCGCCGGAGCAGTGCGGGTGTCGCGTCTTCGGGGTCACTTGTTGAGCGCCTCGTCGAGGTTCAGGAACAGGCTCGCCACCATGGTCCAGGCCGCGAGTTCGGGGACGGGAATCACAGGGTCGGGCGCCGAGTCACCGACGGTGATCAGCGCCTTCGCCTTGGCGCCGTCGGCGGCGTAGCGCTGCCGGAGATCCCGGACGACGGGCGCCAGGGCGTCGCGCTCGGCGCTTTCCAGCCGGCGGCTCAGCACACGCAGCGCCATCGCATCCAGCCGCGCGGCATCGTCCCGCCCCGGTTCCGCGATGGCGACCTCGGCAAGGCGGCGTGACGCCTCGACGAACTGGACGTCGTTCAGTGTCACCAGGGCCTGCAGCGGCGTGTTGGTCCGCTCGCGGTCGACCGCGCACTGCTCGCGCGTCGGCGCGTTGAACGTCTCCATCGACGGCGGCGGGGCGGCACGCTTCCAGAACGTGTACAGGCTGCGGCGGTAGTTGGCCTCGCCACGATCGGCGACGTAGATCTTCGTGTTGCTCTCCTCCATCGCGACCGTTTCCCAGATGCCCGGCGGCTGATAGGGCTTGACGCTCGGGCCGCCCCGCCTGGCCGACAGCAGGCCCGACGCCTGCAGCGCCAGATCGCGAATCATCTCGCCGTGCATGCGGAAGCGCGGCCCGCGTGAGAGCAGCCGATTGTCGGGATCCTTCTCCCGCGTCTCCTTGTTCGCGACCGCGGATTGCCGGTAGGTCGCCGACGTCACCATGAGCCGGAAGAGCGCCTTCACGTTCCACCCCGACTCGCGGAACTCCACGGCCAGCCAGTCGAGCAGCGGCTGGTTCGTCGGGGCGTCGCCCGTGGTGCCGAACTCGCCAGGCGTCGTGACGATCCCCTGGCCGAACACCTGCGCCCAGAAGCGATTAACGTTGACGCGCGCGGTGAGCGGGTGATCCGGCCGCGTCAACCATCGCGCGAGCCCCAACCGGTTGGCGGGCGCACCTCGCGGCATCGGCGGCAGGACCGCCGGGACGGCCGCGCCGACGCGCTCGCCCTCCTGGTCGTACTGGCCCCTGATGAGGATCCGCGCGAAGGGTGTCTCGTCCGGCTTCTCGGCGGCGATGAGGGTCACCTTCGACCGCGACTTCACGGCGTCGAACTCGTCGACGAGGCGCTGCAGCGCACGCTGGTGGTGCATGGCCTCCTGGTCGACAAAGGCCAGGTAGTAGTCCCGCA
>JBKJNH010000193.1:0-3343 GCA_046596055.1 Candidatus Eiseniibacteriota bacterium
CCACCGCCGCGGTCGCGCTCGCGGATCAGTTCCTGCCCGGCGGGACCTTCATCATGGGCACGACCGGGCGTGAGGGCCGCGCCATCCAGGAGTTCGAGGCGACGGGCCAGGGCCTGCACTCGGCGCTGCCGCTCGCGATCCTCACCGACCGGGGCACGGCCTCGAGCTCGGAGATCGTCACCCGCGCGCTCCAGGCGTCAGGGCGTGCGCGCGTCTTCGGCGAGCGCACCTACGGCAAGGGCGTCGGGCAGATCGGGGTCCCGCTCGCGGACGGCTCGACCCTGCACGTGACCGTGACCCGCCACCGCGATGCGAGCGGCGCGACGTGGCACCGCGACGGCATCAAGCCCGACGTCAATCGCCGCACGATCCTCCGCGAGGCCCGCGGGACGCGCGTCGTCGACCCGGTCCTCGAGCGCGCGCTCGCCGACCTCCGCTGACCCGAGCCCACATTTCCGCCGGGGCCGCTCGACCCCTCGGGCCGCAAAGTGGCGTCGGTCGACGACCCGGCGACGCGCAACCCCGCGTCGTCCCCGGGCCTCCCCATGGCATGGACCGTGGATAGAGCCAGGCCATGCGCGCGTGGCTCTCGACCACATGTCTGCTGGTGTCCGTCCTCATGGCGTGCGCGTCGAAGGCCGAGGACGGCGGCCCGGGCGACCTCGGCGGCCCCCCGCCGGCGTGCGAGGGCGCGGCCGCGGAGGAGGGCTGCGCGTGTCCCGTCGACGGCGAGACCCTGCCGTGCGGCCTGCAGCGCGGGACGTGTTTCCCCGGCGTGCGCAAGTGCCTCGCCGGCGCGTGGGGCGAGTGCAACGCGTACATCGGGCCGAGCGACGAGGTCTGCGATCAGCTCGACAACGACTGCGACGGCGCGGCCGACGAGGGCTGTGGATGCGGCGACGGCGAGGCGCGCGCGTGTGGCCAGGGTGGCGGCGAGTGCCAGGCCGGCACGCAGGCCTGCGTCGCCGGCGTGTGGGGCGATTGCGCCGGCGCGTCGGGCCCCTCGACCGAGGTCTGTGACGCGGTCGACAACGACTGCAATGGCGTCACCGACGAGGGCTGCGAGTGCGTCGACGGCGAGAGCCAGCCCTGCGGCACCGACGAGGGCGCGTGTGCCCTCGGCGTCCAGCGCTGCGTCGGCGGCGCGCTCGGCGCGTGCGACGGCGGCACCAGCCCCGCGCCCGAGCGTTGCAATGGAGCCGACGACGATTGCAACGGCCTCACCGACGAGGGCTGCGCCTGCGTCGACGGCGCGTCCCAGCCGTGTGGCACCGACGAGGGCGCGTGCGCGCGCGGCACCCAGCGCTGCACGAGCGGCGCGTGGGGCGGCTGCGAGGGCAGCACCGGCGCGACCGCCGAGGGCTGCAATGGCATCGACGACGATTGCGACGCCCAGGTCGACGAGGGCTGCCCGGCGTGTGGCAACGGCGTCTGCGAGGCCGGCGAGACCTGCGGCAACTGCGGAGATTGCGGCTGCGGCTACGGCACGATCTGCACGCGGGACACCTGCTCGTGTGGCGCGCTCGAGCCCGGCGCGGCGCTCGGCCAGGGCCAGGGCCTGACGTCGTGCGATGGCCGCTTCACGCTCGCGATGCAGACCGACGGCAACCTCGTCCTCTACCAGAACGGGGTCGCCGCGCTGTGGGCGACCTACGTCTACGGCACCGTCGCCGTCATGCAGGGCGACGGCAACTTCGTGGTCTACAACGGCGGCACCGCCGTCTGGTCGTCGGGCACGAGCGGCAACCCGGGCGCGAGCCTCGCCGTGCAGACCGACGGCAACCTCGTCGTCTACGGTGCCAGCGGCGCGCTCTGGAACGCGGGCACGTGTTGCCATTAGGTTAGAGTCGCGCGATGGAGAAGACCTACAAGCTTCGCACCAGCCACCGGAACTTCTGCATCTTCATGGGCGTCCTCTGCTGCGTGCTGGTCGTCATGATCCCGTTCGGCATCATGATGTTCTGGCTGGCCACCCAGCCCCGCATCACGATCACCGACCAGCACCTGATCGTCCGCTGGTTCGGCACCCGCACGATCCCGTGGGCCGACATCGCCTCGCTTCGCGTGGCCGGCACCCAGGGCGTCCAGGCGGCCGCCCAGGGCCCGATCAGCTACACGCTGAAGAGCAACCCGAGCGGCAATCCGCGCATCGCGGTCGGCTCGTTCGAGGGCCGCGAGGAGATCATGGCCGAGATCACCCGCCGCACCGGCCTGCAGATCCAGGCCTGAGCCGCGCGGGAGCCCCTTCGTCTACGGCGTCCCCCCGGCCTTCTTGACCTGGTCGCAGGATCCGCGGTTCCCGAGCGCGCAGCCCTTCGTCCAGTACTCGAGCGCCTTGGCCTTGTCGGTGGCACCGCCCTGGCCGGACGAGTGGAGCCCGGCGGCCATGTGGCACGGGACGGCGGCGCCTCCGACACATTCCTTCTCGAGCAGGCCGAGCGCGCGGGCGTAGGTCGCCGTCATCTGGGTCTCGTCCTTCGCGATCCCTCCGAGACCGCTGCCGTGGAAGACCCCGAGCCAGTGGCAACCCTCGCCGTCGCCGCCCTCACACGCCTTGACGAACAGCGGCGCCGCCTTCGCCTCGGCCACGGCCTCGTCGTCCTCGACCATGTGGAGCTCGCCCGCGATGCCACACGCGTGCGCGTCGCCGGTGGCGCAGGCGGCCTCGCACGCCGGGATCCCGTCCTTGTTGCCCGTGCACGCGCTCGCCGCGGGCGGCGTGGGCGTCGGCGTCGGCGTCGGCGCCACCTCGGCGGTCGTCGACGCAGCCTGGGTCGCGGTCTCCGCCGGCGACGGCTTGTCGGTGCTCTTGCCATCGCCCTTGCAGGCAGCGACCGCGAGCACGGTCCCGAGGGCGAGCGTCCGGACGAGGCTGAGCATGGCGCACCTTACCGTGGGCCGGGTCGGAGCGCCCCACCCTGCCCGCCGCGGAGGCCGCGCGCGCCACCGTGCCGCGCGGGCGATCGAGGCGCCTACGCCGCGAAGCGCGGGTCGAGCTTGGTGAGCTGGCTCATGAACCCTTTCTCCTGCATCTTCGTGAACTCGTCCGAGTGCATCGCGTCGAGCGTGACGACCATGTGTACGCGGTCGCCCCCCGTCGAGAAGTCCACGGCGATCTGGCTCTCGTAGGCGGCGACGCCGGGCAGGAAGTCGATCACGTTGGTGAGGACGAGCCGCGAGCGCGGCGTGAGTTCGGTGAAGCGCGAGTGGGTCGCGTGCGAGGCCGCCTGCCCCATCTGCGTCATCGCCGCGATCATCTCCGGCGTGTCGGCGATCATGTCGTACGCGAGCGTGCCGCCGACGCGGGCGTCGATCGTGTGGACCTCCGACCGGAACCCCAGCG
>JBKJNH010000287.1:0-3530 GCA_046596055.1 Candidatus Eiseniibacteriota bacterium
CGGATCGGGAAGCGCCCCTGCAACTCGGGGATCAGGTCGCTCGGTTTGGCATGGTGGAAGGCCCCCGCGGCGATGAACAGCATGTGCTCGGTCTTGACCATGCCGTAGCGCGTCGGAACGTTTGTCCCCTCGACGACCGGCAGCAGGTCGCGCTGGACGCCCGCCCGCGACACGTCGGGGCCCGGACCCGAGGCGCCGGCCGCGGCCGCGATCTTGTCGATCTCGTCGATGAAGACGATCCCGGTGTTCTCCGCGCGATCCAGCGCCTCGACGATGATCTTGTCGTGATCGATCAGGCGGTCGACCTCTTCGTCGAACAGGATCTCCTGCGCGTCGGCCACCTCGAGGCGGCGCTGCTTCTTGCGCGGGGGAAGCGCGTCGGCCAGCCAGTCGCCGAGGCTCGCCTCCCCGTCGTCGAAAGGCAGGTGGCCGAGCGCCTCGGGCGGCGGGCCCGGCCGCATCGTGACCTCGATCTCGACTCGCCGATCATCCAGTTTTCCGGCGAGCAAGCGCTGCTTCAGCTTGTCGCGTTCGGCCGCCCACGCCGAGGCCGCGCGCTTCTCGGCAGCCTCCGGCGCCCCCTCGACGACCGCGCGCGGCGGCTGCAACAGGTCGAGCAGCCTGGTGTCGACGCGCGCCCACGCCTCGTCCTCGACGTCGTCGATGTGTTCCTCGCGCACCAGCGCCACCGAGAGCTCGACCAGGTCGCGCACCATCGACTCGACGTCGCGGCCCATGTAGCCGACCTCGGTGAACTTCGACGCCTCGACCTTGACGAACGGCGCCTGGGCGAGGAACGCGAGCCGGCGCGCCAGCTCGGTCTTCCCCACGCCGGTCGGACCGATGAGGATGATGTTGGCCGGCTGGATCTCCTCGCGGATCTCGTCGTCGATCCGCCAACGGCGCCAGCGGTTGCGCAACGCGATGGCGACCGCCTTCTTCGCCTTGGCCTGACCGATCACGTACTTGTCGAGCTCGGCCACGATCTCGCGCGGGGTGAGCTCGGCGACCTCGTCGTCCCCCGCGGTCGCGCCGGGCCCGCCGCGCCGACCGGGCTGGGTCTTGGCGGGCTTCGCGGCGCGTGGCGGAGACTTCCCGGCGGCGGCGCCACGTCCGCCGGGGCCGCGCGTCTTCACGCGAGGACCTCGATCTCGAGGGATTGGTTGGTGTAGATGCACAGCTCCCCGGCCACGGACAGGCTCTCGCGCACGAGGGCCTCGGGCCCGAGCTTCGTGTGGCGCAACAGGGCGCGCGCCGCGGCCAGCGCGTACGGCGCTCCCGATCCGATCGCCACGATTCCGTCGTCGGGCTCGACGATCTCGCCGCTGCCGGCGACGAACAGGGCGCGCTTGCGATCGACGCAGGCCAGCGTCGCGTCGAGGCGATGCAGCAGGCGATCGGTGCGCCACTCCTTGGCCAGTGCGACGCAAGCGCGCTCGAGCTGGCCGGGGTGCCGCTTCACCTGCTCCTCGAGACGATCGAGGAGCGCGAGCGCATCCCCCGCCGCGCCGGCGAATCCGGCGAGCACTTCGCCGCCGCCGAGGCGACGGATCTTGCGCGCGCTCGCCTTCACCACCATGTCACCGAGCGTGACCTGGCCGTCGGCGCCGAGCGCGGCGATACCGCCGTGGACGTGGGCGAGCACGGTGGTGGCGCGGATCGGGGGTCGGACCAGCGTTCGAACGGGCATGGAGTCTCCGGCGACGGGCGCGTCAGGCCCGCGGATGAGCCTTCTCGTAGGCGCGGCGCAGTCGCCGCGGGTTGACCTGGGTGTAGACCTGCGTACTGGCAAGCGAGGCATGACCGAGCAGTTCCTGGATGGCGCGCAGCTCGGCGCCGGCGTCCAGCAGGTGGCTCGCGAACGAGTGGCGCAGCGCGTGCGGACTGACGCCGGTCGCCTTCGCCGTCTCGGCGAGGGCGGCAGACACCGCGCGTTGCACGGTGCGCGGCGAGAGACGACGACCGCTCGGGCCGAGAAACAACGGCTCGTCCCCCGCCGCGGTCTTCGCCGGCGCCGGCTTGCCGCGTCGATCGCGCAGCATCCCGAGCAGCGCCACCTTGACGTGGGCGCCGAACGGGACGATGCGCTCCTTGTCGCCCTTGCCGAGGACGCGGACGGTGCGGCTGCCCCAGTCGATGGCGGAGAGGTCGAGGCCCAGCGCCTCGGAGAGCCGGAGTCCGGAGCCGTACAGCAGTTCGAGCACCGCGCGGTCGCGGCGTTCGGCCGGCGTCCGCGCGGGAAGCGCGGACAGGGCGCGGTTGAGCGGCTCGGACGGCAGCGTGCGCGGCAGGCGGCGCGGCTTGCGCGGCAATGGGAGCGCGGCGGCCGCGTCGATGCCGGTCCCCCGTTCGGCGACATACCGGGAGAATGTGCGCCACGCGGCCACGGCGCGTGCCTGCGACGAGGCGGCCAGTCCGCGACGCGCGAGCGTCGCGAGAGCCTCTGCCAGTGCAGGCGAGGTGAAGCGCTCGGGCGGCACGTCGGCGCCAGGACGCCCGGCGAGCGCGTCGAGCAGCCGCTCGATCTCGAAGCGGTAAGCGGTGAGCGTCCGTGGCGAGAGGCGGCGGGCGCCTTCGAGATGTCGGAGAAAGTCAGCGAGGACGGCGCGCATGCCGGGCCGGGGCCTCAGGCCGAGGCCGCTTCGCCCAGCGCCTCGTCCTGCTCCTCGTGGCCGCACTTCTGGCACTTGAAGTACGTCCCCTTCTTTTTCGACGTCTTCTCGGAGAGGAACGCGAACTGGCACGAGGGGCACGGGCGGCCGATCGCCGGGCGATCCCAGGTGGCGTACTCGCACTCGGGGTAGCGGTTGCACGAAAAGAACACCTTGCCGCGCTTGCTGCGCCGCTCGACCAGCTCGCCGAGACCGTTGTCGATCGGGCACGGCACCCCCAACCCGAGCGGACGTGTGTACTTGCACGTCGGGTAGTTCGAACAGGCGACGAAGCGCCCGTAGCGCCCGGTGCGCGCAAACAGCCGGCCGGTCTTGCACGTCGGGCAGCTCTCGTTCAGGTCCTCGGGAATCTCGGACTCGTCGACCGGTCGCGTGAACTTGCAGGTCGGGTAGTTGGGACAGGCGAAGAACGGCCCGTTGCGGCCGAACTTGCGCACCAGGAACGAGACACCGCGGCCTTCGGTCTGGCAGGTCGGGCACTGGATCTCGGTCTTCTCCTCGGTGCTGGCGCGCAGCGACTTCTTGTCGGCCGCGGCCCGGTCGAGGTCGACCTTGAACGGCGCGTAGAAGTCTCGCATGACCTGGTGCCACTCGTCCTCGCCGGTCTCGACGCGATCCAGCTCCTCCTCCATCCGTCGCGTGAAGCTCACCTCGAAGATATGCGGGAACATGCGGACCAGCAGCTTCGAGACGACCATGCCGAGGTCGGTCGGCACGAGGCGCCCGCCGTCCCGGCCGACGTAGTCCCGGCCCGTGATCGACGTGATGATCGTCGCGTAAGTCGACGGCCGGCCGATGCCGAACTCCTCGAGCGCCTTGACCAGCGTGGCCTCGGTGTAGCGCGGCGGCGGCTGCGTG
>JBKJNH010000288.1:0-7199 GCA_046596055.1 Candidatus Eiseniibacteriota bacterium
GCCGGCGAGGGAGGCGAAGAGCCCATGGCGGGGGGCGCTGGCCTCGGCGCCGACCGCCTTGCTCGCCGCGCGCAGCCCGCGCAAGACGCTGCCGTACTCGGCCTCGAGCCGCAGGTAGCGCGGGAAGGTGGCGAGCATGGACAGTCGCTCCGGGTCGGCGCCGTAGATGCCGCCGATCATCGGCTGGGCGATCGCCGCCAGGAGTTCGCCGCCGAAGCGGCGCCGCACGAACGCGCCCAGGCTCTCGTCGGCGATCTCGGTGACATTCCGGGTGCGTGGCGGGACCAGCGGCTCGGCGAGCGCGCGCAGCCGACCTTGCGGGGACAGGATCGGGCTGCGCAGGAACGGCCAGGCCCGCACGGGCGCAAGCAACTGGAACCCCGGCGGCGTGCGACGCAGGCGGCCCCGCGAGACGACGAAGCTCGAACGAAACTCCGGGTTCGTGCCCACGACGTGCGATTCGAGGCCGAGGCGGCGCAGCAGCGCGAGGGCCGCGGGCTTCTCGCTGAGGAACGAGTCGGGGCCGTCCTCGAGAAGGAGTCCGTCGTCGCCGTGGTGCGTGGCGACGATGCCGCCGGAGCGCGGGCTCGCCTCGAAGACGGTGACCTCGCCCCCACCGAGTTCACCGACGCGGTGCGCCGCCGCCAGGCCGGTCATCCCGGCGCCGACGACGGCGATGCGACGTTGCGGCGGGGGCATGCTCAGCCGGCGGGTTCGGCCGCGGGCGCGGCGGCGCCGCCCGTGGCCAGGTGCGCGGCGAGCAGCTCGCCGATCATGGCCGTGAACTCGGGGTGGTCGTTGACGCACCGCGCGCGATGCAGCGTGAGGCCGATCTCGGCCGCGGTGTCCCGCGCCTCGCGGTCGAGGTCGAACAGCACTTCGACGTGATCGGACAGGAAGCCAATCGCCTGGACGACGACGCGTGCGGCGCCCTCGGCACGGCGGCGGCGGAGCACCTCGTTGACGTCGGGCTCGAGCCACGGCGTGCGCGGATCGCCGGAGCGGCTCTGCCAGCACAGCTCCCAGTCGGTCGCGCCCAGGATCGCGGCGACGCCGCGGCACGAGGCGGTCAGGTCGGCGAGGTACGTCGACTGCTCGGCCATCGCCGTCGGGATCGAGTGCGCGGTGAAGATCACGGGCAGGTCCGACGGCCAGTCGCCGCGGTGGGCGCCCGTCGCCTCCTCGATCAGTTGCGCGTTCGCCTCGAGGAAGCGCGGGTGATCGAACCACGGGTCGAGATAGGTCACCCGAGGCCCGACGCCCGCGTTGCCGGCGATGGCGCAGGCGACGTCGCCCATGTAGCGCTCCCAGCTCACCTCGGAGCGGTGCGCGGCGAGGATGACGCCGAGCGCGTGCTTACGCCCATCGGCGTTCATGCGCGCGATCGTGTCCTTCATGTGCGGGTCCCAGTTGCGCATGCCGACGTAGACCGGCAGGTCGATGTCGTGGGCGCGCAGCCACCGTTCGACGCCGGCGCGCTGCGCCTCGGTTTGCTCGTTGTACGGCGAGCGGCCGCCGACTTCCATGTAGTGATGCTCGACGTCGACGAGCCGCTCGTCGGGCACGCCGCGACCGAAGACGACGGTGCGCAGGAACGGCATGATGTGCGCGGGTTCGGTCGGCCCGCCGAAGCCGATGAAGAGGACCGAATCAATGGGGAACGGGAACGTCATGGGGCCTCCGGACGGTGGAGGGTCACCGTTGACTGCGTTCATGGACGTGGTCGATCAGTCGCACGACGTGATCGACCGGGGTGCCGGGCAGGATACCGTGCCCGAGGTTGAAGACATGGCCGTCGCGACCGGCGGCCTCGGCGAGGATGCGGTCGACCTCGCGTTCGAGGACGGGGATCTCGGCGAACAGCAGGAGCGGGTCGAGGTTCCCCATCACCGCGGTGTCGTGGCCGACCTCTTTCCATGCCCGGTCGAGTTCGACGCGCCAGTCGAAGCCGATCACCGATCCTCCCGCGGCGCGCAGGTCGGGCAGCAGCGTGGCCGTTCCGGTGCCGAAGTGGATCGCGGGCACGCCTGCGGGCATGCCCCGAAAGAGTGCACGCGTGTGCGGCAGCACGTAGCGTCGGTAGTCGGCCGGCGACAGGGCGCCCACCCAGCTGTCGAAGATCTGCAGCGCCTGACAACCGGCCTCGACCTGCCGCTCCAGGTAGCCGATCGTGCCGCGCACGATCTTCGCCATGAGCGCATTCCATGCGCCCTCGTCGCGGTACATGAAGCTCTTCACCTGGTCGAAGTGGCGGGTGCCCCGGCCCTCGATCAGGTACGAGGCGACGGTGAACGGGGCGCCGGCGAAGCCGATCAGGGGGATCTCGGGTTCGAGGTCGCGGCGCACCGCGCGCACGGCGTCATAGACGTACGACAGCTCGGCCGGGTCCACTTCGCGCAGGCGGTCGACGGCGGCGGCATCGCGCACCGCGGGCTCGAGCACCGGCCCCTCGCCGGCGGCGAACGTGAGGGTCACGCCCAGCGGCTCGGCGATGAGCAGCAGGTCGGCGAACAGGATCGCCGCGTCGGCGCCGATCCTGCGGCGCGCGAAGCATGTCACCTCGCTGACGACGTCCGGCGACTTGCACAGCTCGAGCATCGACATCTTCGCGCGGATCGCGCGGTACTCGGGCATGTAGCGCCCGGCCTGGCGCATGAGCCAGACGGGAGTGTAGGGGACCGCCTCGCGCCGGCACGCGCGGAGGAAGGCCGAGTCGTGGGACGGGTGGACGGCGGGTCGCGAGGGCGAGGCGGCGGGCGTGGTCATAGGGCGCCAGAATAGCAGGAAGGGCGGGGAGATGATCCTCCCCGCCCCTCCCGGATGCCGTGCTCGCGTCGTTTGCCTACTGGCGATACAGCGACTTCACCTGGCCCCACGTGGCGGCCGAGGCCGGAACCGTGCCGCAGTGGCCCGGGCCGATCAGGCCGTTGTTGAAGTCGTCGAGCAGGTTCGCTTGGTCGACCGCCGGGTTGTTCGGCAGGTTGTCGCCGCCGATCGGCGGGACGACCAGCGCGCCGATGATCGCATCCGCCGCCGCAATGGTCGCGGCCGCAGCGCTGGGATCGGCGCCGTTGGCGAGGTTGAGCTTCGCCGCGATCAACTGGTGCGCGAGGATGATGAGCTTGTTGCCGCCGGCGGGCTGGTTGAAGATCGCCAGCAGCTCGGCCGAGGTGTAGTTGACGCTGCCCAACGTGAGGCTGATCACCGGCCAGGCCTCGAAGTGGTTCTTCCAGTAGCCCTGCGTGTAGGTGCAATTCGCGGCCAGCGGAGCGCTGTTGACGACGAGAGCGTCGGTGAACTCGCTGGGCGCGGCGGCGCCGACACCCTGGGTGCGCACGCGCACGACGTACTGGGTGGCCGGCTCGAGCTCGCCGGTCTCGGTCGCCGAGACACCGGTCTCGTCGAACAGCTGGCCGAGCTCGACTTCGATACCCTCGGCAGGGGCCATGACGTACGAGTCGGCGGTGCCCTCGGTGTTGAACGTCGGCGCGCCGTTGAACGTGCCCTCGACGAGCGTCGAGGCATTGCCGTCGGCGGGGAAGCCGCCGAGGAGGTCGAACTCGGCCTTCGTGATCCACTGGACCTCGAAGCCGGCCGGGGCGCCGGTCGCTCCGGCGATGACCATGAGCCGAACCGAGCTCGGCTTGCTCTGCATCGCGTTGACGAGCGGGGCGTCGAGGGTCTGGGCGGCGACCGGTCCGACGGCGACGAACAATCCGACGACGGCTGCGACGAACAGGTGTAGGCGATTCAACTTCATGGGTCTCTCCTTGGGGGGGACGGAACCCGCGCGACTACGCACGGAGGGTGCAGCGTTCAGGCATCGCCGGGGGAGGCGATCGTCGACGAATCAGGTCGCGAACAAATTCCGAGTTTCAAAAGGGCCGATAGGCCGAGTCGCTGTCCGATGAGGGAGATCGAACAACCTGATTCGATTGCGGGAAACTATCGCAAATTGAAACACGAAGCAAACGACAAATTTTCTAGGGAAACGAAACGGGGGCGGGAGGGTGCGTCCTCCCGCCCCCGTGGGAGCGTGCCGTAGAGACCGGGGGTGCTACTGGCGGTAGATCGCCTTGACCGTGCCCCAGGTCGAAGCGGTCGCCGGAACCGAGCCACAGTGCCCCGGGCCGATCAGGCCGTTGTTGAAGTCGTCCAGCGAGTTAGCGTAACCCGTCGCCGGGTTCGTCGGCAGGCTGCCGGCCCCGATCGGGCTGACCACCAGGCCGCCGATCAGGGCGTCGGCGGCCGCGATCGTTGCCGAGATCGAGGCGGGGCTCGCGCCGTTGTTCAGGTTGAGCTTGGCCGCGATCAACTGGTGGGCGAGGATCGTCAGCTTGTTGCCCTGGGCCGGCTGCTGCAAGATCGCGAGCAACTGAGCCGCAGTGTAGTTGACCGTACCCAGCGTCAGGCCCGCGACCGGCCACGCCTCGGTGTGGTTCTTCCAGTAACCCTGCGTGAACGTGCAGTTCTGCGCCAGGCCCGCGCTGGTCACCGACATCGTCTCGGTGTAGGGGCTGGGCTGGCCACCCAGAACGTTGTTCGCCCGGATGCGGAAGACGTATCCGGTCGAGGCATCCAGCTCCTCATAGTCGGTCGCGCCCACGCCGGTCTCGTCGAACAACTGGCCGAGCTCGACCTCGATGCCTTCGCCGGCGGCGAGACGGTAGTCGTCGGCGGTACCCTCGGTGTTGAATGTCGGGCGACCCTCGAACGAGCTCATGACGCGGCTGGAGGCGAGTGCCGTCGCCCAGCCGCCGAGCGCGTTGTAATCGGCCTGGGTCATGCGGTCGACGGTGAAGCCGGCCGGAGCGCCACTGGCGCCCGCGCTCACCATCAGGCGCACGGAGCCTGGCTTTGACAGCAAAACCTGAACGTTCGGCGCATCGACGGCAGCAGCCGGGCCGGCGAGGAGCAACGCGAATGCAAAGAACATGGACGTGATACGAATGATCGCCGGCTTCATCGGGGCTCCCGCTGAATGTAAGGACTGCTTCGACACGCACGTCGAGTACGACAGTTGAGGCAGGACTTCGAATCGAATCATGGCCGGGCGGGCCACGAGCATTACGATCCAGACGTCCGATCGGATGTGTCCGCTGAGGGGGCGGGCACCATTCACGCCTAATGAAGTAAGAATAGCGGAAAAATCCACGCTTTGGCAACCGATTTCGTCGGCCACCGGGCTGGTCCGGTGCGCTCTTCCTGCCACCCCTTCGTCGCCTGGAGAGAACATGAGCGATCCCCGCTACCCGTTGGGCCGCTTCAGTTTCGAGGGCACCCCCGACCCCGCGCAGCGGGCCGCTTTGATCACCCGGATCGCCGCCACGCCCGGCAGGCTGCGCGCCGCCGTCTCCGGACTCGAGGAGGCGGCCCTCGAACGAAGCTATCGCGAGGGGGGCTGGACGGTCCGCCAGGTCGCCCACCACCTCCCCGACAGCCACCTGAATGCGTTCGTCCGCTTTCGCCTGGCGCTCACCGAGCAGGCTCCCACGATCAAGCCGTACGACGAGGCGGCATGGGCCGAGCTGGTCGACGCGCGCACGGCTCCGGTGGACGCCTCGGTGCGGCTGCTCGAGGCCCTGCACGAGCGCTGGGTGATCCTGCTGCGCGGCATGCACGATGACGACTTCGCGCGCACGTTTCGCCACCCGGAGCAGGCCGAGCCGCGCAACCTCGATTGGCTGCTGGCGCTCTACGGATGGCATGGAGATCACCACGTGGCGCAGATCGAACAGGCCCGGGCGCTGTGATAGTCTCGCCCGGTCCACGCCGCTTCGGCGCCTCGCCGTCGTCCTGCCCCAACCCCGATTTCGGAGGTCGTACCCCATGAGCACCGTCGTTTCTGCGGGCGCCGTCCTCGAGCGCCTGGGTATCCGTCCCGTCAACCCGGGCGCCTCCGCCGGAAGCTGGATCGAGACGAAGGGCGAAGCGGTCGTGTCGTTCAATCCCGCCACGGGGGAGCCTCTCGCCGCCGTGCGCCAGGCCACCGCCGCCGACTACGAGACGGTGGTTGCGGCCGCAGCAATGGCGTTCGAGACGTGGCGCAACGTTCCCGCACCGCGTCGCGGCGAGGTCATCCGGCTGCTCGGCAACGCGCTGCGCGAGCACAAGGACGATCTCGGCCGGCTGGTCGCGCTCGAGAACGGGAAGATCCTCTCCGAGGGCCTGGGCGAAGTGCAGGAGATGATCGACATCTGTGACTACGCCGTCGGGCTGTCGCGCCAGTTGTACGGCCTCTCGATGCACAGCGAGCGCCCGTCGCATCGCATGTACGAGCAGTGGCAGCCGCTGGGCGTCGTCGGCGTGATCACCGCGTTCAACTTCCCCGTCGCGGTGTGGGCGTGGAACGCCGCGCTGGCCGCGGTGTGCGGCGACACCGTCGTGTGGAAGCCGTCGCACAAGGTGCCGCTGTGCGCCGTTGCCGTGCAGGCCATCGCCGATCGGGTGCTGGCTGCCGAAGGATTCCCGGGCGTGTTCGGCCTGGTCATGGGCCCGGTCTCCGAGGTCGGGGAGCGGATGCTCGCCGACGCGCGCATCCCCCTGATCTCCGCCACCGGCTCGACGAAGATGGGTCGCCGCATCGCGGGCGTCGTCGGCCCGCGCATGGGCCGGACGATCCTCGAGTTGGGCGGCAACAACGCGATCGTCGTGCTCGAAGACGCCGACCTCGACCTTGCCGTGCGCGCCGTCACGTTCGCTGCCTGCGGGACCGCGGGTCAGCGCTGCACGACGACGCGTCGTCTGGTCGTCCAGAAGGGCGTCGCGGCGACCATGGTCGAGCGGCTGAAGAAGGTCTATGGATCGATCCGTATCGGCGATCCGCTCGACCCCGGCACCCTGATGGGCCCGCTCGTCGACGAGCACGCCGTGGCCGACTACGAGAAGGCGCTGACGACCGTGCAGGCCGAGGGCGGCACGATCCTCTACGGCGGGAAGAAGCTCGATCGCCCCGGACATTTCGTCGAGCCGACCATCGTCGCGGCGAGGGCCGACATGAAGATCGTGCACGAGGAGACGTTCGCGCCGATCCTCTACGTGATCGAGGTGGCGGACCTCGACGAGGCGATCGCCGTCAACAACGGCGTGCCGCAGGGCCTGTCCTCCGCGATCTTCACCCGCGACGTGCTCGCCGCGGAGAAGTTCCTCTCGGCGCAGGGCTCGGATTGCGGGATCGCCAACGTCAACATCGGCACCTC
>JBKJNH010000307.1:0-3426 GCA_046596055.1 Candidatus Eiseniibacteriota bacterium
TGCACTACGGCAAGCTGATCGAGACAACGCGCGCCAGGCTCGCCATCGAGTTGCCCCCGACGCCCGGCGAGCGCCTGCGGAACTTCGCGCTCGATCACGTGTTCCCGTTCCCCGAGCGTATGCAGCTCGTGACGGCGCTGGTGCGCACCGCGCAGAAGCTGGGCCTGACGCGACTGGCTGCCGGCCCACTGGGGCGCTTCCTGCCGGCGTTTGCGCGCACCGGCGCCGCACTCGAGCCCGATGCAGCGCAGGCGACGGGGGCCGCGATCGAGCCGGGGATTTACCCGCCCTACGAAGGCGCCGCGCGCGCGACCGTGGGCTGGTTCCGCACCTGCCTCATGCCCGGGTTCTTCCCGGCGGTCGATCGTGCCGCGGTGCACCTGCTGCGCGAGGCCGGCGCCACCGTCGTGATCCCGGCGCGGCAGCAGTGCTGCGGCGCGTTGCTGGCCCATGCCGGGCGGCGCGAGGGCGCGCGTCGGCTCGCGCGCACGAACGTCGAGGTCTTCGCCGAGGCGGGCCCGCTGGACTGGATCGCCACCGACGCGGCGGGCTGTGGCGCGACGCTGCGCGAGTACGGCGACCTGTTCCCGCGCGGCGACGAGGCCGCCGACGGATTCGCCGCGCGGGTGCGCGACATCACGGAAGTGCTCGCCGAGTTGGGCCTGCCGCCCGCACGGGCCGCGGTCGCCGAACGGATCGGCGTCCACGACGCCTGCCACCTGGCGCACGCGCAGAAGGTGCGGAGCGCGCCGCGCGTGCTGTTGCGCGCGCTGCCCGGCGCGACCGTGGTCGACCTGCCGAACAGCGATCGTTGCTGCGGCTCGGCCGGCATCTACAACCTGACGCAACCGGAGATGGCCGCACGGCTCCTCGAGCAGAAGATGGACAGCGTCGAGGCGGTTTCACCGACGGTGGTGGCGGTCGGCAATCCGGGCTGCCTGTTGCAGATGCAGATCGGCCAGCGCGCGCGCGGACTGGCCGCGCCGATGCGACATCCGGTCGAGATTCTGGCCCGCGCCTACCCGCGGGAAGGAGTGAGCCTGTCGTGATGACCGTGACGGTCCTGTTCTTCGCCTATCTGCGCGACTACACCGGCGGCGCACCCCAGGTCGAGCTCGAGGTCCCCGAGGGCACCACGCCGCGCGCGATCTGGGCCCTGCTCGCCGCCGAATGGCCGGCGCTCGAGGACCAGCTCCTGCGCCTGCCGATCGTCGTCGACGGCAAGGTCGTCGACCTCGATACGCCGGTGCCCGCCGGGGCCGAGGTGGTGTGGTTGCCGCCGGTGGGGGGAGGGGCGCCCGAGACCGACGAGCCGGGCGTGCGGCGCGCGGAGCTCACGGCGGAGCCGCTGGATGTCGCTCTTCTTCTACGGGAGGTCACGGCCCCAACTTGTGGTGGGGTCGTCGGTTTCGTCGGAGAGGTACGGGCCGAGCCCGGACTCGTTGCCCTCGAATACCACGCCTACGACCCGCTCGCCGCGGCGCAGCTCCAGGCCGTCGCGGCCGAAGGGGCGGCGCGCTGGCCGATGGCGCGCATCGCGCTGGCGCATCGCACCGGGCGGCTCGTCGTGGGGGAGGCGTCGGTCGCGATCGCCGTCGCCTGCCCGCACCGCGCCGACGCATTCGACTGCTGCCGCCACCTGATCGATCGCCTGAAGGAAGCCGTCCCGATCTGGAAGCGCGAGGTCAGTGATGCCGGTGGGCGATGGGTCGAGGGGCAGGCCTACAAGCCCGTTTAAAACAACTCGCCCTGCGGCTCGAGATCCCCCGGATCCGGCGGATCGATCCCCACCAGTTCCATGAACGCGCGCACCGACGCCGGCGAGTGGCCGGCGTAGTGGTTGTTCACGTATCCGTAGACGTCGATGCCACGATCGACCAGTGGCGGAAGGGCCGCGGCCCAAAGCGCGAGCTCGGCCGAACGATCGACCTGGATGCGCGAGTAGTCGGTGATGTCGCGTGGGCCGAGCCAGCGCACGTACGCGAAATCGAGGCCGGCGGTCGCCCGCTCGACCGCGGCGAGCATGAGATCGAGCGGCACGTGCGGGCTGTCGGTGAGCGCGGTCGCGATGCCGCGTGCGGCCAGCGTCTCGATCGCGTCGCCTGCGAGCCACGCCGGGTCACGGAACTCGACGGCGAGCTGGAGGTCCTCGGGCCAGCCGGCGAGGAAGCCCTCCAGCGCGCCACGCTCGCCCGGCCCGAAGTCCGGTGGCAGTTGCAGCAGGATCGGGCCCAGGCGCGAGCCCAGGCCGCGCGCCCGCGTGGCGAAGATCTCGAGCGTCGTGCGGCTGATCATGCCGGCGAGGCGATCGTCGTGCGTGGCCGCCCGCGGAAACTTGAGCGCGAAGCGGAACGAGGCCTGGGTGCGGCGCAGCCAGCTGTCGATCGTCGTGGCCGAGGGCACCGCGTAGAACGTCGAGTCGACCTCGACGGTCGTGAACTGCTTCGCGTACAACGAGAGGAAGTCGGCGGCGCGTGCCGCGCGGGGATAGAACGGCCCGGCCCAGGCCGGGTAGTTCCAGCCTTGCGTCCCAAGGAAGAATCGTGCGCCCCGGAGCCTCACCATGCCGGCACGCTACGGTGCGCCTCGCCCCGCCGCAAGGGCTCGCAGTATGCTAGGATGCCGCGCGATCGCACCCATCCCGCCCCTTTCGGATTTCGCTGAGGAGACCTGTTGAAGACGCGCCTCTTTACGCCCGGTCCCGTCGAAATTCCAGCCCGTGTCCTAGCCGCGCTGGCCCGTCCCGCGATGCACCATCGCACCGCCGCGTTTCGCGCCGTCCTCACCGAGGCGACGAAGGGCATGATCGACCTGTTCGGCACCGAGGGCACGGTCGTCACGATGGCCGCCTCGGGCTCGGGCGCGCTCGAGGCCGCGGTGGTCAACCTGGTCGAGCCGGGCACGCGCCCGCTCGTCGTCGAGGCCGGCAAGTTCGGGGAGCGCTGGGCGAAGATCCTGAGAGCCTACGGCGTCGAGCCCGACGTCCTGTCGTTCGACTGGGGCCGCGCCGTCGATCCCGCGGTCGTCGCCGCGCGCCTGGCCGAGCGGCCCGCGCCGATCGTCTTCTTCACCCACAGCGAGACCTCGACCGGCGTGCTGCACGACGCCGAGGCGATCGCTGCCGCCGCGCATCGCGTCGGGGCCCTCGCCGTCGCCGACACCGTGACGAGCCTCGGCGTGCACGACGTGCGCATGGACGCGATGGGCTTTGACGTCGCCGTGTCCGGATCGCAGAAGGGGATGATGCTGCCGCCGGGTCTCGGCTTCGTCGCACTGGGGCCGCGCGCGCTCGCCGCACTCGACTCCGGGCCGCGCCTGCCGCGCTTCTACATGGACCTCCGGAAGGCCGCCGTGCAGGCCGCCGAGGGCGAGACGCCGTTCACGACGCCGACCTCCCTCGTCGTCGGTCTCGTCGAGTCGCTCGCG
>JBKJNH010000386.1:0-3136 GCA_046596055.1 Candidatus Eiseniibacteriota bacterium
AGGTGCTCGTCGACTATCCGGCCAAGACACAGATGCTTGGCCTCGACATCCCGGTGGTGCGTCGCGATGGCAGCGTTCGGCGACTCACCGTTGCGGGGTGGGAGGGCGCCGTGAACCTGCCCAAGCTTTCCGAGGAGCTGTATGGAAGCGCCCGCTGGCTGCGGGTGTTCACGGTACGCCGAGTCTCCATCGCGCGCGATGCGGTGATTCGACTGGCAGGGCTGTCGCCCAGCGGCGTGCGTAACCGGCTCGACTCCGGCAACCTACTGGGCTGATTGCTTGCGCTCCGCGCCGTGCGCTTCCGCCAACTTGCGCGACAGTCCGCGATAGTACGCCGCGTCGTCCGGCTTACCCTGCTGCTCCAGGGACATGGCCGCAAGCTCCAACGCGTAGAGAATGTTGCCCAGATACAACTGCGCGATGGAGCCCACCGATTCGTCGCTCAACCGGTTCGGATCTCCGCCGTCTGATTGACGTCGTCCGACGCTGGGCCGGCCTCGATCACGTGAACGATGATAGCGGTGATGTTGTCGAGCCCACCGCGGCCGTTCGCCTCCGAGATCAGCGCCTGCACCTTGCGATCCGGCTCGGCGCGTGAGCCGAGGAGCTGGCCGAGCCGGCGGTCGTCCACCATGCCGGTCAGCCCGTCGCTGGCCACGAGGAAGAGGTCGCCGTTGCGGGTTTCGCCCCGGTAGACGTCCGGCTCCACGTCGGGTGACGCACCGACGCAGCGCGTGATGACGTTGCTGTAGGGATGATACCGCGCCTGCTCGGGCGTCAGGAAACCGGCGTCCACCTGCTCCTGCACGTACGAGTGGTCCTTGGTGAGCTGCGATAGCGCGCCGTCTCGCATCAGGTACACGCGGGAATCGCCTACCTGGCCGATGAGGTAGCGCGCGTCGGCGATCATCAGCACAGACGCGGTGGTCCCCATGCCCTGCTTGTCCACTTCGGTGAGCGTCCTGGTGTGAATCGCGCGGTTGGCCAGCCGCAGGGTGTCTGCCACCAGCTTCGCGACGTGCTCACCGTGCAAGTCCACCGTGGGCGCGAGCTCGCGCACCACGATCTGCACCGCCATCTCGCTGGCGACTTCACCCGCCGCGTGCCCGCCCATGCCATCCGCGACGATGAAAATCCCGCGCTCCGGATTCGCGTCGACCGTAAAGTTGTCTTCATTGCCGGACCGGATCATCCCGACGTCCGTTCGTGCTGCGTAGATAAGCTTCACGCGCGACCCTGCAGCACGAAGAACGCCACGGCGGCGATGACGAGAAGCGCTACAACCCAGACCCAGGGTGGTACGCCGCCGGCGCTTCGTACCGGCGCTGCTGGCGAAACCGGCGACGGCGTGCCCGGCGTTACGGGGTGCGGGGCCGCGGCGGCGGACTGCTCGGCCGCCAGCGCCGACGGCCGCCCCATGGCCGTGATCGCGCGCGTTCCCTTGAACTCGAGGTCGCCTACGGGGCTCGTGCCCACCGGCGTGAAGCGAAACTTCATTCCGCCGAAGCGGACATCCGGTGCGCCTTCGATTCGGCGCTCGCCAATCACGCGCGACCCGCCCACGTAGGTCCCGTTGGTGGAGTCCATATCCACGACATACCAACCGTCCTCGCGCTTTTGCAGCTTCGCGTGGGTCTCGCTGACGCTCTCGTCGGAGAGTCGCACGTCGTTGTGCGAACCGCGTCCAATGTGCCCGAGCGACGTATGCAGCTCGTGCCTGGTGCCCTTGCCGGGCCCCTCGTTGAGGGACTCGAGCACCGCAATTACGGGGCGGGGATCCCTGGCCTTGGGCGCCGAGACCGGCGTCGACGCCGCTGCCGGCGGGAGTGGTTTGGCTGCCTTGGCGGCAGGCGGAGCCTCGAAGGGCAGCAACGGGCCGGGAGCGTCCAAACGTGGGCGGGGCACCTCCGCTGCGGGCAGTAAGTCCAACTCCAGCAAGTCGGACGGCCTCGCGGGCTGGGGCTCTGCAGTCCTGGCCGAACGCGGCGCAAACGGAGTCGCAGGCGCGGCCGCGTGCGAGGTCGCTGGCGTCGTCGACAGTACGTCGGCGTAGAAGCGGAACTCCTCCGAGCCGATCCGAACGATGTCCGCGCGCGCCAGCTTGGCGGATCCCTGCACTCTTTCTCCGTTGACGTACACGCCGTTCGCGCTCGTGTCGCGCAGCACATAACCCTGCTCGCCCGGCACGATCTCGGCGTGGCGCCGAGACACTTCGTTCTGCGGGACGACCACGTCGGACGTTGCGTCTCGTCCAAAGACGAGCCCCGCGTCTGCCACCGAGTACTCCTTGCCGTCCACGAGCGAAACGAGGCGGCCGCCCGACGCGGCCGTGGCGCGTGCGGAACCGGCGCGCCTGCCCCCGGTGAGGGCGGCAATGTCGCTCGCACTCACGAACTGGGTGGCCCCGCCCTTCGAGTCGTCGCTGAAGCGAAGCTCGAGCCCCGCAACCTCCACCTTGTCACCGTGCATCAAGGGCGTCGGCTCGGCGCCCAGGAGGACGCCGTTCACGCGGACATGCGACGCGTCGTCCGCGCGCCGGATGGTCGGCGTCGGTCCGCCGTCGATCACGGCCTCCACCCCGACGGCCGAATAGCCCGGCACAATGACGTCCGCGTCGGCACCTGCGCCGATTCGGGTGGCACCCGCCTTGAGCGGGAACTGCTGATCGTCGAGCTGGAGGACGGGCATTGGGGGCGATGCGCGGTCGGACTGCGACGCGAGCGACACAGGGAGTCTCGCGCGGGGAGCGCCCGGGACCCAGTAGGGGCGGAAACTACCCGGCGCCCTGTGGACTGGCAAGCGGAGCGGTTCCCGGAGAAACAGATTGCAATTCCCCACCTTGTAAACGGTACAAGCGGTCATACAGCCCGCGCACTGCACGCAACTCCGCATGCGTGCCGCGCTCGCGGACCTCCCCGTGGTGCAGCACCAGAATCTCGTCCGCCTGCACGATGGTGCTCAAACGGTGCGCAATGGCAATCGTCGTGCGGCCGCGCATGAGCGCGGCGAGCCCACGCTGGATCTCCGCCTCGGACTCGCTGTCTACGGCACTTGTGGCTTCGTCCAGCACCAACACCCGTGGGTCCAGTGCAATGGCGCGCGCGAACGACAGCAGTTGGCGCTCCCCCACGCTCAC
>JBKJNH010000004.1:0-4528 GCA_046596055.1 Candidatus Eiseniibacteriota bacterium
CGGGGGACGAGCGTCCCCGTAGGATGCGCCCGCCCCCCGAATCGTTGCAACCGGACCCCCGGCACCCGCCGGGGCCTTGCCGTGGCGCTAGCCCCGCACCAGCCGGATCCGTCCCGAACCCGTCTCGAGCACGACGCGGCCCGTCCCCTTGCCGATCGTCCCGCGGACATGGTCGTCGTCGCGGATCACGGACTTCATGGGGAACTCGACCTCGAGTCCGCCGCTGCCAGTCTGCATCTCGATCATCGCGTCGAGCGTCGGCGGCGCCTCGATCGTCACCGCGCCCGAGCCCGTGTCGACCGAGACGTCGCGCGGCGTGCCGGCCAGGCGCATGAACACGCTGCCGCTTCCGGTGTCGACGGCGACCCGCGGCGAACGGACCTCGACGATTTCCACGCGACCCGAGCCCGTGTCGACGGTCACCCGCTCGTCGGCCGTGATGGCCGCCAGCCGCACGTCGCCCGAGCCCGTGTCGATGGCGAGCGACGAGCCGGTGAAGTCGTTCACCGCGACGCCGCCCGATCCGGTGTCGATGTCGACGCGCCCCTTCGCGTCGCGCGTGCTCACGGCGCCGGAGCCGGTGTCGATTCGCAGCATGCCGCGCGTGCCCTGCGCATCGACGCTCGCGGCGGCGCAATCGACCAGCAGCTCGCCGTCCACGTTCGTCACCGTGACAGCGCCCACACCGAGGTGAAGGGCGACGCGCTGGCCGCGCGGGATCGCGATGTCGAGATCGGCCCAGGCCTCCGTGCCGCTGCCGCTCGACTTGATCTCGACCTTGCGCCGGCCGATCCCGAGTCCGTTCTTGCCCCACCCGTCGCCGAAGCGGCCGTCAGCACCGACGTCGAAGTTGGTGCGGAAGGTGTTACGCGAGCCGCCCGACTCCGGCCGATAGATGATCGTCTTTCCCGGGTACTGGAACACGAGCGCGGGCTCGCTGCCGGGCAGCGTCTGCGAGTTGATCTGCGCGGCGTCCCTCCCCTGCGTCCGGCTGACCACGGTGACCGAGGTCCCGGTGCCGGCGGTGATCTTCACCGCGCCCGCCAGGTTGTAGACGTGCACGAGATCGCCCGAGAGGGAGAAGCGCCCGTCCCCGGTGGCAAAGGCAAGTGCGGGGCCGAGCAGGAAGGCGGCGGCGAACGCGACCGCCGAGGCAACACGACGGAATCGGATCATGGCGGAGTTCTCCGGAACGGGGTCGAGTTCGGTTCGGACAGGCAGCCTACGCGCTGCGCGGCCCGGGGTTGCCACGGCTTGGACAACCCGATGGGCGGGAAGGTTGGAAGCCGGATTGGGAAGGCTCAGCGCTGCGCTTTCGATTGCTGAGAATTCGTATAGGCCTGCGCGGCGCGGATGGCGACCATCCACCCTTCGTCGGGACAGATCTGGACCGGAGCGTCCGGGGAGCGTTGCTGCACGAAGGACCAGCGATCCTGGGCGACGCTCAGCCACGCGATGCTGTCGGGATGGCTGAGGGAGTCGGCGATGGGGAGATCGGCGTACAGCACGAGCGGCCGCGACGGAATGGGCATGTGGCGGAAACCGTCGGACATAGCGATCGCGCTCACCACCGGTGCCAGGCGCACCTCCTCGCGGGCACAGCCCGGAAGGCTGAGACTTGCGAGCGTGATGAGCACGAGAAGGAGCGCAAGCCATTGGACCGCAGCAGGCTGAGAGTGGGATTGAAGATCCTGGATCAACCCCGGCGCAAGGGCGGTTACAGCCCTCGCATGGCTGCCGCGAGCGGCAGACGCGATGCCTTCCACGCGGGCAGGATCCCACCGACGACCCCCAGCCCCAGCGCGAACAGCAGGCCCACGCCGAGGATCCCGGGCGTGATCTGGAACGCAAAGGCGATCTCGCTGAACGTCGCGAAGTTCGTGGTCGAGGTGGCCATCCCGTTGACCGGCAGCGCCAGCAGGCAGCCGACCACGCCGCCCACCAGCGCCACGATCACGGACTCGATGACGAACGAGAACATCACTGCGAACGGCCCGAACCCGAGGGTCAGCAGCGTGGCGATCTCGCGGGTGCGCGCCCCCACCGCGGCGAACATGGTGTTCATCGCGGCGAAGATGGCCCCCACCGCCATGATCAGCACGATGAAGATGCCGGCCACGCGGATCGTGGTGGCGAGGCCCTGCGACTGGTTCGCGTAGTACGTGTCCTCGCGCTGCACCTGGACGCCCAGCCGCGGGTCGGTCTCGAGTTCCTTCTTGATTTTCGCGAAGCGCGCCGGGTCCTTCATGCGAAACGTGACGCTCGAGAATCCGCCGTTGCGCAGGACGGGCGAGAGGATCGCGACGTCGCCCCAGACCTCGGACTCGAACGAGGTACCGGCGGCCTCGAACAGGCCCACGACGGTGAACGCGCGCTGACCCAGTTTCACCTGGTCGCCCAGTCCGAACCCGACGAATCGCGTGGCGATGCGCCGGCCGACGATCAGCTCCGCGGCCCCCGGCTCGAAGGTGCGGCCCGCCGTGATCTTCACGCGGTCGCGCAGCGCCATCCCCTCGCGGTCAACGCCGCGGATCGTCACGTTCGAGGAGCCCCTGCCGCCGGTGCGGTCCTGGTTGATCAGCACGACCATGTCCGACGTGACGAGTGGCCGCCCGTCCTTGCCGATCGCGACGTCGGTGAGACCGCGGACAATGGCGGCGCCATCGCGACCGATGCCGCTGGTCAGTTCGCTGTCGGCGCCGGTGCGCATCACCAGGGCATTCTGCGCCGAGCCCGTGGCGACGAGCGACTGCTGGAATCCGTGCGCCAGGGCCAGGGCGAGCACGAGGATCGCGACGACGAGCCCGATCCCGACGGCGGTGGCGAGGGTGGACCATGGGCGACGCATCACGCTGCGGACGTTGTAGGAGAATGGCACGGCCATCGGTCTTCCCTCCCCTACGCCACGCGCCGGAGCGCGTCGACGATCCTGAGGCGCGCCGTCTGCCACGCCGGAACGAGCCCCGAGACGGCACCCATGAACGCGGCCAGGGCGATGCCGGTGAGGACCGTCTCCCAGTGCACGGACATCGGGGGGAAGAACGGCAGGGACACCTTCCCGTTGCCGATCACGAACCGGGCGAAGAGTGCGCCGGCGACGCCGCCGAGGAGCGTGATGAGCAATGCCTCGGCCAGGACGAGCAGGAACAGGTACCGGTCCGAGAAGCCCAGCGTCTTGAGGACGCCGAACTCGCCGGTGCGCTCGCGGATGGCCATCATCATCGTGTTCATGGCAACGAGCAGGATGGCGAAGGCGATCGCTCCGCCGAGCACGCGGACGACGAAGGGGATGTTGCCCATCATGCTGACGAACCCGGCCTGGAACGCGCGCTCGGTCTCGGTGCGGGTGGGCGCCGCAGAGTTCTCGAACGCCGCGTCGAC
The DNA here is from genome assembly GCA_046596055.1 of Candidatus Eiseniibacteriota bacterium. Classification (GTDB taxonomy): domain Bacteria; phylum Eisenbacteria; class RBG-16-71-46; order RBG-16-71-46; family DASYSL01; genus JANPEF01. Next base: position 3,382 of record JBKJNH010000004.1, read on the forward strand.
CGTGCGGATGATCTGGCCGGCGCGGTTCGGATCGGCCAGCTCGAGGGTGAAGACGCCAACCTGGGCCTGGCGGTTCGTGTTCTCGTACAGGTAGTCCCAGTGGAAGAAGACCGTCAAGTCGTCTATGCCCTTCACCTTGGGCCGGTACACGGCGCGGATGACGTATGGCCACGAGCCCGGGTAGATCGTGCCGGTGATCCGGATCGTCTGCCCCAGCTTCCACCCCATCTTCTTCATCAGGCCCTCGCCGACGATCGCGGAGGTGCGCTCGTTCATGAACGCGGCCAGCTTCGGGTCCATGTCAGCGGGCGCGGACAACCCGTCGGCCGGCGAGGCGTCGACGATCGCGAGGTCGGTGTCGTACATGGGCAGGTAGGTCTTCGCGTCGATGGCAAACTGGGCATAGAAGTTCTTGGCGTCGACCGGATCGGTGCCCCCGAACCAGTTCGACCACGTCACCGCCCGGACGCCGGGAATCGCGCGGATCTTCTCCAGGTGCCCCATCGGCAGCGGGAACACGAGCGACGTCTTGTTGCGGGTGATCAGGCGCGACTCGTTGCCGACGTTGATCGTGTCCTCGAGCGTGTCGGTCAGCGCGCGCACGGAGCAGAACAGGAATAGCGCGACGAACACCGACAGCGTCGTCAGGATCGTGCGGACCTTGTTCCGCCCCAGGTTGGCGAGCACGAGCCCGACGAAGCTCACGGCCGCGACTCCTCGAGCGAGAGCACGCCCTTGTCGAGGTGGACCATGCGGTGTGCGCGCGCGGCCGCCCCGGGATCGTGCGTCACCATGACGATGGTCTTCTGGTAGCCCGAGTTGAGCTTCTCGAGCAACTCGAGGATCTCGCCCGCCGACCTTTTGTCCAGGTCGCCCGTGGGCTCGTCGGCGAGGATCAGGGTCGGATCGGTGACGACGGCGCGCGCGATCGCGACGCGCTGCTCCTGGCCGCCCGAGAGCTGCCGCGGATAGTGGTCGAGACGATCCTCGAGTCCGACGATCGACAGGGCGCGGCGCGCGCGTTCCTTGCGCTCCTTGCCCTTCATGCCCTTGACCAGCAGCAGCGGCAGTTCGACGTTCTGCTGCGCGGTGAGGACGGGCATCAGGTTGTAGAAGTGGAACACGAAGCCGACGTTCTGCGCGCGCC
>JBKJNH010000167.1:0-3106 GCA_046596055.1 Candidatus Eiseniibacteriota bacterium
TTCCGCGACCTCGACGAACGCCCCGGCTCGTACGGCAGCGAACTGACGGTCTACGATCGCGAGGGCAAGGCGTGCGTGCGTTGCGGAGCGACGGTGAAGCGGATCGTCCAGGGCGGACGATCGACGTTCTATTGCGGGAAGTGCCAGACGAAGGGCTATTCGCGCGCAGCGCGGTGACCGGTCGCTCACGAATGTGCAAATCGACATGCCCTGGGGCATGTGAATCTGCACATCGGGTCCGGCAAGATCAGCGCGGTTCGGGCTTTCCTGCGCGGGCCGCGGCGACCCGCTCGAGGGCCCTGCGAACCGCGGTCTCCGTCGCGAACGGCTGGCGCTCCCACTCCGAGTCCCAGTCGTTGAACTCGGGCGGCGACGTCGAGTGGAAGGGCAGCGGCTCGTAGAGCGCGGGGCCGATGCGTCGCAGGAAGAGCACCGACCGCGCAACGCTCTCGAAATTCCGGTACGGCTGGACCTCGATGGAGGACGCCAGCTCCTGCCCCGCAAGTCGACGGGTCACTCGAACGGTCCCACGTTCCACGCCGGGACCATTCTTGATCAGGAGCGATTCCGCCGCCACGATGACCAGGTCCGCCCGAGCCACGAGCGAGTCGAGTCCGCTGCGGTCTCGAGCGTGGACGATCGAGTCGCGCACCGCGCGGAACCCGCTTTGCGAGAGAACTCGAAGGTAATCACCGACGAACCAGTCGCTCCCGCGCCGTCGAAGCTGGATCAGCGCCGCGATCGTGTCCACCTTCGCCATAGAGGCAAGGTGGATGGACTGATTCCCCGGGTTGGGCAAGTAGACCTCGACCTCATCGCCATCCAGCCCTCCGTGGAGCCATTCCACGGGCTCGAGGACCACGCGTTGTTTGCGCCCTTCGTACCTTCTGGCGATGAAGCTGTCTGGGAGCGAGCTCACTCCCCGTGGGACGGGGGCTGGCATGGGGTCGATGGAAAGGACACGTGCGAGGAGAAGCAGGTCAGACTCGTCGACGATCTGCTCGTAGCGCTCGGTCTCATCAAGGGGTCGCGACGGCGGAAACCTGGGCAACTCAAACGATGCAGCAACTCCCGCGACGATCAGGAGAAGGCCGACGAGCCCGGGCCAATACCGCCTCAACCCGCCCCCGTCTTCCCGCAAGCCAGCGCATACGCCACCTCGAGCCCCATCGCGTGCGCTGCCACCACCGTCAACAGGTCCGGCCCGCCGCCGCCCTTGCCCTCGCAGGCCGCAATGAGCTCCGGTGCGATCGTGCGGAGATCAAGCCCCGGCACGTCGCGACGGCGCGCGACGACGAGCACCGGCTCGGGCGCGCGCGTGGCGACGACGACGAGCGGCGCCCCCGCTTCGATCGCGCGCACGGCGAGCACCTTGAGCGCTGCGGAGTCACGATCGGACACGAGATCGGCCCAGCCGGCCGCCGCAGCGCCACCGGCACCGGCCGCAGAGGCAGAGGCCGCAGTGGAAGCCGCACGCCGCGCCGCCCACGCCGCCGCCTCGGCGCGCGCCAGGTCCTCGCCCATGCGCTTCAGTTGCTTGGCCAGCGCGACGCGCTCGTCGGCCGCGCGCTCGAGCGTCGCGATCACGTCGCGATCGCTCGTGCCGCGGCGTTGCGCGGCCTCGACCATCGCGCGCACGCGATCCTGGTGGTCGGCGAGCGCGCGCAGGCCGCACACGAACTCGACGCGCACGCCGCCCTTCCACTTCTCCCAGCGGCGCACCTTGATGGGGCCGATCTCGCCCGTGCGCGTGACGTGCGTCCCGCCGCACGGCGAGGCGTCCCAGTCGGGCACGACGATCAGGCGCACGGGACCGGGAACCTTCGGTGTCTTGCGTAGCGGGTAGGCCGCGAGGTCGACCGGCTGGACGACGATCGATGTGACGGGGCGATCGGAGAACACGACCGCGTTCGCGGCGTCCTCGACGCGCGCGACGTCGTCCCACGTCAGGTCGGCTCGATCGAGGTCGATCGTCCCCTCGAACTCGCCCAGGCGCGACGACTTCGTCTCGGCGCCGAGTACGCGCTCGAAGGCCTGCGACAGGACGTGCTGCCCCGTGTGCTGCTGGCGATTGCCCTGCCGACGGATGGCGTTGATCGTCGCGGCAACGTGCGCTCCGACCGCCGGGCCCGCCCCCGCCGGATCGGGCGCAAGCAGGTGCCACACGGCGCCCTGTTCGTCCTCCTCGACGTCGATTACCGCAGCCGCGCCGAGCGTGCCCAGGTCGCACTCCTGGCCACCGCCGGTCGGGTAGAACCACGAGCGCTCGAGCTCGACCCAGCGACCGCGCGCGTCGGCGCGCTCGGCCGCCACCACCGCTTCGAAGGCGGTGGTGTAGGGATCGTCGAAGTACGGTCGGACCGTCGAGGTCGCGCCTTCGCTGCCCATCGCTAAATCTCCTGTCCGTGCGCCGGAAATGAAGAGGGGCGCTCCGCCGCATGGTGCCGCGCGGGAAGCGCCCCTGTCGACCGAATCCTTTCGATCTGGCGGGCTCAGATCCCCGGCCGCGCCAGGTGGTACTTGTGCATCTTGCGCCACAGCGTCGTGCGGGAAATCCCGAGCTGTCGCGCGGTGTTCGTGACATTGCCCTTCTGGCGCGAAAGCACCCGCGTGATGTGTTCGCGCTCGAGGTCCTCGAGCGACCACGCATCGCGCGCATCCTCGCTGGTGTTCCCGGCCGGCAGCGACGCCGCCTGCGAGAACTGCGGCGGCAGATCGGACTTCGCGATCTGCTTGCCCTCGACGAGCGTCACCGCGCGCTGGATCGCATTCTCCAGCTCACGGACGTTCCCGGGGTAGTCGTAGCGCAGCAGGGCGGCTTTGGCGTCCTCGGTGTAGCCGTCGATCACGTGGCCCGAGCGACGCGCATACTTCTCGAGGAAGTATCCCGCCAGCAGCGGAATGTCCTCGCGACGCTCGCGCAACGACGGCAGCTCGATCGTGACCACGTTGAGGCGATAGTACAGGTCCTCGCGGAAGCGGCCCTCCGACAGCAGGCGCTTGATGTCGACGTTGGTGGCGGCGACGACGCGGACGTCGACGATGCGCGTCTCGTTGTCGCCGAGACGGCGGACCTCGGAGTTCTCGAGGAAGCGCAGCAGCTTGA
>JBKJNH010000132.1:0-4034 GCA_046596055.1 Candidatus Eiseniibacteriota bacterium
CAGGTTCTGGTACACGGCGTCGGCGGTGCCGCGGTACCAGTCGTTCTCCTCGCTGCCCTGGAACGGCTGCAGGATCTGCACGCCGCCGCGGTTTCTGTCGAGGTCCCACGGCCGGCCGCTGCCGATGTGATCGCGCAACGAGCCCGGTTTGTACTGGGTGAGCACGCCGACGTCGAAGATGCCCGAGTTGACGCAATTCGACAGCGTGAAGTCGATGATGCGGTACTTGCCGCCGAACGGGACGGCCGGCTTGGCGCGCTTCTCCGACAACAGGCACAGGCGCGAGCCCAGACCGCCGGCGAGCAGGAACGCGTAGCGCGCGGAGGGATTCATCGCGGCCACTCCCCGTGCACCTTCTTGGGCGACGTCTCGGGCGCCAGGCCGCGACCGCGGCCGCCCCCGACCGGCACCGACGTTCCCGGCGCGATCGTCGCCCCGGCCATGACGACCGCCTCCTTGCCCACGGCGACCAGCCCGGAGGCGTCGTCGACGTCCCCCGCCGCGCCGATCGTGGCGCCCTCGCCGATGATGGCGTCCTTGTCGAGCACGGCCCGTGCGACCTGCGCCCCGCGCCCCACCCATGCGTCGTGGAACACGATCGCATCCTCGATCACCGCGCCCTTCTCGATCCAGGCGCCCGGGAACACGATCGAGCGGCGCACCGTGCCGTCGACGCGCGCACCGGCGGCGACCAGGCTGCGGCTCACCTCGGCCTCCTCGCCGAACTGCGCGGGCGGTCGCTCTTCGTTGCGCGTCAGGACGGTCCAGCGCGGGTCGTCGAGCCGCAGCGCCGGGCGATCGGACAGGAGATCGCGGCTCGCCCGGTAGTACGTCGCAAGCTCGCCAACGTCCTCCCATGCGCCCGCGAAGCGGAATGCCTGCACGCGCTCCCCCGCCTCGAGGGCAGGCAGCAGCAGGTCGTAGACGAGGTCGGGGCCGCGCAGCTCGGACAGGGCGCGGATCAGGAAACTCGCGTCGAAGACGTAGAGGCCCATCGAGGCCCAGTGCAGGTCGGTCGGGCCGGGCTTCTCGAGAAATCGGCGTACGCGGTCCTGCTCGTCGATGGCGACCATGCCGAAGCGATCACCGCGTTCGGGCGCGACCGGCGCAACCGCGATGGTGACGCGCGCACCCGACTCCTCGTGCTTCTGCACGAGCTGGCTGTAGTCCATGAGCACGACGTGGTCGCCCGAGGCGACGACGACGTGCTGGACCTGGGCGTCCTCGATCGAGTTCAGGTTCTGGGCGAGGGCGTCGGCGGTGCCGCGGTACCACAACGAACGCTCGCGGCGCACGAACGGCTGGAGGATCTGCACGCCGCCGCCGAGGCGGTCGAGGTCCCACGGGCGGCCGGCGCCGATGTGCTCGACGAGGGACGTGGGCTGGTGCTGGGTGAGGAGGGCGACCTTGAAGATCTCGGAGTGGACGCAGTTCGAGAGCGTGAAGTCGATCACGCGGTACTTGCCGCCGAAGGGCAGCGCCGGCGCGGCGCGCGGCATCGAGAGCACGCCGAGCCCCTCGCCGCGACCTCCGGCCAGCACCATCGCCATGACGCGCCGCACCCCAACCTCCCTGTCGTCCGGCGCGGTCGCGCGCGGTCCCGGCTAACCTGCTACCAGTCGAACGAGCCCGACACGCGGTGGGCGACTCCCTGGTTCTCGTCGGCCGCGAAGTCGACTTCGCTGCCGAACTGTCGGTTGAACACCGCGGCGTAGTCGATGCCCAGCCCCTTGCGTCGGAAGCCGGCGCCGAACGTGAGGTCCCGGCCGCTCACGCCGGAGCGCAGCGCCAGCGCGTCGTGGTACCAGTACTCGGCCCCAACGTGGATCTCGCCCGCCATGTTGTCGCCGCCAAAGTTGGAGTCGATGCGCTGCGACTCGAGGTCCATCCGCACGTCGGCCGCGCCCGTGATCACGTGGCGCGTGCCCATGCGCATCGTGTACTGGCCGCCGAACGAAAGCGAAGGCGCGATGCTCTCGCTGGTGCCGGTGTCCCACGACATGAACGTGGTGGTCAGGTCGCGCGCCATGACCGCGAGCGTCGCATTCTGCGCCACGTCGTAGGTCATCCCGGCATCGAGCCCCGCGCCCCACGCCGAGTGTCCGACGAGCGTGCGATAGAGCACCTTGAGCGAACCGCCGAGCACGATTTTCGGTGACAGGTTGCGCCCGTAGGAGAAGAGCCCGGCAAAGTCGTTGCTCGACTTGTATTCGAAGTCGGACTCGGACAGGAACAGGCGCTCGCCGACGTCCCAGGTGCCGTTCCCCTCGGTGGGCAGGTTGGTCGAGGGATTGCCGTCGCCGTCCTCGAAGTCGACTCCGGGGACGAGCTGGTCGACGGTCTTGAGGGAGACCGGGATGTCGTCGACGCCGAGCCGGATGAGCGAGACCCCGAGGGCCGAGCGCTTGCCCGGTTCCCCGCCCTGGGGCAGGGCGAGCCCCAGGAAGTCGTATGCGACCTGGGAGTTCTGCTCCTCGGAGTGCATGTACTGCAGGCTCTTCCGCTCGAGGTAGACGAGGCCGGCCGGGTTCCAGTAGCCGGCGGTGGCATCGTCGGCGACGGCGAGGAAGGCACCGCCCATCCCGAGCGCGCGGGCGCCCGCACCGACGCGGAGGAACTCGCCGGCATACTTTTCGGTGGCGGCCGCCGGGAGGGCGGGGAAAGCGAAGGCGAAGACGAGCGGGAGCACGAGGGCCCGCGCCCCGAATCGATGCGGCATGCGGCTTCTCCCCGAGGGCCTGGGACGGGTCCGAAGGAACGCTTCCACGTCCCGCAACTGTAATGGAGCCGTGCGCGGGCCGTCAACGAACGCAGGCGACGAGTTACCGAACGGTCTTACCCCGCGGCGGCGCCACAGGGTCCCGCGTCGCGGCCCTCAGGCCACGAATCTCGTCGCGGGTCAGCGAACGGGTCTTCCCCATTGCCAGGTCCCCCAGCGCCAGGGGACCGAAGGCGACCCGCTCGAGCGCGGTCAGCCAGAGGTCCACCGCCTTGCACATGCGGCGCACCTGGCGATTCTTCCCCTCGGCGATGACCAGCCGCACCACGGCGCCGCCAGGCCCCCGCTCGACGATCTCGACCGCCTTGGCGGGACGCGTCCACTCCCCCTCGCCGAGATCGACGCCCTCGTGCAACGCGACGAGCTGGGCCGCGTTTGGCGCCCGCTCCAGCGTCAGCCGGTAGGTCTTGGGCACCTCGTAGCGCGGGTGGGCGAGGCGATGCGTCAGGTCGCCGTCGTTGGTGAGGACCAGCAGCCCCGAGGTATCGGAGTCGAGTCGCCCCACCGAGAACATCCGCGGCAGGCCAGGCGGCACGTAGTCCTTCACCGTGGGGCGGCCCTGTGGGTCGCTCCACGTGACGAGTACCCCCAGCGGCTTGTGCAGGAGCAGGTAGTGAAACGCGGGCGCCGCCGGAAGCGGCTGCCCGCGAAACGTGATGGCGTGCCGTGCCGGATCGAGGACCAGTCCGGGCGTGAACACCGGCTCGCCGTCGACCGTGACCTCGCCGTCGAGGACCGCCTGGTCGCAGCGCCGCCGCGCGACGCCGACCCTCTCGGCCAGGAGCTTGTTGAGCCGGATGCCGCCGGGCTCGGCGTCGCCCGCGAGCGTCACCGCGCCAGGTAGAGGAGCTTCCGCGTGGCGACGTGCGGACCGGCGGTGAGGCGTACGAAGTAGACGCCCGCCGACAGGCCGCCGCCCCCTTCGCCCGCGCCGCGAGTGGCGCCGGGCCGGAACACGATCGAGTGCGGACCGGGCTCGCGCACGCCCTCGGCGAGCATCGCGACACGGCGGCCCGAGAGGTCGAACACCTCGAGCGCCACCGCCGAAGGCTCGGCCAGGCTGAAGCGCACGGTGGTCTCGCCGGCGAACGGGTTCGGTCGCGGCGCGTCGAGCGCGAAGGCGAAGGTCTCGGCCGGCACGCCGACGGACTCGGTCCCGGTGCGCCTCCGCGGCACAGGGACCGAGTCCGTCGGCGTGCCGGCCGAGACCTTCTCCTTCGCGCTCGATGCCCCGCGGCCGAACCCGTTCGCCGGC
>JBKJNH010000282.1:0-13148 GCA_046596055.1 Candidatus Eiseniibacteriota bacterium
GATTCGAAGGCTGGATCGCGTCATTGGAATGCCCGGCCGCGAGTCCGGAAGCGTCGACGGTCGGCTCCGCCGCATCACCGTTTCCGCGGCGGGTGCGCTCGCGGCGCAGGAGGTCGATGATGGCATTGCGGCTGGTCTGGGCGACGAAGCCCGAGACCTCGCGCGTGTCGTCACGGCGCAGCACCAGCGCCCCGGACTCGATCCGGTGCAGCAGGTCGAGCGCCTTCGTGGCGACCAGGTCCTCGAGATCCTCATGGGTCAGCGGCCCGAGCGTGCGCGCCTGCGAGCGGGCGAAGCGGGCGAGCGCCGAGGACAGCAGCACCCACAGCTCGGTCCGCGCGACGCCGCGCGCCGGTTCCGCGAGCGGGGTGGCGAGCTGCTCGGCGAGCAGCGCCACGCGTTCCGCCCACGGCCTGGGTCCGTTCGATGTCGAGTCGGGGGGGATTGCTCCGACCGGTTCCGTCCCGTCTGGGGTCATGGATGTGTCTCGAGGTGCGAATCGTCATGTCAGCCCCGGTCGCGACGAGTATGGAAGTTGGATGTGAGGAACGCAAGACATGATGGATTCATTTCAACCATGCCGTCCCGCAAGAGAATGGGCGACAGGCATCGGCAGGGCACGGGTTTCCCCCCGTACTCCCCGATACCCTTCCCGAGGCGCTCTGGCCTCCGTGTGCCTGTCGCACCGCGTAGGGCGATGCTCCGCCCCGTGTCGGTGATGGATACGCACGAGGTGGGACGACCTAACAGGGAATCTCATGGGCTGTCGGTTGGAGAGAAAAAGGGCCGGCTCCGTGTGGAGTCGACCCCTTCGTTCTCGGTGGGTGGATTCAACTCGTGTGCTTACCGCGTGACCACCATCCTCCGCGTCTCGGCCATCGCGCCGCCACCACCCCGCGCCGACAACCGCGCAAAGTAAAGCCCCGCCGCGACGCTCCTGCCTTCGTCATCCAACCCGTTCCACTCCGCCGTGTGCGCGCCGGCATCCAGCTCGGCCGCACCACCGTCGAGGAGAGTGCGCACCCGCCGCCCTGTCACGTCGTAGATGTCGAGCGACACGGGGGCGCGGCGGGCCAGGTCGAAGGTGATCGTGGTGCGTGACTGGAACGGGTTGGGCACGTTGGCGCGCAGGCGCAGCGTCCAGCCGGCGGCGATCGCGCCGTCGCCCACGCCGACGACCGACGTCGAGTCGTAGATCATCGTCAGGTACTCGGGGTGATCGACGAAGGGATTGCGGTTGCCCTGGATCACGTAGACCGCGCCGTTGCGCATCCGCTCCTTCCAGCTCGGCGGGTCCACGTCGGACCATGCGCGGTACTGGGCGACCGCCCACGGGTACATCTCGGCGCCGTCGGTCGACGGGCTGCCGGGCCACGCGCCGTCCTGGCCGAAGTAGCGCGTGACCATGTAGAACTGGCCGCGCGCGAAGTCGCCCTTGTAGGCATTGATCGGCTCGAACACGATGCCGGCGTAGCCCGCGCTCGCGCTCGTCCCCAGCTTGCTGCCGTTGAGCGACGTGGTGGAGGCCGAACCGACGATGCCGAACGGGTAGTTCGAGCGGTAGCCGTTCACCTTGGCGTCGGTCGGGTACAGGTTCCACAGGTCGGTGTACATCGGCGAGGCATCGTTGAACCACGATGCGGGGAACGAGTGCTCGCGGTTGTAGCCCAGCCCCTCGGTCGCGCCCTGGCCGGTCTGGCCGAAGCTGTACTCGTACGGCGGAGTGCCGCCCGGGATGTCCGAGTACATGTCCCACACCTTGCCGTTGGGCTTCACGTCCGTGGTCTGGAACGCGGTGAGCGCGGCGCTGTAGCTCCCCACGTTGTGGTTCTTGATCCGATTATGAAGCGCGACGCGCAGCGCCGAGCCGGTGAGCCCGGCCATCGAGCTGTAGTAGCCCGGCGGAATGGTCACGTCGACGTAGTTGAAGGCCCGCGTCGCGCCGGCGGTGATGTTGGCCTCGAGGTCGGCGACGCCGCTCACGCTCAGCGTCCGCGTGCCCGCGGCCACGCCGCGCACGGTGATCAGCACCCGGGAGGCGTTGACCGAATCGCGCTCGGCGGCGACCGCGAAGAGCGCCCCGATCGAGTAGTTGCCGGGCGACTCGGCGCTCGTCTCTTCGACCGGTTCGCTGAAGAACACGAGGAAGGTCGAGTCGCTCATCTCCCCCACCGCCAGCACCGACGCGGGCACTCCGGTGCCGCCGCCCGGGATCGTGTAGTTGCGGATCGTCGACTGCGTGTTCGCCAGCGCGCCCTCGGCGAGCACGCGGTAGTAGATCGTGATCCCGCTCGACTGTCCGGGGATGCTGGCGCTGGTCCGGTAGGTGTTGCCCGCGAGCAGGGGCATGCCGATCCCGTTGATCAGGTTGCCGGACGAGGTACCCCACGACAGCGTGACCGCCTGGATCGCGCCGCTCGTGTCGACCACGGTCGCCTGCACGTCGACGGGCACGCCTGCCACCGGGCTCGCCGGATCGGTGACGATGTCCGAGACGATCGGACCGCCGGCCGGCGGTTGCGAACCATTGTGCGAGCCTGGCGTCGCAGCCGGCGCCGTGAGCACCGCCGTCGCCGTCCACTCCGCGGGCGTGTACACCGGGTTGGGGCCAGTGACGTCGGGGTGGCGCACCAGCGTCTTGTTCTCGAACAGGCCCGACCCGGGTGCCACGATCAGGTCGAGCAGGACGTTCCCCCCGTTGTACAGCTTTGCGCCGTCGCCGACGTTGCCGTTCCAATTGAAGTAGTTCGACAGCCACGACGCGCTCGCGTAGTGGATCGGGAACACGGTCACGGGCGCCGTGCTGCCGGCCACCTTTGCCTCGCCCGCGTTGATCGTGCCCGACAGCGTCCACGTGTTGACGTCGACGTTGTTGCCCACCGCGACGATGCGCCACCCCGTCACGTCCACGGCGCCAGGGCCCGAGTTGTAGATCTCGATGAAGCGATCGGTCGTGTAGTTGTTCTGCGGATCGCACAACTCGGAAAGGAACACGGCGGCGGCAGCCGGGGCGGCGGCGATCGTTGCGCAGGCAGTGACGACGAAGGCGGCCAGGGAGAGCACGGGGATCCGGCGCATGGAGGGGGCGCACCTTTCGGGATGGGCGGCAGCGACGCTGCGACGGCGGTTCCAATGGGGAATGTCGCCCACAAGCGTAGCACGGGCGCGCGGGACGGTGATAGGCTCGCCGGACCCGCCCCCCGCACCCCGATCGCGCCCCTGCAGAGCCCGCCCCCGCCTTGACTGTGTTCGCAATATTGCGAATACTGGCGGAAGGTTGGACGCATGCCAAGGATCGTTCTGTTCCGCGATGCGAACGGAAGGACCCCGACGGCCGATTGGATGAAGCTCATCCCGATGAAGGCGATGCTGAAATGCTTGGCTCGGATCGAGCGGTTGCGAGAGTTCGGGCACATGCTCCGCAGGCCGGAGGCCGACTACCTTCGCGACGGCATTCATGAACTGAGAACTCAGCATCAGGGCGTGAACTACAGGTTGTTCTATTTCTTCCACGGATCGGACGCGGTCGTCCTCACGCACGGGATTGTGAAGCAACGAAGAGATGTTCCGGCCGGCGAGATCGCGATGGCGCTACGACGTCGGGGCGAGTACCTCACGGATCCAGATCGCCACACTAACCGGGAGTTCCAGTGATGCCAAATCGACGCGAGGCCGGCCCCGACGGATTCGACATGCTGTACCGCCGCTTCATCGAAGGCCACCCCGAACGCATGGCTGGCCTCGAACTGGCCCGCCAGGAGGCGGCTATCGCGCGGAAGATCCATGCGCTCCGCACCCGCGCCGGACTCACCCAGCAGCAATTGGCCAAGATCGTGGGAACGAGCACGTCGGTGATCTCGCGCCTGGAAGACGCCGATTACGACGGGCACTCCCTGAGGACGCTGCACCGGATCGCGGCGGCGCTCGATTGCGTCGTCGAGGTGCGCTTCGTCAAGCGGCGGCGCGCGAGCGCCTGAGGCGATCGGGCCCGGGCACCCACGCCTCCCCGCTGGCGCTCGCGCCCCGGGCCGATTACTCTCCCGATCCATGACCCTCGCCCCCGGAATCCGTCTCGGCCCGTACGAAATCGTTGCACCCCTGGGTGCCGGTGGCATGGGCGAGGTCTGGCGCGCCCGCGACACCCGCCTGGGCCGCGAAGTCGCGGTCAAGGTGCTGCCCGCGGCCTTCGCCGCCGACCCGGCGTTGCGCGCCCGCTTCGACCGCGAAGCCAAGACGATCTCGAGCCTCAACCACCCGAACATCTGCACGCTGTACGACGTGGGCCGTGAGGGCGACACCGACTTCCTGGTGCTCGAGCTGGTCGAGGGCGAGACCCTGGCGCTGCGGATCGCGCGCGGGCCGCTGCTGCTTCCCGAACTGCTGCGCGTCGGCATGCAGACGACCGATGCGCTGGAGAAGGCGCACAAGGCCGGCATCGTCCACCGCGATCTCAAGCCCGGAAACATCATGCTGACCAAGGCCGGCGCCAAGCTCCTGGACTTTGGCCTGGCGCGCGGCGGCGCCCAGGGCGGCGCTCCGGCCGATGCGACGATCTCGCCGACGATGACCGGGCCGCTGACCGCTCAGGGCCACATCGTCGGCACCTTCCAGTACATGGCGCCGGAGCAGCTCGAGGGAGCCGAGGCCGATGCGCGTTCGGACCTGTGGGCGCTGGGCTGCGTGCTCTACGAGATGGCCACCGGCAAGCCGGCGTTCGCCGGCGCGAGCCAGGCCAGCCTGATCAGCTCGATCATGAAGGACGAGCCGAAGCCGCTGGCCGAGCTCACGCCGATGAGCCCGCCGGCGCTCGACCGCGCGATCCGGCAGTGCCTCGCGAAGGACCCCGACGAACGGTGGCAGACCGCGGGCGACCTCAAGCGGGAGCTGGCATGGATCTCGGCCTCGGGCTCGCAGGCGAGCGCCGTCTCGGCCGAGGCCCGCGCCTACGCCGGGCGCGGCGCGCCGTCGCTCGCTCGTCGCGCGCGCGCCTGGTCGCTGCCGTTCGTCGCCGGGCTCGCGCTCGCTGCCCTCGCCTGGTACGCCCTCGGTCGCGGCGGCAGCGAAGCAGAGCCGGCGCGACTGACGATGCTCCATCCCGGGCTCGCGGTGCTCACGGGCGACCCGGCCGACATCGCGATTTCACCGGACGGATCGAGCATCGCCTACGTGGTCACCGACTCCACGGGCGCCGAGCTGTGGGTGCGCCGGCTGCGCGAGGAGCGCGGCCTGGCCGTCGCGCGCTCGGCAACCCCGATGCGCACCCCGTTCTGGTCGGCGGACAGCCGCCAGGTCGCCTACTTCACGAGCGGCGACGAGGGCCGTCTCTGGCGCGTTCCGGTCGACGGTGGTTCGCCGGTTCCGCTGGCCCCGGCCAGCACCGGCCGCGGCGGCGCGTGGAATCGCGACGGCACGATCGTCTTCGCTCCGTCGCCTGCGGGACCGCTGCTGCGCGTGAGCGCCAGCGGCGGCGACGTCACGCAGGCCACCGCGCTCGACACCACCGCGGGCGAGAGCGCGCATCGTTCGCCGCGCTTCCTGCCCGACGGCGATCACTTCCTGTACACGGCGCTGCCGGCGGTGGAAAAGGGATTTGCGATCCGGGTCGGATCGCTCCAGAGCGGCAAGTCCGAACTCCTGGTTCACCTGCCGCAGGGAGGCGCGGAGTATGCGGCCCCCGGGCACCTGCTGTACACGCGTGAGGGCAAGCTCATGGCGCAGGCGTTCGACCCCGGCTCGCGCAAGCTGGCCAGGGAATCGGTTGTCCTTGCCGACGCCGTGTCCCTCTCGACCACGGCTGGCCACCCGATCGTCTCGGCGGCGCGGAACGGGCGACTGGCGTGGCTTCCGGCAGCGCTCACCAACACGCGCCTCGAGTGGGTCGATCGCGCCGGCCGGAGCCAGGGATCGATCGAGGCGCCCGAGGGTGGCTACTTCAACGTGGCCGTCGCTCCCGACAGTCGTCGCGCGCTCGTGGCGCGTTATCGCGCCTCGGGCGAGATCGAGGTCTATGTCTACGATCCCGACCGGGGCTCGCTCGAGCGGGTCTCGCCTGCGGGTGCCACGAGCTATGCCCCCGTGTGGGCGCCGGATGGCGAGTCCTTCTACCTCCGCATGGGCCGTTCCGGTCGCGACGAAATCGCCCGGATCTCGCTTTCCCACGGTGGCACGCCCGAGATCGTGAAGACCACCGACCACCAGTTCAAGGGGCCGCTCGGCGTGAGCGCGGACGGGAGCGTGCTCCTGTTCAATGTCCTCGCTCGGGAGACCGGATGGGACCTGTGGATCGCCGACCTCGCCGGCGGGGGCGCGCCCCGGCCGCTGCTCGATGATCCCGCGGATACCGAGGGCGTACTCTCGCCCGACGGACGCTGGCTCGCCGTGAACCGGACGCAGGCCGTCGGGGATCTCTTCGTCGCACCACTCGATCGCCCGCGCAGCCAGAAGCGGGTCGCCACCGCGGTCTTAGGCAACACACAGTGGGCCGCGAACGGCCGGGAGCTCCTGTTCTCCCGCAACAGCGCCGACGGGATGGCCCTCTTCGCGGTACCGATCGATCCGGCCACCGGCGTCGCGGCCGGGCCGGAGCAGAGGCTCTTCGGTGTCGCCGGCGGCGTCACCTGGTCGGCGTCCCCCGATGGGAGCCGGTTCCTGCTGTCGATCGAGAACGGTCCGCGCCAGCGGATGCACGTCGAGGTCGCGCTCGACTGGACGCGATTGCCGCAGGGGAAGTGACCCCGATCCAGTGAGAAGCGCCCCGCATCCTCGCGGACACGGGGCGCTCTCGTTCATCGCACTTCACCGACAACGCGGCTTCAGCCGCCTTGCCTCACGGCAGCAGCAGCGCCTTCCCCGTCTCGATCACCCCGTCCGCCGCGAAGCGCACGAAGTAGACGCCGGCCGACACGCGCACTCCCGCGTCGTCCCGTCCGTCCCAGGTCATCGTGTGCCGACCCGGGTCGTACGCGAGGTCGGCCAGCGCGCGCACGCGCTTGCCGTCCGGACCGAACACGTCGACCGTGACGCGCGAGGCGCGCGCCAGCTCGAACGACACCGCCGTGCGGGACACGAACGGGTTCGGGCGGAAGCCCGCCAGCTTCGTGGTCGCCGGCATTCCTGCTGCCGCGATCGCCGTCGGAGCCGCCGCGGCCTCGACCTTCGCCGTCGGGGCCGATGCAACCGCCGTCGGCGCCGTCACCAGCGCGCCGTCGAGCGCCGTCAGCACGATCGCACCCAGCGTCGAACCCAGCTCCGCCTGCGGACTCGCGAACAGGTCGGCGACGAGGAAGCTCTCGCCGAGCTCGTTCCCGTAGTGCAGGCCGATCGGACCGTCAAGCTCGGTCGACTGCGCGCGGATCGCCTCGACCTTGCCCAGCGAGAACAGCGCGATCGCGTCACGCAGCCCGTCGCCGTCCACGTCCGCGTGCACCAGGCGAGAGGCCTCGAGCACGTCGGCCGTGTTGCCGATCAGGAGGTCCTGCGGCGAGGCGGCACGCCGCGGCAGGTTCGCGCTGCGATCGACGGGAGACAGCAGTTCCTCGTCGTCGGCGGTCGAGGGCAATGCGGCCGGCACGACCACCGCGAGGTAGTCGTCGCCGAACCCGCTGCCCGCCCCTGAGACCGCGACCACGACGGCATGACCGGACTGGTCGTGCTCGACGCGGACCAGCACCTGGGCGACGTCCGTGTTTCCGCAGTTGTCGCTCGCCGTGTAGGTGATCGTGTACACGCGACCGGTGCGCGGGCCCATGCGCTCCGAGCGCAGCTGGAACGCGAGATCGGGCGTGCCGACCGTGGCGCCGACGATGTCCGGCGCCGTGTTGCCGTCACCCAGGTCGTTCTCGGGCTCGTTGCTCGTGATCGACGTCAGCACGAACGACGGCTTGGGGCAGTTGTCGGTGACCGTGACCTCGGCCACGATGTCGACCAGCTTGTGGTTCGGCGGCCACAGGAACTCGCGGTTGAGCACCACGGCGATCTCGGGCGGCGTGACGTCCACCACCTCGACGTCGATCGTGTCGTTGCTGGCGTTACCGCACTGGTCGGCGATCCCCACGTCGACGCGGATGACCGCCGGGCAGCTCGTGAGATCCGACACGAGCACGGTGCCGGTCACCTCGAGGCGGCCGGGCAGCGGCTGCGCCGTGACCCACTGCGGGATGTCGACCGTCGCGTTGTTGCTCGGGTTCGTCACGTTGACGATCACGTCCGACGGGTCGATCGCACAGTTGTCGGTGAGCACCGCGGTGAACGGCAGCAGGTACGTGCAGGTCGGGCCGACCTCGCCGCCCGTGGCGTCCGTGACGACGACCGGCGGCGTCGGATCGAGCACGGTGACGTCGGCGATCGCGTCGTCGGCCAGGCCACAGCCATCCGTACCCACGGCAGTGATGCGCACGATACTCGGGCAGCTCGACAGGTCGCTGACGGTGACGGTCCCGGAGAAGTCGACCCGGTTGGCGCCGTTCTGCACCTTGTTGATCGCGCTGACGACGGTGGCCGTGCCGCCCAGCGAGACAGCGGTGATGGTGACGTCGCCGGCCTGCATGGTGCAGTCGTCAATCACACTGCCGCTGACCGGGATGATGACGCTGCACGCCGGGCCGATGTTCACCTCGGTCGGCGCGGTGACCGACGCCACCGGGGCCGCGGTCGCGATCGTGAAGTTGCCGTTGGACACGTCGAAGAACACGTTGCCCACGGCCTCGACCTTGACGCGCGCGTCGCTCTGCGTCGTCGCGACGCACGGCAGCACGACCGACTGCGAGCCGTCGTTCGCCACGTTGCCCGCGACCAGGTTAGGCCAGGTGAGCCCGCCGTCGGTGGACACGTAGATGTTCACGTTGGCCGCGACGTCGCCGCCGCCCACGGTCCACGTGACGTCGACCGAGCAGCCGCCCTTCAGCGACTCGCCGCCGTTGGGCGACGTGACGAAGAACGGATCCCCGGCCACCGTGAGGACGATGGTGTCGTAGTTCACTCCGCCGCCGCCGGCGCGATTGTCACGCGCGGTGGCGCGGAAGGTGAGCGTGCGGTCGGTCGTGGGCAGGATCTCGAACGGCGTCGCCGTGCCCGCGAGGAGCGAGGTGAGGTTGGGGAACGTTCGCGTCGGGCTCGCCGTCGCGGGGAGCGAGCGGAAGAGCGGCCCGTTGCCGCCCAGTGGCGGTGAGGCCGCGCCCAGGTCGTGCTGTTCCCAGCACCAGGTCACCGCGTCGCCGTCGGGATCGCTGCCGGTGGCGGTGAGGGCAAACGGCGTGCCGCGCGGGATCGTGACGTCCGGGCCGGCGCCCACGGTCGGCGCCGTGTTCCCCGTCCCCGTCTGTGCGCCGCAGTTGCCGCCCGCCTCCCGGTAGTCGGTGATCTGTTCGAAGCTGTGCGTGTGGAAATAGCCGTCGGCGCAGCCTGCGTTCGGGTCCTCGGCGGCGGTGCAGCCGGCACAGGCGTACGACATGAGCGTGGTGCCGTTGCCGATCTCGTAGGCCGAGCCGGCTACGCGCTCGACGCAGCCGCCTGCGGTGCTGTTGTAAGTGTGCTGGGCGCTGAACTGGTGGCCCATCTCGTGCGGCAGGACGTCGGTCGTCCACAGCGCCGAGGCGACGTTCGTGACCGTGGATGCGGCGCGGCCGGCGTCGCCCTGGCAGACGCTCGCGAACGCTGCCCGCCCCGAGAACGAATTGCCGCCCCCCGCCCGCAGGTGGAGCAGGTGACCAATCTGGTAGGCCCCGCAGTCGGTGTCGAGCGTCGCGTCGGCCTCATCGAGGAGTGTGCCGTCGACGCTCTCGGGATTGGTGAACGGGTCGGTGCCCGCGTTGGTGTATCCGGTCGAGGTGCACGTAATCGTGAAGCGGATTGCCACCTCGACTCCGTAGATCGCGTTCACCGCGGTGATGTAGTTGTTGAAGCGCTGGACCACGGCGGCCTGGGACGCGTGCGCGTTCCGGAACTCGGCCGTCGCGACCATCGCCAGGTTGTAGGTGCGCAGGTTCGCGCCCGAAGGTGGGGCCAGCACCGGCTTCCCGAGGACGGCCTGGGCCTCCTCATCGGACGAGCAGGTGAAGCCATCGGGGGTCGGGAGATCGCTGCGGCGGAAGCTCAGGTACATGTCGGGAGCGCCAGCTTCGACCCTTTCGATCACGATGTAGTCCGTCGGGGTCACGATCATGGCGTTGAAGCCGAGCGGCGAACGCGCGAAGCTCGCCGTGTGCGTCGGGTTGTCCACGCCCTGCGCGACGTAGCTCATGATCTCCGGATGCTCCGCCGACAGCTTGGGCGAGAGGACCGGCGAACGGCTCACCCGGAAGCGCGCGAACGTGCCGTCGGGCATGGGCAGCGCGAGGATCGCGTTCGAGGTTCGCGACGCGGGCGTGAACTCGTCCGGCGCTTCGCGCAGGATGCGGAACAGCGCGAGGTCGTCAAGCTGGAGCAGCCGGTAGTCGTCGGGGGAGGCGAAGTCGTAAGCGAGCACGCCGCTCTGGATTGCGTCGGGTGCGAGCTCGCGCCACACGCCGTCGGTCGAGCGAGATCCTGGCGCGGCGAGCGCCGGCGTTGCGAACAGGGTACAGGCGACGATCGCCAGCAGAAGGCGAACGAGCCCGCACCGCGAGTGAGCCGGGGGACGGTTCATGGCAGGTCTCCTGAAAGGCACGCGATTGCGTGCGAACACAAGGGGGGAGATCTGGGGCCGGTGCGAAGACTCGGGAACTCATGGCGACGGCCTGCAGGAGGGATCGTGCCGCGCGATCGAATGCAGTCCGCGCGCGGACGCAAGCAGGCTAGGCCGCCTCCTCCCGGCGGTCAAGCGACTTCCTGTCCTCGGGCGAGTCCATTCGGGGCACGAGTTGCCGTGGTGTCCTATCTTGCAACCTCAGCGCACTCCTGGTGGATTGCCCCGGCCGGATCTGCTCGCTTGCCCGCCGCCGGAGCCGGGCGGATCATGGAGTCATGGGCGCCTTCGATCGGTCTCGCTGCGGTGCGTTGCTCCGTGGGATCGCCCTGCTCGTCGCGCTGCTCGCGATCTCGCCTGCCGCCCCGCTGGCCGCCGACTCTGATTCCCGTCCCGCCCATACGCTTCCCGCCGACGAAGTCCTGCGACTGCTCGAGGAGGCGGCCGGCATCGAGTCGGCCGGCAAGTCGAGTCTCGTCAACGCCGCGGGCCGCCTGCCCCGCCTGGCGGCCGACTCGCTCCACGCCTACGACGCGATCCACTACCGCATCGACGTCACGCCGTCGCGCACCAGCCGGCACATTGACGGCAACGTCGCGCTGACGCTGGTGGTCCGCGATCCGGCGTTCACGACCATCGATCTCGACGCAATCGGCATGACGTTCTCGTCGATCACCGTCAACGGGTCCCCGCGCACCGCGTGGACCTACGGCGGCGGACGACTCGGTGTGCCCGTGTGCGAAGGCGTGAACTGCCCGCCGCATGCCCCCGGGGACACGCTGCGGGTCGAGATCGCTTACGCCTGCGACCCGACGACCGGCTACTACCAGTACCCGCGCAACAGCTACACCAGCGTCGAGCCCTACGGCGCCCGCTCGTGGTGGCCATGCTGGGACGAGCCCGCCGACAAGGCGACGCTCGACCTGCACGCCGCGGTCCCGCTCGGCGAGTCGTGCTGGTCGAACGGCCTGCTCCAGGGCGTCACGCCCGGCGCGCCCGGTCTGCACGTCTGGCACTGGCGCGAGACGCACCCGATCGCCACGTACCTCGTGAGCATCGCGGTGGCGAACTACTGGCGCTTCGACCAGCTCGCCGGAACGGTCCCGATCGTCAATGTCGCGTTCCCCGAGGACTCGACCAAGGCGAAGCTCGAGTACGTGAACGTGCCGGCCATGCTCACCACGTTCTCGGAGCTCTTCGAGCCCTACCCGTTCGACAAGTACGGGCAGGCCACGGTCGAGCCATACGGCCCCGGCGGCATGGAGCACCAGACGATGACGACGCTGCGTCGCAACCTGCTGCGCGGCGACCGCCTGTACGAGTACGTGTGGGCCCACGAGCTGGCCCACCAGTGGTGGGGAGACTGGGTGACGTGCGTCGACTTCCGCGACATCTGGCTCAACGAGGGCTTCGCCACCTTCGCCGAGGCGCTGTTCGTCGAGAACTTCTATTCGGTCGCGGCGTATGACTCGGCCATCGCCGCGCACATGCTCTCGGCCCTCGATGCCGACGCGAACTTCCGCTACGCCATCTATGACCCGCCCGTGAACTATATGTTCGGCACGACGATCTACAAGAAGGGCGGCAGCGTCCTGCACATGCTGCGCCGCGTGCTGGGCGACACGGACTTCTTCGCCGGCCTGCGCCTGTATGGCCAGCGCCACGCCTACGGCACCGCTTCGACGCGCGACTTCCGCCAGGCCATGGAGGATGCGAGCGGCCAGGCGCTCGGGTGGTTCTTCGACGAGTGGATCTTCGCCGCGGGCATTCCGACCTACGCCTGGTCGTGGCAGGCGGTCCCCGCCGACCCGCCCGCGCCCGACGAGACGGATCTCGCGCTGTTCGTGCGCCAGGTTCAGGCGAACGCGCCGCTCTATCGCATGCCGATCGAGTTCCGGATCACGCGGGCCGCCCGCCCCGACACGTTCGTCACCGTGTGGAACGACGCGGTCGCCGAGCAGGCGTTCACCGTGCGCGTGGCCGGCACGGTGAACGGCGTGACGTTCGATCCGCGCAACAGCATCCTCAAGCGCGTGCAGCCGTACGTGCTCGACGCCAGAGATCCGGCCGCTTCAGTGGACCCGGCACCGGGACGGATCGAGCTCTCGGCGATGCCGAATCCCGCGCGCGGCAGCGTTGTCCTGCAAGGGGCCTGGCATGATGGTGCGCCGGGCGCGATGCCGCCGCCGGCACGGATCGCGGTGTTCGACGCGGGTGGACGGCTGGTGCGCGACCTCGGAGTGGCGCCTGCGCGCGGCGGCCTGTTCGGCGTGACGTGGGATCGGCGGGACGACGCCGGGCAGACGGTGGCGCCCGGGATCTACTTCGCGCAGGTCGTGGCCGGGACGAAGCGCGAGGCGCGGCCGTTCGTGCTGGTTCCCTGACCGAGTGGATCCCTTCGAGATCAGGCGGCGTGTCATCACCGCGCTCTTCGTCGACCCGGTCCTGGCAGACCGTCTTGTCCTCAAGGGTGGGAATGCGCTCGAAC
>JBKJNH010000381.1:0-3267 GCA_046596055.1 Candidatus Eiseniibacteriota bacterium
GGCCGAGGGCCCCGACGCAGCCCGCGCAGGGCGGTCGCGGCGGTTCGGCTGGCGCGCAGCAGCAGCATCGCGGTCGCGAAACGAACGGACCAGCTGCCGATCAAAGCGCGTGCACCACGAACCGCACTACTCCCTCGACCTGGAGATGCGGTCCGGGTCGACCACGCGGGAGAGGCGCGCGACCTGGAGCTGCAGGTCTGGTCCGAAGCCTCGCCCGATCGTCCTCACGCCCGACCCCCGCGCGCGGCCCTCGTTCGGGTGCGCCGCGCGTGCGGCGCATTGTACGCTGCCGCCCACGCTGGGACGGGGTCTGTGCGCCTTTCGGCGAGGGCGGGGCGGAGCTGCTGCTCCGCCTGTGATCACGCGCCGCGGACGAGGGCGTCGAGGGTGTCCACGCCGGGCAGGAAGTGCGTGGGGTCGAGGCCGCCGATCTTGAGGAGGCCGAGCCCGACGTGCTCTGCGCCGAGCATCGCGCCGTTCGCCACCGGCGTCACGCCGTCGGCCTCGAAGGCCTTGCCGGTCTTCAGGTCGATCGGCATCGCGATGAGCGAGTCGTCGGTCCTGCCGTAGGAGTTGCCGCCGTTCACGCCGGCGCCCGCGACGAAGACCGAGTTGTACGGCCAGTGGTCCTTGCCGCCGCCGCCGTTGAGCTTCGGCGTCCGCCCGAACTCCGAGAGCGCCACGACCGTGACCTCGTTCAGGAGGAGGTCCGCGGTGTGGCCCGGGGTCGAGGCCATGTGGTCGAACAGCTCGTTGAGCGCGGCGAAGAACGCCGCCTGCTGCGGACCCTGCACGGTGTTGTCGCCGTGCGAGTCGTACCCGCCGGGGATCGAGATCATCGCGCAGCGCGACAGCCCGAGGCGGAACATCTCCGAGGCCTTGAGCATCTGGTCGAGGAGGGTGTTGCCGAGGTCGGACAGGCCTGCCTCGAACTGACGGCCCTCGAGCTCCATCGCGCGCTCGATGTTCGACACGAGGCCGTCGGCCCGCTCGCGGGCGAGGCCGCGCTGACGGGAGGCGAAGTCGGCGACGCGGGTGTAGACGAACTCGTCGACCATGTCGTCGGCGGGCGGCGCCATGATCGGGGAGGGCGCGTCGGCCATCCCGCTGATCGAGCCGTCCATGAGCTGGAGCAGCGTGCCGCCGCCGGCGCGGACCACCGCGGCGCCGTTCGTGCCGGGGAAGGAGGGGCCGCTGAACACGATGTGCGGCAGCGGGTACTCGAGCTGCGAGTTCGACGCGAGGAGCGTCGGCCAGTCCGAGTACGACGACGCGGAGGTCCCGGTCATCATGAACTGGGTGCCCGAGTCGTGACCGACCGAGTGCGCGTCGATCCCGTTGATGATCGCCGAGTACGGGCTCCAGTTGGCCATGAACTCGTCGACGTCGGCGCGGTCGTTCGCCATGCCGTTCCCGGTGCCGCCGCTGACCCACTGGAGTCCGCCGCGCTGGCCGAGGAAGGTGCCCACGTCGTGGTCGACGCCGGCGACCGGGCCGACACCGTCGGGGGCGAAGTGGGGATCGAGCACGGCTGCCGTGTCCCATCCGCCGCCGGCGAAGAAGAACATGAACTTGCGCTCGAGCGGCGCGGCGAAGGCCTTCTTGGGGTACCACAGCCCGGCCGAGGCCAGGAGCCCCGCGGACGAGCCCAGGAAGGCGCGTCGCGAGAGTTCCCAGCTGGCCTTGCGGGAGCGGCCGGAGGCCGCCCGGAGGGATCGAATCCCGTCGTTGCTGGTAGACATGGTCTTCGTGCCTCCTGATGCCTAGTAGAAGATGACGGTGGGGTCGCGAAGGACAGCGGAGACGATCCCCGCCCAGGCGGTCGTCGGCGACGCATCGACCGAGTACAGGGTCTTCCAGGTGTCCATCAGCTCCTGGACCTCGCGGGGCTCGACGGTGGCCTCGCCCTCGACCGTCGCGGCGGCGAGCGGCCGGCCGGTGATCGACAGGTAGAGGTGCCGGATCTGCTCGGCGAACGCCGCCGGGTTCGACTCCGGCGTGTCGTTGATCGTGACGTAGAGGAGGAGCTTCGCCTCCTCGGTCCGCTCGGGATCGAGGTCGTGCTGCGCGACGTAGTAGGCGGCCGACTGCGCGAGGCGCTCCTGGACGAAGGCCATGCCGACCGACGGGGTGTAGCCGCGCTCGGTCACGAACGAAGAGTCGATGCCGCCCGCGAGGACCGGCAGGCCGAGGCTGTTGTTCGACAGGCCGTCGCGGCCGTCGAAGAACCAGGTGTAGCCCGTGACCTGCGTGATGAGGCTCGAGAGCTGCTCGGGGCTCACGACCTTGGCGCCGACGAAGCGATCGTCGAGGCCCGGGTCGCGGGCGGTCTCCGCCTTGTAGGAGTCGCTGAGCACGATCTCGCGGATCGTCTCCTTGACGTTCATGTTGCTCTGCGAGAACACGTCGGTGTGGGGGCCGACCTCGACCCAGTCCTCGTCGACGTACTCGCGCTGCGTGAGGCCCTCCCAGATGGTCCGGACGGCGCAGTCGTCGAAGCGGCTGTCGAGCGCGAGCTTCTCGGCGAACTCGGCCACGTTGCCGGTCGGCTGGCCGTAGAAGCCGGGCTCCTTGCCGGAGTAGAAGCGCCACTCCTCCTCGTTCTCGGGCCGGTAGCGGGTGCTGTCGATCCCCTCCTCGGCGTCGTAGTTGAAGAAGCCGAAGAAGTTGGCGGCCATCGGGTCGAGCGACGCGTGGCAGCTCTGGCAGCCGGTGTTCTGGTTGATCGCGTTCTCGGGGTCGATCGTGAGCTGGTCGACGGCGGCGCGATTGAGCACGATCGGGCGCGACAGGTAGTCGTCGCACAGGAACATCTTCGAGATCGCGTTGGCGCGGTGGCGGTTCGCGTTGCCGCCCATCGACGGGTAGCGCTGCCAGGTGGTCGACATCGTGAGCATGCCGGCGTGGGGGCGGCCGTCCGAGTAGTGCGCCTCGACCCAGCCGCCGCCCGCGGAGAGGGCGTCCGCGGGGTAGTCGATGTCCCAGTAGGCGGCGAGCTCGGGGTTCGCCATGGTGTAGTTCGCGGTCACCATCTCGCTGTACGGCATGTCGTTGACCACGACGTACTCGAGGAGCTTCATCGCCTCGTTCGCGATGATGTCGGCCATGATCCGGTCGTCGATGCCGGCGAGCTCCGGCATGTCGTTCGTGTCGAAGTAGACCTGACCGGTCCGCATCAGGTACCGCTGGTTGAAGATCTCCTTGACGCGCCCGAGGAAGGCCGGCTCGGCGATCCAGGTGTCGGCGAAGGACTCGTAGATCGAGCCC
>JBKJNH010000168.1:0-7027 GCA_046596055.1 Candidatus Eiseniibacteriota bacterium
GTGGCGCTGGCTGCACCTCGAACTGTGGCTGCGGAAGTTCATCCGTGGCGACGGGGTCGGGGCGTGAGCGCGGCCACGGGGCGCACGCTCGTCGCGCTGGCCGAGGTGGCATGGGGCTACTTCCGGACGCGAAAGCAGTTCCTGCTCACCCGCCTGGCGGCGCGCGGCTGGCGGGTGATCTACGTCGAGCCGATGGCGGCCGGACGCGGCAATGCGCGGGAGCCGCGGGCCGTCGACGGCGTCACGGTGGTCACCGCGCCGTTCCTCAAGACCAACACGCGGCAGCCCGTGTACAACGCGGCGATCGAAGTTCCGCCGCTGCGTTCGGCGATCGAATCGGCAGGTGCGGCCGCCGCCGTGCGTGCCGTCCGGCGGTTGGGCGTGGGCGACGTCGACGTGGCGTATCTCTCCAACATCCACGCGGCCAAGGCTCTATCCGGGCTGGGTCCACGGCTGGTATGCTACGACTTCAATGATCATCCGCTGCAGTTCGCGGGGGTCCCCGCATGGGCGGAGGATTCGCTCACGCGGGCGCTCGGGCGCGCCGACTTCGTGATCGCCGTCAGCGCGCACTACGCCCGGCAGCTCGCCGCCCGCGCCACGGCGCCGGTGGTCCTGCTTGGCAACGGAGTCGAGTACGCGCACTTCGCATCGCCCGCGGGCGCGGCGCCGGTGGCCCTCGATGCGGTTCCGAGGCCGCGCGTCGGCTACGTCGGCAAGGTCAGTCACTTCCTCGATTTCGGCGTTCTCGAACGCCTGGCCGCGGCGGGGGACTTCGAACTGGTGATCCTGGGACCGCTTCCCGACGAGACGCGATCCGCCGTCGAACGCCTGCGCCAGGCGCCGCATGCGCACGTGCTCGGCGAGGTTCCGTATGCGTCGCTGCCGGCCGCGTTCGCCGCGCTCGACGTCGCGTTGATTCCATTCCGCGCGAACGATCGTTTCACGGTCGGCATCAATCCGAACAAGCTCTACCAGTACTGGGCGGCCGGGTTGCCGATCGTGTCCTCGCCCATGTCCGACGTGAACGCCGAGGCGAGCACGCTGACGTTCGCCGCCACGCCCGACGCGTTCGTTCATGCGGTGCGCGAGCGGCTCGCCGCGCCCCGCGATCCCGCGGCGGCCCGCGCGCGCGCGCAGGCGCACGACTGGGATGCGATCGCCGGCCGGCTCGATGCGATGCTGGTCGCCGCCCTGGCCGCGAAGGCGGCGCACGGCACGGTGCGGCGTGAAGACGTGGCCCCCTACGGAGAGGACGTGCCCGCCGCATGAGCCCCGAGACGAAGGACAAGGGTCCCGCCAGGAAGCGCCGCACCGCGGCCGATGTGCGAGCCGAACCGCGCACGCGAACGCCCGTCGCCAGCAATTCCGGTGGCGGATTCCGCCCCGGTCCGCTCCTGCTGGCCTCGATCGCCTATGCGCTGGTCGTCGCCATCGCGTTCCACGCCGTGATCTTCGGCGGGCTGACGTTCGTCTCGCCCGACACGACCGCTCCCCTCGGCTTCGTGCGCATGGGCGAGCAGTCGCTGTGGCGCCACGGCGTCTACCCGTTGTGGAACCCGTACGTGTTCGCGGGCATGCCCTCGTTCGCGAGCGGCGCCTACAACCCGCTGATCTATCCGCCCGACTGGCCGGTGGCGCTGGTGCAGAAGATCCTGCCGCTGCCCGACGTGTCGTGGATGCTCCTCTATTACTTTCTCGCGGGGCTCGGCACGTTCGTGCTGGCGCGCAGCTGGGGCGCCTCGATGTCGGCCGCGCTGGTCGGTGGGCTCGCCTTCATGATCACGCCGAACATCGTGGCGAACGGCGCCCACGGCCACGGCAGCCAGCTGGTCAACGAGGCCTACCTGCCGTGGATGCTGTGGCTCACGTCGCGCCTGTGGCGCCATGCGCGGCCGGCCGACGCGGCGTTCCTGGCGCTCCTTGTCGGCTTCCAGTTGCTGCGCGGACATGTCCAGATTGCCTACTACGCATGGCTCATGATGGGGCTCCTGTCGCTGTTCGAGTTCGCGCGCCTGGTGGCGCGCCCCGACGGCGTGCGCACCGCCGCGCCGCGCGTCGCCCTGATGGCGCTGGCCATGGGCCTGGGCTTCGCGCTGTCCTCGTTCTTCTCCCTGCCGATCCGCGAGTACGCGCAGTATTCGATCCGCGGGCTGGGCGAGGGCGGGGGAGTCGCCTACGACTACGCGACGGGCTGGTCGTTCAGCCCCGTGGAGATGATGACGTTCCTCGTCCCCGGCGCGCTGGGCTTCGGCGTGCCCACCTACTGGGGCACGATGCCGTTCACCGACTTCCCCAACTACATGGGGCTGGCGATCCTCGCCCTCGCGTTCGTGGCCGTGGCCGCCGGCAAGCGCGCGTACCACGTCGGCTTCCTGCTCGTGCTGGCCGCGTTCGCGCTGCTCGTGTCCTTCGGCAAGCACAGCTCGTTCTACGACGCCCTCTTCAACTACCTCCCGTACTTCAATCGCTTTCGCGTTCCGGTGATGATTCTCATCGTTTTCCAGATGTGCATCGCGGTGCTCGCGGCGCTGGGCCTCACCGCCGTCGAGGAGGCGGCGCGGGACGAGCGCGCCCGGCGGCGGCTCCTCGGCTGGACCACCGCGCTCGCGGCCGCCGTCGCGCTCCTGCTGGTGAGCGGCCTCGCGCCGGACGTCTGGCGCGCGACGTACTCCGCGGCCGCGCACGCCTCGCGTCCGGGCATGGAGGCGGCGGCGATCGAGCAGGGCTACCGCAACATGGTGGGGGACATCGTGCGCGTGGGCTTCCTCGCGCTGGTCGCGCTGGGGGCCGTGCTGCTGACGTTGCGTGGCGTGTTCTCGGCCCGGGTGGCGGCGGCGGTCGTCGCGCTGGTCACGCTGATCGACCTCACCACGGTGAACCAGCGCGTGCTCGCCCCGGTGCTGGGTCCGCCGCAGCAGGTGAGTTTTGCGGCCGAGCGCGACGACGTCGTCGACTTTCTCGTCACGAAGAAGACGGGCGACGAGTTCCGCATCTTCCCGGTCCGCGAGTTCCAGTCGAATCGCTACGCCGGCTTCGGCATCGCCAGCCTGGGCGGATACCATGCGGCGAAGCCGGCGCTCTACCAGCGCTTCCTCGATGCCGACAGCGGCCGGGCGATCCAGTCGCCGGGCGCGTGGCGGTTGCTCAACGTGCGCTACATCGTGATCCCCGGACTGCTGCCGCCCGAGTCGGGCTTCACCGAGGTCTTCCGCGGCCGCGAGCAGGTCGTCTACGAGTTCCCCGGGGCGCTGGCGCGGGCCACGCTCGTGCCCGCATTCATGGTCGCGCCGCGGGACAGCCACCTGGCGATCTTCCGCGATCCGCTGCACGACGCCGCGCAGGTGACGATGCTCACCGAGGACCCGGGCATCACCCCCGCGCCCGGCGGCAGCGCGCGCATCCTCGAGTACGGGTTGAATCGCGTGCGCATCCAGACCGAGACCCCTGGCCCTTCGATCCTGCGCCTTGCCGACCTCGACTTCCCGGGCTGGCAGGTGACGATCGACGGTCGCCCGGCGAAGGGCCTCTCCGCCGACTTCCTGGTGCGCGCGGTCGCCGTTCCGGCGGGCAAGCACGAGGTCGTCTGGGAGTTCCGCGATCCGGCGTTCGAGACCGGGCTCCGGGTCTCGATTGGCGCCTTCGCCCTCATCCTCGTCCTGCTCGGTGCCTCGCTGTGGTCCGAGCGGCGGCGCAAGGCCGGCGGCGGCGCGGCCCCCGGGCCGCCGGCGGTGAGCCATGGATAAGCTCGTCATCGTCCCGACTTACAACGAGCGGGAGAACATCGAGACGCTGCTCGATCGCCTGCTCGAGCTCCCATACGGGCTCGAGGTCCTCGTCGTCGACGACAATTCCCCGGATGGCACGGGCGACCTGGTGGCGGCCCGCCGCGACCGGGATCCCCGCATCCACCTTCTGCGCCGGGCAGGAAAACTGGGACTGGGCTCGGCGTACGTGGCCGGTTTCCGCTACGCTCTTGCTCAGGGTGCCCAGTTCGTGTTCGAAATGGACGCCGACTTCTCGCACGATCCGATCTCGATCGGGGACTTCCTGAAGGCGGCCGAGAATGCCGACCTCGTGCTCGGCTCGCGCTACCTGCACGGGGTCACCGTGGTGCACTGGCCGCTGTCACGGCTGATCCTGTCTTACTCGGCGAACGTGTACACCCGTGTCATCACCGGCTTGCCGGTGCGCGACGCGACGGGCGGCTTCAAGTGCTTCCGCCGTCGCGCCCTCGAGGCGGTCGACCTGGACGGCGTGCGCTCCGACGGCTATTCGTTCCAGATCGAGATGAGCTACAAGATCTGGCGGAAGGGATTCCGCATCATCGAGATTCCCATCACCTTCGTCGATCGCCGCGCCGGTGTCTCCAAGATGAACCAGCGCATCGTGTGGGAGGCGGCCTGGATGGTCTGGCGCCTCCGCATCATGGACCTGCTCGGCCGCACCTAGGCGGACCGGTCCGAACCCCGTGACGCGCGGACGCCCTCCCGCGCACGGAGAGAGCTCCATGTTCCCTTGCCTGACTCGCGGCGCCGCCGCAGCCTTCCTGTTCGTCACGCTCCTCGCCCCGGGCCTTGCCGGCCCGGCGGCGGCGGCGCGCTGGGACACGTACAACAACGCGAATCGCCTGAACTCGATCACGGCGACCGGGAACGTCGTGTGGTGCGCCTCGGACCTCGGGGTGAACCGCTACGACGTCGGCGCCGGCACGTTCACCCGCTTCAGCAAGGGGGCGGGCGCGCTGATCTCGAACTCGGTGACCGAGATCGAGGTCGACCCGCAGGGCAACACGTGGTTCGCGACGCGCGGACGCGGCGTGAGCGTCCTCAAGGCGAACGGCACCTGGCGCACGCTCGATGCCTTCGACGGCCTGCCGGCCGACACCGTGAACTGCCTCGAGCCGACGGCGGACGGCATGTGGGTGGGCACCGACGCCGGCGTCGCCTTCTTCCGCGACTTCAGCCTCGAGGGGGGGTGGCCCGACGGCGTGAATCCGTCGCCCTTCGCCTCCAACGACATCAAGGACGTGCTGCAGGTCGGCGACTCGGTCTGGGTCGCCACCCCGGGTGGGGCGTACGTGACCAAGGCCGACGAGGGCGTCACATGGTCGCGGCGTATCGGCGGGCTCGCGAGCGCGAGCCTCCGCTCGCTCACCGCCGTCGGGGACGAAGTCTGGTGCGTGGCCGGAGGCCGGGTCTACCGCGGCGGACAGACCGGCACCTGGACCGAGGCGGGCGAGGGCCTGCCGGCGACCACGGCCTTCAACGTGCGCGCGCGCGGAGGCGAGCTGCTGCTCGGCGCCGCGGCCGGTGTCTTCTCCCGCACCGCCTCGACCGACTGGGTGCTGCTCGGGGTGGGCTTCCCGCCGAGCGCGTGGGTGGACTTCGACGAGGACGGCGCACCCTGGGCGGGGAACTTCGAGGGGCTGTGGCGCTGGAGCGGGACGTCGTGGAACCTGCTGCGCTCCCCGGGACCGTTGGGGAACTGGATCTACGGCATGGCGCTGGACGGCTCGAAGGTGTGGATCGCGACGCAGGAGGGGGGCGCCTCGCGCTTCGACGGCACGTCGTGGCGCACGTTCGCGCCCTCGCCCGGCGCCACCATCGACACCACGCTGCAGTCGCGGGACTTCCTGGTCGGGATGTTCGTGGACTCGCGCGGCGACAAGTGGATCGGCGACTGGGGCAGCTCGATCGCCCGCATCGACGACTCCAATCCGACGCTGCAGGTGACGCACTTCTTCGGGCCCGAGGAAGGCCTGTTCGACGCCTTCAACACGTTCGGCTGGGCGGCCGCCGAGGACCGTTCCGGCAACGTTTGGATCGGGCTCGACACGGCGACGCGCGGCATTCCGCCGCCGCCCAAGGGCCTGCATCGCATCGCGCAGAATGGCGACAGGGCCACGTTCAATCCGCAGTCCGGCGCGCAGATGTCGGACTCGCAGGTGCGGGCCATCGCCTTCGGTCCGGGCCCGGGGTTCGAGCTGTGGGTCGGGTACGCCGGCCGCGGGGTCGACATCTTCAACGACCCGACCCTGACGACCCGTTCCGGCCGCATCACCGAGTCCGATGCGCTGAACCAGCGCCTGCTCGACGACGACATCTGGGCGATCGAGATGAACGGCGACTCGGTCTGGATCGCGTCCTCCGCGGGGCTCAATCGCTACTCGCGCCTCACGCGCACGCGGATCGAGGCGATCGGCACCCAGCCGCCGACGTCGCAGGGCGCCGTCCATCCGCTCGCGCTCGACCCCCAGGGCGGCGTGTGGTGGGGCACCACGTCCGGGCTGTACCATCGCAAGCCCGATCGCTCGGTCGAGGTCTTCAACACCGCCAACTCGCCGCTGCTGTCGGACGTGATCACGTCGGTGGCGGTCGACCGTTCCAACGGCGACGTGTGGATCGGCACGACGATCGGCGTCAACCGTTACGATCCCGACGGTGAATCCGGCGGCGGGCCCCCGGTCGCAGGGGGCGCAACGCAGTTCAACACGTATCCCAATCCCGCGTTCACATCCGCGGCCGGCGTGCGCATCTTCGGCGCCGGGGTCGAGGGATCGTTCGAGGGCAAGGTGATCGACGTGCGCGGCCGCGTGATCCGCACGCTGCGGGGCAATGCCACGAACAGCGGGCTCTGGGACGCGAAGGACGAGGAGGGACGGCGCATGACTCCCGGGCTCTACTTCATCCGCGTGACGCAGTCGGGCGTGACCCGGACGGGCCGCGTCCTGCTCGTGCGTTGAGCCGATTCGCGGTGATGCTCGGCGCGCCGCCCCCGGACGTCGACGCCTTCACCATGCGCGCGAGCGGGCGAACCTTCGTGGCCGATCCCGGCTTCCGGGCCGCATTCGAGCAGCACGGCCCGGCCTGGCCGTGGTGGACGGGCACCCTGCGCGACGACGCGGGATCGCTCCTCGCCCTGCTCCCCGGCGCGCTGGAGCGGCGGCTCGGCGGCACCTGGCTTCGCCTGGGGCCGTTCGGCGCGCCGGCCGGGCCGCTGTTCGCGCCGGGCCTCGACGCCGCCG
>JBKJNH010000179.1:0-15485 GCA_046596055.1 Candidatus Eiseniibacteriota bacterium
CGAAGGCGAGCGACGACTTGCCGGTGCCGGACACGCCGGTGATCACCGTGAGCGCGCCCCGCGGAAGCTCGAGATCCAGGCTCTTGAGGTTGTGCTGGCGAGCGCCGCGGACGGTGATGCAGGCGATGAAGCCAGCCGTCCGGGGCGGGCGGTTTCGAGTTGGTTCGAGGGAGCGCGGCATCGCGCGGAGCCTACCATGCCGCCGAAAAGAATACGGGGGGCGACCCTCGCGGATCGCCCCCGTTGCGGACGTGCCAGGTCCGGTGCGAAAGAAGTTACTTCTTCTTCTTCGCGGCCTTCTTGGTCGACTTCTTCGCGGCCTTCTTCGTTGCCTTCTTCTTGGCAGCCTTCTTCGCCATCTTGGGAATCACCCCCTCCGTGGATGTGTTGACGTCTAGACGATGGGTCGGGGACCCGGGAACAGTTTCAGGCCGTCCTTGCCGCCTGGCCCGCTCTCGCCGCTTGCACGGCTTCGACCGATTCGGTGACCGTCTCGATGCACTCGAGAAGCTCGCCGAGATTGAAGGGCTTCCGGAAGAAGCCCGCGACCGCCAGTTCGAACGCGCGACTCCGCATGTTCGCGGTTTCGTAGGCGGTCATCAGGATCGCCGGTGTCGACTGCCCCGCGGCACGCATGCGTCCGAGGAGCTGAAGCCCGGTCTCGCCGGGCAACCGGTGGTCGAGCACGACGACGTCGAACCGTTGACTTGGGAACAGGTGGATTGCCGCGGCCTCCGCGCTTTCGGCGGTCACCACCTGGTGACCTGCATCCCGAATCGCGTTGGCGAGCGTGCGGCAAAGAAGCACTTCATCGTCGACGAGGAGCACGCTCTTGGACACTTTCCACCTCCGGCCTGCATACGGATATGGAGAGAGCACCGGTCGTGCCAATCGCCCGATTTGCCGGGGTGTCCGGGATCCTGGACATGTGGAACTGGTTGTGGGACTTGATGTTACGGGATCATGAAATCCGGAGGGGTAAAGCGCTCGGGGGCCGATTGTTGCGGGACAAGGACTTAGCGGCTCAAAAAGTGTCGTGTTTCTTTACAGTTTGCTGATCGTATAATCTTGAACCACCGCGATATCAACGACTTACGAGGTTTGTTCGATTTCCTTACATGTCGCGATCCTTGACACATTTGGGGCGGATCGCAGGCGCGCGGGGAGCGCGTGCGGGGCGCGCCATGTCAACCGCGCTCGCGCACCTCGTCGAGTTCCGTGCCCATGCGCTTCAGCTTCTCGATCAGTGTCGGACGCGAGATGCCGAGAATGCGCGCGGCGCGCGACTTGTTGCCGTCGGTCATGCGGATGATCTGGCGGATGTGGCGCTCCTCGATCTGCGCCAGCGACATCGACGAGGCGGTGCCGGCGGCGGCAGCGCCGCTGGCGGCATCGAGGATCTCGGGCGGCAGGTGCGCGGCGTCGAAAACCGTGCCCTCCTCGAGGAGAACAATTCGCTCGATCAGGTTCTTGAGCTGGCGCACGTTTCCAGGCCAGGCGTAGCGGCCCAGCGCCTCGGCGGCCTCGGGCGAGATCGTGTCGAACTCCTTCTTGAACTTGCGGCTGAACTCTTTCAGAAAGTGGCGCGCCAACAGCAGGACGTCTTCCCCCCTCTCGCGAAGAGGCGGCAGAGTGATGGTGACGACCTTCAGGCGGTAGTAAAGGTCCTCGCGGAAGCGGCCGCGTTCGACCTCGTCGGCCAGGCGCTTGTTCGTCGCGGCGACCAGCCGCAGGTCGACGAGGATGTTCTCGGTCCCGCCCACCCGCTTGAACTGCCGCTGGTCGATGAAGCGCAGCAGCATCGCCTGGGTCCCCAGGGGCATGTCCCCCACCTCGTCGAGGAACAGCGTGCCCTTGTCGCACAGCTCGACGAGCCCCTTCTTCACCTCGCGCGCGTCGGTGAAGGCGCCTTTCTCGTGCCCGAACAGCTCGTTGTCGAGCAGCGCCTCCTGGAACTGCGAGCAGTTGACCTCGACCTGCGGGTAGTCGGCGCGCTCGGAGCGGTAATGGAGCGCGCGGGCGACCAGCTCCTTGCCCGTGCCCGACTCGCCCTCGATGAGGACGGTCGTGGCCTCGGAGGCCGCGACTTTGGCCAGCAGCTCGCGCAGTTCGATGATGGGCGGGCTCTCGCCGATGATCTCGTCCGCCAGCACGCGATCGAGCGCGGTGCGCTTGAACGCCTCGAGCTCGTTCTCGCGCGCGAACGCGTTGGCGGCGCTCTCGACCGCGAGGGTGATCTCGTCCAGCTCGTAGGGCTTGCGCACGAAGTCGGCCGCGCCGAGCTTCATCGCCTCGACCGCCGAGTCGACGTCGCCGAACGCGGTAATGACGATGACCTGCGTGTCGGCCGCCAGCGCCTTGACCCGGCGCAGAACCGAGAGACCGTCCGTGTCGGGAAGCCGCATGTCGAGAATGGCGACCTGGGGGCGGATGCGCTCGACCAGTTCCACACCTGCGGAGCCGGTGGCGGCGGTCTCGACCCGATATCCGCGCGCCTTGAGCACGCGCGTGAGTGACTTTCGGATCAACAACTCATCGTCGATCACGACGACGTTCGGGCTCATGGCTTCTCCGCCGTCTCGGCGGGCGGCAGAGGGAAGGAGACGCGAAACGTCGCACCACCGGCCGGGTTGTTCTTGGCGGTGATCACGCCGCCATGATCCCGGACGATCTGCAATGAAATGGAGAGACCCAGACCGGTCCCCATGGACCGGGTCGTGAAGAACGGATCGAAGATCTTTTCCATCGCCTCCTTCGGGATCCCCTGGCCCGTGTCCTTGAACGACACGTCGACGAACGAGCGCCGGGTCCGGTACCGGCGCATGCCGGTACTGACCGTGAGCGTGCCGCCCTGGGGCATGGCCTGGATCGCGTTCAGGCTCAGATTGAGAAAGACCTGGTGCACCAGGTCCGGGTCGAGCCACAGCTCGGGCAACTCGGTGTCGAAGTCGCGCTCGAGGGCGACGCCCGCGTCGGCCAGCTGGAGCTCGATGCCGGCCAGCGTCTTTTCGACCACGGACTCGATGCCACAGGCCGACGGACGCCCGCTCTGCGGCCGGGCGAACAGGAGCAGGCCGGTGATGATCTGCTCGATGCGATCGAGTTCCTTGATCACGTCATCCAGATCTTCCCGGCGGGCATCATTTGGTTTGAGCTTTGACGACACGAACTGGACGGTCGTGCGGATGCCGGTCAGGGGATTGCGGATCTCGTGGGCCACGTAGGCCGAGAGCTCGCCCAGGGAGACCAGGCGATCGATCTTCTTCTGGAACTCGCCGTCCTCGGTCTCGGCCACGGCGTCGGCGAGGACGACCGAACCCAGCACCTCGCCGCTCTCCGAGCGCATCTGCGCGGCCTCGGCCTTGAGCGTGACCTCGCGGCCCTCGGCCGACAGCCGGAAGTCGCGCGACTCGGACGAGGCGCCGCGCAGCCACTTCGCGTCGATCCCCTGGAACAGGTCCTTGGCAGCCTGGCCGACCAGCGTCTCGGGGCCGACCCCGAGGAGTTCCCCGATCCGGCGATTGGCGTAGAGCACGCGACGATCGCGATCGAGCGCGACGACGACCTGGTCGAGCGCGTCGAGCACCTGGGCGGGCAGCGTCGGAACGCCGGCATCCGCGGCGGCGGACGCGGGCGCGAGGACTTCATCCGATGCGTTGCGTCCGGCCATGCGTCCATGCCTTCGCGGAGGGGAAGTGCAGTCGAGACTTCGTGCGGACAACGTGCCGCACCCCGCGGGCGAAGGCAAGCACTTCATCGCTTTCGCCGCGCCGTTGAGCGGCGGGCACTGCGCGTGCTAGAATCCGGGGTCCCTCGCCGGACGCTCGGGCCGCATGGTCCGTCCGCCTCCGGCCCTCCCGGCGTCGCTCAAGCGGAGTCTCCTGCGCATGCTCAAGCACTTTCGGAGCGGATCGAAGCGGATTCGCACCCTGTGGTGGATCCTGACGATCGGCACGGTCGTCACGTTCATCGGTGGCTTCATCTTCATCTTCGGTTCCGGCGCCGGCGACATGTCCCGCGCGATGCAGGTGACCGACATGGTCGGCAAGGTCGGTGACAGCGAAGTGCGCCAGGTCCAGTACGCGAATGCGCTGGCCTCGGCCCAGTCCAGTTACGAGGCGCAGTACGGCACCAAGCCCATGGGGCGTGACGGCGCCCTGCTGCGCGAGCAGGCGTGGTTCAACCTGGTCACCGAGCGCTCCGTCGACGGAATCGCCAAGCGCTACGGCTTCGCCGCCACCGACGCCGAAGTCGTCTTCGCCGCGCGGAACACGCCGCCGCCCGACATCACCTCGAATCCGGCGTTCATGACCAACGGTCAGTTCGATCGGACCAAGTGGCAGTCGGCGCTGGCCGACCCCACGATCGATTGGACCCCCCTCGAGGAGCGCCTGCGCAGCATCCTTCCCGCGCAGCGCCTCGAGGAACGCGTCATCGCCGGTGTGAAGATCTCCGAGCCCGAGCTGCAGCGCCTGTACGCCAACCAGTACGAGCAGGCGAAGGTCTCGCTCGTGCTGCTGCCGTTGGACATGGCTCCGGTCGATACGACGAAGCTCGGCGACGGCGCGCTCAAGGCCTACTACGACACCCACAAGGGCGAGTTCGAGGGCGTTGCGCAGGTCAAGGCCGACATCGTCCAGTTCCCGCTTTCGGTCGGCAGCGACGAGGACTCGACGACGCATCTCGAGGCGATCGCGCTGGTCGCCGAGGCCCGCGGGGGCCGCGACTTTGCGGAGCTCGCCAAGGAGCAGTCCGAGGGGCCGTTCGCGGACCGTGGTGGCGACATCGGGCAGGACGTGCCCGTCTCGCGCCTCCCGGCGCCGCTGCAGCCGGTCGTCGCGACAATGAACCTCGGCGACGTGACCGATCCCATCCGGGACGGAAACACGTACTTCGTCTTCAAGTTGCTCAATCGGACCCAGCCCGCGGGCGGCGAGGCCACGGTCCGCCTCGCGCAGATCCAGAAACCCATCCGCCCCTCGTCCGAGTCGATGCAGAAGGATGTCGAAGGCGTGCGCAAGCTGCGCGCCGATGCCGCCCGGAAGCCGATTGGCGAGCTGGCCGCCGCGCGCGGGCTGGTCGCGGCGAGCACGGGGTGGTTCGCGCAGGGCCAGTTCGAGCCGTCGCTCATGCAGATGCCGCACGTCCAGCAGTGGGCGGTGCGCGGGAAGAAGGGCGAGGTCAGCCGCGCCTACGGCACCGAGACGGGCTGGGTCATCGTCCAGATCGTCGATCGCCGCGAGGCCGGTCCGCGCCCGTTCGAGGACGTGAAGGAAGACGTGCGCCGCGCGGTCGAGCTCACGCTTCGCCAGGCGAAGCCACTGGCCGATGCGGAGAAGATGCTCGCCGCCGTCAAGGCCGGGAAGTCGCTCGAGCAGGCCGCAACCGATGCCGGCACGGCGGTGATCGCGACCGAGCTGTTCCCGCGTTCGAACCCCGATCCGCGCCTCACCCCCGCACCGCGCGCGGTCGGACTGGCGTTCGGCCTCGCAGTCGGAGCCACCGGCGGTCCCGTGGCCGCGCCAACCGGCGTGTACCTCGTGCGCAAGGACGCGGCCGCGGCGGGCGACCCGGTGATGTACGAGCAGATGAAGGGGAATCTCTCGAGCCAGCTCCTGAGCAGCCGCCAGCAGCGCTGGCTGCGCGCCTGGATCGACCGCGCCGTTGCCGACACCAAGGTCGAGGACCGGCGGCAGGACGTGGAAGAGACGTTGTAGTTCCCGGCGGCCGGCGGGAACTGTAAACAAGCCCTCCTCACGGCGACGTGGGGAGGGCTTTTGTGACATCCGGGCATCGCCCGGCTACGAAGAGCTTACATCCTTGCGCGGCGGCACGGTGTCGTCCTTGTCGTCCTCGGTCAGCTCACGCGCGGCCTTCTTGAACTCCTTCATGCCCTGGCCCAGGTTGCGCGCGAACTTCGGAATCTGGTTCGCCCCGAACAGGACGAGTACGGCGAGCAGGATGATGATGAGCTCGGTGGCTCCGATCTGCGGCATCTCGCCTCACCCCTTTCCCTTCGCGGTCCGTCCCTCGCCCCACGGCACCCGGCCCCGGTCACGGCCGACGACGATCGTCACGTCGGCCTCCGAGCGGGCGCGCTGGCGCACACGCTGCACCGGTCCGAGGTAGGCGGCGACCGCGGCGGCCGCTCTCTCGTCTCCGGTGCGGTCCACGACGATCGTCCGCACGTAGTCATAGCGGTCGCCGGAACCCACGAGGACGACATTAAACCCTCCCTCGCGCAGATACGACGCCAGTTTTGCCGCCGCCCCGGGCTCGCCCGATCCGTTCACCACCTCGATCCGGACTGGAGCCCCATCGAATGCGGGCGCCTTGGGCCGCGCCGGTAGCGGCCGACCGCCGGCCGGGGTCTCTCCGGGCACATACGTGGCGAGGGACGAGGCGCCGGGCCCCCACCACTGCCATGCCGCCGAAGTCCCAAAGGCGAGGACGGCGACGAGCAGCATCGGAACGAGCGCGCGCGGGGTACCGCTCACCGGCGAAGCGCCCCAAGCGCTGCCTCGAGCCGGTCGTAGGTCGCGGTCAGGTCCTCCGGCAGCACGCGCGTCTCGCCCACGGTGGCCATGAAGTTGGTGTCGCCATTCCAGCGTGGGACGACGTGCACATGCAGGTGACCATCGACGCCGGCCCCGGCGGCTCGGCCCAGATTCACGCCGACGTTCAGGCCCTCGGGCCGATAGACCCGCTGGATTGCGCGCTCGGTGCGATCGAGGAGCCGCCAGACGTCGTCGCGTTCGGCCGTGGTCAGCGACGCGATCGTGCCGACATGACGGTTCACCGCCACCATGACATGGCCCGAGTTGTAGGGAAACGCGTTGAGCACCAGGAACGCCCGTGGCCCGCGCTCCAGCATCCACCGCGAGCGGTCGTCACCCTTTTTCCGCAGCGCGCAGAACAGGCAGCCCGAGGTCTTGCTCGCGGTCGCCACGTAGCGCATGCGCCAGCCGGCAAAGATGCGGTTCACGCGGGGCTCCCTTCCGCACCGGCTTCCCGCGCCACCAGCCGGGCGAGCGCGGCCTCGGCCTCGGCCAGCTGCTGGACGGTGTTTACCCCGAGCACCTCGCGCGGATCGGCCGCCTTGAACGCGACGACCGTGCGACCGCGCGCCTTGAGGATCGCGATCGTGTCGGTCAGATAGTATTCGCCCTGCGCGTTGTCGGCCCTCACCGCCGCGAGCGCGGAGCGAACCTCCTCGGTGTCGAAGACGTAGTCGGCGCTGTTGATCTCGTGCACCGCGCGCTCGGCGTCGCTGGCGTCCTTGTGCTCGACGATCTTCTCCACATTGCCCGCCCCGTCGCGGATCACGCGGCCATATCCGGTCGGATCCGGGAGGTCGGCAGTCAGGATCGTGGCGGCAGCCCGTCTCGCGAGATGCCCATCGAACAGGGCCCGCACCGTGTTCGGACGGAGCAACGGCGCATCCCCGCACAGCACGGCCAGCCGCGCGGGCGCCCCGCCCTCGTCGACGGCCGGAAACGCGCAGCGCAGCGCATGGCCGGTGCCCAGTTGTTCGGCCTGCACCGCATAACGGACGTCCATGGCGGTGCGCGGGCGCGCGGCGAGCCAGGCGATCACCTGCTCGCGGCGCGCTCCGACGACGACGACCGCGCGGTCGACCCCCGCTTCCTCGCAGGCGAGGAGCACGTGGTCGAGCAGCGGCCTGCCGGCGATCGGATGCAGCACCTTGGCGAGGTCCGACTGCATGCGCTTGCCCTCGCCGGCGGCGAGGATGACGGCGGTGGTGCTGGATCCATTCATCGCGAGGGTCCAAGGGACAAGGGCACGTTGTCGATGAGCCGCGCCGAAGGAAAGCGCACGGCCACGAGCAGCAGGATCCGGCGGGGCGGCGCCACGTCGACCGGCGGATAGAACGTGTGCGGATCCACGGCGGCCGCGTAGTCGACGCTCCCGAGCGTGGCGCCGGCCAGCACGCGGGACATGGCACGCTCGGCCAGGCGCGCCCGCGCCGCGATCGAGCCATGCGAGCCGCGGGGACCGTGATCCCGCAGAGCCTGCCGCCCGGCCCGGAGCGCCTTGTACAGCAGCGGCGCCTGCGCGCGCTCGGCCGGCGTCAGGCGCACGTTGCGCGAGGACATGGCCAGCCCGTCGCGCTCGCGCACCGTCGGCCCGACGTGCAGCTGAACCGGCGAGTCGAGATCCGACATCATGCGGCGCACCACGGCGACCTGCTGGGCATCCTTCTGGCCGAGCCACAGGTCGTCGGGAATCACCGAGTTCAGCAGCTTTGCAACCACCGTCGCGACGCCGGCGAAGTGCCCCGGGCGCTTCTCGCCCTCGAGGGGACGCGCCACGCCCTCCACGGAGATCCGCGTCGCGTGGTCGGGTGCGACATAGAGCCGGGGCTGGGGCGTGAACACCAGGTCCGTGGCGACATCACTCAACAGCCGGCGATCCCGCGACCAGTCACGTGGGTAGGCCGCGAAGTCCTCGCGGGGACCAAACTGCAATGGATTGACGAACACGCTCACGATGACCCGATCGGCCACGCGCGCGGCGCGGCGCACCAGGGACAGGTGTCCCTCGTGCAGGTAGCCCATCGTCGGGACGAACGCGATGCGCTCGCCTCGCACGCGCCAACCAGCGACGATCCGGCGCACCGCTTCGACCGAGGAGACCGACGGGATCGCTCGCGGGACCGCCCGCGGCCCCGTCGTGCGGCGCCTACCCGCCATACGACTCGGCGTCCGTCGGAAATGCGCCGCTGCGCACGTCGGCGGCGAAGCGGGCCAGTCCAGCCGCCGTGGCCCCGTTCAAGTCCGCAAAGCGCCGCACGAATTTCGCCACGTGCCCCTGCCCGAGTCCCAGGAAGTCGTGCCACACCAGCACCTGCCCGTCGCAGTCGGGGCCGGCGCCGATCCCGATCGTCGGGATCGTGAGCGCCGCGGTGACATCCCTCGCCAGCGCGCGCGGGATGCCCTCGAGCACGAGCGCGAAGGCACCGCACGACTCGAGCAGCTTCGCCTCACGGAGGAGCCGGGCCGCGGCCTCGTCGCCCTTGCCCTGCACCCGGTAGCCCCCCATCGCCAGCACGCTCTGCGGTGTGAGGCCAAGGTGGCCCATGACCGGGATGCCCGCTTCGACGATCGCGCGCACCGCCTCGGCCACGCGCGCGCCGCCCTCGAGCTTCACGGCGTCGGCGCCGCCCTCCTGCACCAGGCGGCCGGCATTTCGCAGCGCGTCGATCGGTCCGGTCTGGTACGACATGAACGGCAGGTCGCCGATCACGAGCGAGCGCGGCTTCGCCCGCGTCACCGCCTTCACGTGATGGAGCATGTCCTCCATCGTGACCGGCAGCGTGGAATCGTAACCGAGCACGACCATGCCCAACGAGTCGCCGACCAGCAGGAGCTCGATGCCCGCCTCCGACACGAGGCGTGCCGACGGATAGTCATACGCCGTCACGCAGACGATCTTCTTTCCATCCACCTTGAGGGCCCGGATGGCCGGCGCCGTGAAGCGATCACTCATCTAGTTCCCCCGCACGGGTGACTTGCCGCGTGACGCGCGCTTGGTCTTCGGCCGCTTGCGCGAGGCGATGGGGTCATGGTCGGGCGCCGGGGCGACGGGCGCGGGCCGTGGGTCGGAGTCGGCCGACGGCGCGCCCTCCGCAACCGTCTCCGGCGGCGTCTCCGGCGGCGACTCCGGCGCGTCGAGCAGCATGCGCCGACGGTCCTTCGATGGCATCGGCGTGTAATAGACGGTGCCGTCATGGTGAGCCAGGATCCGGGCTTCGAGATCCTCGAGATCGGCTCGATTCCTAACGAAGTCGATGCCGTTGGTATTCACAATCAGGGTTGGGGCTTCACTGTAATGAAAGAAAAAGTAGTTGTACGCCTCGTTCAAGGCCTGCATGTAGTCGCGGTCCATGTCGCGCTCGAAGGGGCGGCCGCGCTTGGCCACGCGTTCGAGGAGCGTGTCGGTGCCCGCCTGCAGGTACACGACGACATCGGGACGCGTCACCTCGAGTTCCAGCCAGCTGACGACCTTCTCGTACAGGGACAGTTCCTTGTCGGACAGGTTCAGGTTCGCGAAGATGCGGTCCTTCTGAAACAGATAGTCCGAGACCGTCTTCTCTTGAAACAGGTCCTGCTGCCGCAGTTCGCGCTGTTGCTGATATCGACTGAACAGGAAGTGCATCTGCGTCTGGAACGCATAGCGCGCGCGGTCGGTGTAGAAGTCCTTCAGGAAGGGGTTCTCCTCGACTTCCTCCAGCAGCAACCGGGCCTGGAGTCGCTCGGTCAGGAGCCGGGAGAGGCTCGTCTTGCCGGCGCCGATCACGCCCTCGACGACGATGTAACGGTTCTCCCCCTCACGCGCGCTCACCAGAGCTTGCTCGTGCGCCGGATCGAGGGGCGCGCCTCGACGCGATCGAGCAGCGTGGAGACCGGCACGCCCAGCGCCGGGTGGACGAGGTGCGGATCGACCTCGGCCAGGGGCACGAGAACGAACGCGCGACGGGCGATCTCGGGATGGGGCAGCGTGATCCCGGGCTCGTCGAGGATCGTGTCGCCATGCAGCAGGAGGTCGAGGTCGATCGTGCGGGGGCCGTAGCGGCTGTCCGCACGGCGAACGCGTCCGAGGCGCCGCTCGATCAGGAGCAGATTCCAGAGGAATACCTTCGGTTCCAACTCGGTCTCGAACACGGCGACCGCATTCAGGAAGTTGGGTTGGTCGAGCTCGCCGACCGGCGTCGTGTCGTACAGCGACGAGCCCTGCACGAGCTGGGTCTCGGGGAGCAGCGCGATCTGCTCGATCGCGGTGCGAATCTGGCTCTCGCGGTCGCCCAGGTTCGAGCCCAGGCCGACGTAGGCTTTCATGTTCTTCCCGTCCCGCGCCGGCCGGTGGGCTTCGTGGCCCGCGGCGCCTTCGACGTGCGCGTCACCTCGACCGTGACGCAGCCGCCGGTGGGCCACGCCAGGTTCTGCTTGGTCAGGGCCACCGTGCACCTCGCGACCCCGAGCTTCTCGATGCACTGGGTGGCGATCCGCGCTCCAAGCGCTTCGAGCAGTCGGAACGACTCGTCCTCGACCACCTTCCGGACCAGGGACTCGATCCGGTCGTACGACACGGTGTCGGCCAGGCGATCGCTTTTCTCGGCTCGAATCGTGTCCAGCTCGACCTCGACGTCGACGTCGAGCCGGGTGCCGACGCGCCGCTCGCCCACGGTGGCACCATGCCGGCCAAACAGCGAGAGGCCTTCGAGGCGGATCAGTGCCATACGGGGCCCTTGGTGTGCGGGCATGGGGTCCGGGATCGGGTCATGGTGGCCATGGAAGCGCCACTCTAGAACCCCGCGCGCGGGCGCACAAGGGCGACGGTGGCGTGTGCTAGGCTCTGGCTTTCCCGGGTCCGGAGGCGCCGTGTTCATCCCGATCGGAGACGACAACAGCCGCCGAACGCGCGTGCCCTACGTCTCGATCGGGCTCGTGGCGTTGAACGTGCTGGTCTTCTTGGCCGAGCTGTTCGCCAACTCGCAGGGCGGGCTCGAGGCGATGATCACGCAAGGCGCGGTGATCCCCGCCGACTACACCCGCGGGGCGGGCCTCGGCGGTCCCGTGCCGTGGACGATCGTGAGCTCGATGTTCCTCCACGCGGGCTGGATGCACCTGATCGGCAACATGGTCTACCTCGGCATCTTCGGCGACAACGTCGAGAGCGTGCTCGGGCACTTCGCGTTCCTCGGCTTCTACCTCGCGGCCGGGGCCCTCGGGTCGCTCGCGCACATTCTTACCGCACCCGCTTCGACGATTCCGAGCCTGGGAGCCTCGGGCGCCATCTCCGGTGTGCTCGCCGGTTACCTCCTGCTGTTCCCACGCAATGCAGTGCACGTTCTCATCGGATTCCAGGTTCGGCCTGTTCCCGCGCTGCTGGTGATCGGCATGTGGGCCGTGTTCCAGTTTGTCGTCGGCGCCGGCTCGCTCCTGGCGCCAAGGGAAGGCGGCGGCGTGGCGTACCTCGCCCACGTCGGCGGATTCGTCGCGGGGCTGCTGTTGATCCGGATCCTCAGCCCAGGGCGTCGCGCACGAGGTGTGGTTCCTCCTCCGGTGAGATGAGCGGCCCGCTTGTCGGCGCCGCCTCTTCCGTCGGCCCGCGCCTTCCTCCGCGCTTTTCAGCCATGAATCTCGCTCCGAAGACCCGCTCGGCCTCGTACTGATTGTGAGTCCGGCATCGCAACCGGATGTTTTCGAGCGTTGCGAGGCCTCCGCGCGCCACCGGCTCGACGTGGTCGAACTCGAGGAAGCTGCGCGATCGGCAGCGTTGCATGGTCTCGCCGAGAAAAGTGCACTGCCCTCCGTCCCGGGCCCAGACGGCACGGCGTACGCCTGCAGGAATGCGTCGTGCGGCGGCCACGGCGCGAGCGTTTCGCGCCCGGGCCTGGGGCCGCGCCGTCGTCGCCGCGACCTTTCGCTTCTCGACGTGCGAGATCAGGGCGTCGAGGGCCTTCTCCAGCACCCGGGCGACATCTCCCGGTCGAATCGAGTGGCTCAGCAGGCTTTGCGCGTGGGCCAACTTGTCGAATGTCGCCTGATCGATGGTGACTTCGAGTCGGTAACGAGGCGCCAGATCGACGGTCGCGGTCGGCGAGGCCGACAAGGCCCTCGGTTCCCCACCGTCCGCCCCGGCGGGCTCGGCCTGTGCCCGAGGACCCACACCGGGGTCAACTGGTCTTGCGACCAGTTGAGACGAAGTCGAGGATGCGGCCGCAAATGCCTGTTCGAGAAGTCCTTCGGGCTTCTGCACGACGGCCTTGACCACGCCGATCCGGGTCGGTTCGTCCTCGCGGCCGAAGCGCTGTCCGAGCATCATCTCGAGAGCGGCGGAGCTCAGCCCGACCGCGCTGGCGATC
The DNA here is from genome assembly GCA_046596055.1 of Candidatus Eiseniibacteriota bacterium. Taxonomy (GTDB): domain Bacteria; phylum Eisenbacteria; class RBG-16-71-46; order RBG-16-71-46; family DASYSL01; genus JANPEF01. Next base: position 12,890 of record JBKJNH010000179.1, read on the forward strand.
AACTCTCCCGCATTGCCGGGCGTCAGGTGCGGAGCCAGGAACTTGATCGCCGTCAGGTGGAGCCGGCCCTCGGCGACCAATCGGAAGAGGATTGGATACTTCCGGGCAGCCCGGGCAGCCGTGATGCGCTTGTAGGTCCCGCCCTCCGAGAGGCGGAGCTCCCCAACGCAATAGGCGAACATCGAGGAATAGCCGGCCGGCGCGTAGAGGCGGCGCGCATCCACTTCTGCGATATGGGCGAGAAGAGCCGCCGTGGTGGCGCGATCGCTCTGGAGCAGGGCCTTGAGATCGCGAATGAGCGCCGCGTCGCTGAGGTTGGTCAACGTGTATGCAAGCATGGAGCACCCGTCCACGGGGGCGGGTAGCGCAGCATGGATCGGGGGCGATCGTCCTGAGCTTACCCGCCTGCGGGGACGGAGTTCGACATCAAACTGCGACGTCGTGCTCGCGAAGTGCATCCTCGAGGGAGGTCTTGAGATCGGTCGAGGCCTTGCGCCGGCCGATGATCAGAGCGCACGGGACCTGGAAGGTCCCTGCCGGAAACACCTTCGGCCACGAGCCGGGAATGACGACGCTGTTGCGCGGAACGCGGCCCTTCGTGATCACGGGTGCGGCGCCGGTCACATCGATGATCGACGTGGAAGCGGTCAGCACCGTGTTCGCGCCGAGCACGGCTCCGCTCTCGACGATCACCCCCTCGACCACGATCGAGCGCGAGCCGATGAACGCGTGGTCCTCGATGACCACGGGCTGTGCCTGCGGCGGCTCGAGCACCCCACCGATTCCCACGCCACCCGAGAGGTGCACACCCCGCCCGACCTGCGCGCACGAGCCGACGGTGGCCCAGGTGTCGACCATCGTTCCGGAGCCGACACGCGCGCCGACGTTCACGTAGCCCGGCATCATGATCACGCCAGGCTCGAGATAGCATCCGTAACGCGCGACCCCGGGCGGAACCACGCGCACGCCGGCCGCGGCGAGGTCGGACTTGACCGGCACCTTGTCGCGAAAGTGCATCGGGCCGGCGGCGGAGTCCGTCATTTCCTCGTTGTGGAAATACAGGAGGATCCCCTGCTTGACCCAGGCGTGTACGCGCCACTGGGAAGGCGCGTCCGGTGAAACGCCGTTCGCAGGGGGCTCGATCGGCTCCGCGACCCGGATCGCACCGCGATCGAGCGCAGCCAGGACGGCGCGGCCGGCGTCACGACCGGCAGGTGACTTGCGTGCAGCAGGATCCGGCCACACGTCCTCGACGGCGGTATGCAGCGCTGCAAACTCGTTCTCGGTCATCGATCCACCCCCATCGAACCAGCGAGTCGTACCCACGCCCGGCGACACTCCTCGATCGGCGGCACGAGCGCAATGCGCACGAAGCCTTCCCCGGCATCCCCCATCGCTTCCCCGGGCACGACCGCGACACCCGCCTCGTCGAGCCACTTTGTTGCGACCGACGCCGACGAGACTCCGGTCGGCACCGCCACCCACAGGTAGAAGGTCGCCTCGTTCGGCACCACGCGAAAACCGGCCCGGGCCGGCGCACCGGCGAAGAACTCGAGCGCCTCCGCCCGCCGTGCGGCGAACAGTGCGCGCAAGTCCACCACGTGCGCCTCGTTGTTCCAGGCCACTTCGGCGGCGGCCTGGACGAAATCGGGCGTGGCCACCCCGAGGCTCGGGCGCAACTCGCGGAACGAGGCGATCAGCCGCGGGTCCCCCGCCACGAAGCCCGACCGGAATCCCGTCATCGCCGAGCGCTTGGACAGCGTATGGAAGACGAGGGCGCCGTCCGTCCCCACGGACAACAACGAGGCCGGCGGCGTGCCGCCGAATCCCAACTCCGAGTACGCCTCGTCGCTCGCCACGCAGAAGCCATGACGCGCGGCGAGCGCCAGAGCCTGTGCGTACAACTCGAGCGAAGCGCAGGCACCAGTCGGATTGTGCGGATAGTTGAGCCACAGGATCGCCGTCTCGTCCCAGATCGCGGCGGGAACACCCGCAAGGTCCGGCAGGTACCCGCGCGACTCCTCCAACGGCAACACCGTCGGCACGCCCCCCGCGAGAGCCGCGCCCCGCTCGTACACCGGGTACGCCGGCGCGCCGAAGACGACGCGCCGCCGCGGCCCGGCGGGGTCGACCAGCGCCAGGTGCACGTTGAACACACCTTCTTTCGAGCCATTCAGGGGGAGAATCTGGGTTTCAGGATCGAGCACCGCGCCGAATCGTCGCGCGCACCACGCGGCGATTGCAAGCCGCAGCGACGCGGGCCCTGCGACCGTCGGATAGCCGGACCGCGACGGTACACCGCCCCGCAGCGCCTCGACGATGAACGACGGCGTCACCTCGCGCGGGTCGCCGATCGACAGGTCGATGACGTCGACGCCGCGCGCGCGAGCCGCGGCCTTGCGGCGCTCGAGTTCGAGAAAGGGATAGGTTGCGAAGCGTGCGAGGACCGGGTTCGCCGGCCGGCCCGCGTCGTTCATGCGGGTTCGCGAGCCACGCGGGCGGCCGGCTCCAGCGAGACGAACGCGTGGAGGACGTCGTAGGCGCGGGACAGGTTCGCGACGGGCACGAACTCGTCGGCCTGGTGCGCCTGCTCCGG
>JBKJNH010000191.1:0-26695 GCA_046596055.1 Candidatus Eiseniibacteriota bacterium
GCCCGCCCTTCGAGTGCAGGCGGATCGTGAACTCGTTGGAGCTGGCGTAGACACCGCCCTCACGCACGCCGATGACGCCGACCGGGTCATCGTTGTTGAGGTGCATGGCGTAGCAGGCGTCGGGCTTCACCCAGTCGAGCACGCCGTCCTTGATCATCGCGCCGGCGCCGTCCCCGCCCTCCTCGGCCGGCTGGAACAGGAACGCGATCGTGCCGGTAAGGCGCTCGCGGCGTGCGGTCAGGATGCGCGCCATGACCAGCGCCACCGCGGTGTGCCCGTCGTGGCCGCAGGCGTGCATCATCCCCTTCGTCTCGGAAGCGAAGTCGTAGCCGGTCTCCTCGAGCAGCGGCAGCGCGTCCATGTCCGCGCGGTAGAGCACGGTCGGGCCGGGCTGCCCGCCCTTCAGCAGCGCGACGACGCCCGAGCCGCCGATGCCGGTGCGCACCTCGAGGCCGAGGCCCTTGAGATAGTCGGCGACCTTGCCGCTGGTGTAGGGCAGGTCGAACAGCAGTTCGGGATGGCGATGGAAATCCCGGCGCAGCGCGACCACTTCGTCGGCAAGGGCGCGGACATCGGGCGACAGGCGCGGATCGAGTTCGAGCACGGTGGACATGCGGCCTCCGATGGGTCGTTGGGCGGGATCAAATACGGCGCATCCTAGCACGCGCGCAGTGTAAGGTCGCGGGCCATGCACCCCGAACCCGAACACCCGCCCGCCGAACCACGCACGTTGCTCATGACGGCGCGCGGCGACCACGCCGAAGAGCGCCCGCTGTCCGACCTTCCGGCCCTCCTGGCCGACCCCGACGCGCGCCTGTGGATCGACCTGCAGAACACAGGCGAGGCCGGGTTCGCCGCACTCGCCCCATCGCTGACGTTCCACCCGATGGCGGTCGAGGACTGCGTCGTCGACATCAACCACCCGAAGGTCGACGATTACCGCGACTACCTCTACATCGCGCTCCACTCGGCGCGATGGGAAGACCCGATGCAGGAGCCGGTGCTCAAGGAACTCGACGTCCTCATCGCGAAGAACTACCTGGTCACCTACCACGAGGAAGACACCCGCGGGATTGAGCGCGCGCGCGCGCTGCTCCGGCGTCGCGGCGACCTCCTGTCGCGCGGACCGGACCACCTGCTCTATTACATTCTCGACGTGATGGTCGACAATTACCTGCCCATCATCGAAATGGTGCACACGCACCTCGATTCGCTCGAGGAGCGGGTGCTCAAGCGCCCGAACCGCCGCCTGCTCGCCGAGATCCTGCAGCTCAAGCGCGGCACCGCGGCGATCCGTCGCGTCGTCGGCCCGCAGCGCGACACCATCCTCGCCATGACGCGCGACGAGTACCCGGGCATCCGGCCCGAGATCCGCCCCTACCTGCGGGACGTGTTCGATCGCATGGCGCGCATCAGCGAGATGCTCGACTCGTTCCGCGACGAGCTGGCCACCATTCTCGACATCTACGTCAGCCAGGTGTCGAACCAGCTCAACGAGGTGATGAAGGTGCTCACCGCGATCACGGTCGTGATCGTTCCGGTGACACTGATCGCGAGCATCTACGGAATGAACGTGGACTATCCGGGCACGGGGACGAGGCTGGGGTTCTGGATCTCGATGGGGGTGATGGCCGTGACCGCGCTGGGGATGATCCTGTTCTTCCGGAGTCGGCGCTGGCTCTAGCGGGACGCCCGCGTGGAGGAGCCACCGGGGGTGCGACGCGCGGGAGGAACCATCCCGGGCGGACGATCGCGCGTCGCATGCAGCCCCTTCCCTGAGGCCGAAGATCGTTTCGGGATCGCCTCGCTCGCCGATCACCTCGTGCGATCTCAACTCTCGGATCCCGCGCAGCGTCGAGACCCTTGGGGTCGGGTGGGGAGCTCCGTGCCAGGGAGACCTCCCTGCCCGCTGCGACGAGAACGCTAGTCCTCCCCGCCGTGTGATGTCAAGGAAATGTGTCGCCGGGCCGCGATCCACCCGTAGAGCGGCCGCGCGACGGCGCGCACCCCGGGCAGGGCGAGCAGGCGCGCGATCCCTCCCCATCCCGGGAGCCGGGCGAACAACGGCCCCGCCGCGTCGACGCCGACGTGCACCCGCCCATCGGGGGTGATCACGTGCAGGGCCTGCGCCAGCCGTGCCGGGTCGAGATCCGGGAAACGGACCGCGACCTCCGGCGCCTGGTAGGGCACGAACTCGAGCCGCCCGAGCGTGTCGCGGCGTCGTAACCACGCCATGCCGGTGTCGCACAGATCGCACACTCCGTCGAACAGGACGACCGTGCGGCCGGCCGCCCCGGTGGCTACGCCTGGAGCCGAACTCCCGGAATTTTCGTGAATCATTGGAGTTTTCCGTTCCCGACAGCCGGGTCCGCTCGTCCAATCCGTGGGGATGGGCGTTCGGCCCGACCCTTGCATTCCAGATTCTCGGACACTTTCCTGCGGAGGTTCGACGCCATGATCCGTCCCCGTTTCGCCCTGGTCGCTCGGCTCGCGCTGGCCGGTCTCGCCCTCGTCGTCGCGTTCACCCTGTCCGGCGGCGCCGGGGCGGGTCGTTCCGCCGAGGCGGCCTCGACCGGCACGGCGATCGTGGCCACGTACGGCGTCGGCGGCGTGCTCAAGTCCGACGGCAAGCTCTACCAGTGGCGTCCCGAGCGCAAGCAGTGGGTGACCATCGACGAGTCGTTCCGGCTCGACGGGGAGACCCGCAAGGTGTTGCCGTTGCCGGTAGTGGTCACCGAGGTCGTGCGCATGGAGGGCTTCGGCTTCATCGTCACCCGCGGCGGGTCGTGCTGGCTCTACAACCTGGACTCGAACACCTGGGAAAACATCGGCCGCCCGTAGGGACCGGGCGAGAGTAGACTTGTTCTCACGGTTCATGGGCCCGCAATCGCGGGCCGGCCGCCTTCGGCAAGCGGCCACGACGGGGCCCGACCCCGGAAAGGCGGTTGTCGTGAGATCCATCCTGCGCATGGGACTTTCGGTCGTTCTCGCGACGGTGCTCGCCGCTTCGGCGGCCTGGGCCGTCACGTACGACGACATCTTCGAGCTCACGGAACGCAAGGTCACCGAGCGCACGATCGTGCAGCTGATCGTCGACGACGGCCGCGCCTTCGAGTTGAGCGAGGACGAGCTGGCCGACCTCCGCGCCGCCGGCGTGAGCAGTGTCGTGATTGACGCCATGCTCGATCCTGCCGCTGGCAAGGCGTGGCTCGCCGGTGGGACCGGCGGCGGCGCGAGCTACGGCGGAGGCGATGCCTACCAGTCGTCGCTCGACCAGGCGTACAGCAGCGGGTACAGCGCGGGCGTCAGCAGCACGGCGCTCGTCTATTCGTTCGGCTACTACTACGGGCCGCTGTCGAACTACTACTACAACGACCCATTCTACTACCCGTTCTGGTCCGCCGGCTACTCGTACTCGTACTGGCCGTCTTACTACTCGTACTGGTGGCGCCCCTCCTACAGCTGGTACTACACCTATCCCTACAACTACTACGGCTACTCGTCCTACTACTGCCACTCGTACTACGACCCGGGCTACTGGGCGTACAACGGCTACAACGTGCAGCCGGGTTATGGCCGCACGGTGTGGGACAACGGACCGCGCTTCCGTGGGGGCGGCATCGTTCCGCCCAAGGGCGGACGTCCGGATGGATCGGTGGCGAGCACGCGCCTGGTCGCCGGCAGCGCCGGACGTCAGCGCAACCCGTCGGGACCGCCGGCGATTCGCGAAGCCGGGAACGGCCGCGGTGCGACCGATCGTAGCGTCCGTGTCGCGGACGGATCGAGCGCCGGGCGCAGCAGCAGCGAGCGCAGCAGCGGCCGCAGCATCGCCACCCCGGGAGCGCGCACGCCGTCCGCGCGGTCGTCGAGCGCCCGCGTGATCCGCGGTTCCTCGAGCGACGTGGCCGGTGAGTCGAAGGCGAGCGCGACGCGCCGTTCGAGCCGCAGCGCCGGAGGTGATCGTGTCGCCCGCTCCTCCCAGCCGCGGACGCTGCGCGAAAGCGCGGATCGCGTGGCACGGGGCGGACGGGGCACGGCGGCCGGACGCGCCGCGCGCGGCGAATCGTCTGACCAGGCGCGGGTCTACCGCGGGGGCCGCGAGAGCGGTCGCGTGTCCCAGACCCCGCACGCCACCGGTCGTTCGAACGGACGCCCGTCGGTCGCCACGCCGCAGTCGCGCGGCGGCGGTAACTCCGGCGGGAGCACCGCACGAAGCGCTCCGAGCGGCGGCGGTCGCAGCAGCGCCCCGCGCCGTGGCGAAGGTGGACGCGGCGATGGCGGCGGCGGTGAGCGCGGCGATGGTGGTGGGAACGTCCGCGGCGGTGGAGGCGGCGGGCGCGGTCGTTAAGGCGTCCGTCGTCGGGAAGGCCGCCCGCCCGGGGCCCGGTCACGGAAAGGCGGACAACGTGAGATCCATCCTGCGCTTCGGACTTTCGGTCGTGGTCGCGACCGTCCTCGCAGCTTCGGCGGCCTGGGCGGTCGACTACGATGACATCTTCGAACTCACGCAGAAGAACGTTGAGGAACGCACGATCGTGCAGTTGATCGTCGACGATGGTCGCAGCTTCGAGTTGAGCGCCGAGGAGATCGTCGACCTCAGGGTCGCCGGCGTGAGCGAGCACGTGATCACGGCGATGCTCGATCCCGCGGCCGGCAGGGCGTGGCTGGCGGGCGACGTCTACGGTGCGGGCGGCACGGTCGGTGGAGAGACCGGCAACGGTTACGTCTCCCCTCTCGACGCGCAGTACGGCCAGGGCGGCGGCGAAATCGGTGATGGCCCCACGCCGCTGGTGTTCTCGTTCGGCTACTACTACGGACCGCTCTCGCGCTATTACTTCGATGACCCGTACTACTTCTCGTTCTGGTCGTCGGGCTATGCGGCTTCGTACTGGCCGTCCTACTACGCCTTCGGCTGGCGTCCCGCGTACGACGAGTACTACGCATACCCGTACAACTGGTACGAGTACTCGTCCTACTACTGCCACACGTATTACGACCCCGGCTACTGGACCGAGATCGGCTACACCGTGCAGCCCGGCCACGGGCCCACGGTGTGGGACGAGGGTCCGCGCTTCCGCGGCGGCGGCATCACTCCGCCCAAGGGCGGCCGGCCCGATGCCGTCTCCGGCGAGCGCCTCGCGGTCGGCAGCGCCGGTCGCATGCGCAATCCGGCGGGTCCGCCCGCGATCCGCGCGTCCGAGAACACGCAGACTCTCGGCGAGAGACTCGCGCGCACGATCCCGGCGCCGGTGGAAGTCCGTCGTGCCCGGACTCCCGATGCGACCGCCGGCGTGGCGCGTCCGGGAGTCGCCGTGCGCGGCGGCACGGCGGCGAACTCCGTGGCGACCCGCCGAGCCAACGCCGTGGCGGCGCGGGATCGTCTCCGCGCCCGCGAGCGGGCGAACGCGGAGGCGCACGAAGGGTGGGCCCGGCGGACCAGTGAGGAGCAGGCGAACTCCGTCAAGGAGCAGAACGAGCGCTGGGCCCGCGAGTGGCAGGCCAGCCAGGCGCAGGCGAGCGAAGGACCTTCGCGGACGCGCGAGGCGCCGGCGGCGGCTGCACCTCCGCCGCCCCCCGCTCCGCCTCCGCCTCCGCCGGCCCGTCCGGAGGAGCCGCGCACCGAGCGCAACCCGACGACCGATCGTGGCGCGGCGGGCGGACGTGCCGACGCGGCCGGGGATCCCCCCGCATCCCGGGGCGGTCGCGGCGGTCGCTGACGCGCAACATCGTTCGTGCGATGATCCGGGGGGCTCGCTCAGGCGGGCCCCCCGTTCTCGTTTCGTCTCGGAAGCAGGAGGCACGACGTTGGACATGTCGCAAGTCGACTTCTCGAACACCTGGGTGATGATCACGTACGCGGCCGCCGGCATCGCGCTGGCCGCGACCGCGGGCATGCGCGCGTTCCTGCCGCTGCTCGTCCTCGGGATCGCCGCGCGCCTGGGGCGCTTCGAGATCGGGGAGGGCTACCACTGGCTCGCCACCGACATGGCACTGATCACGTTCGGCGTCGCCGTCGTCGCCGAAACCCTGGCCGACAAGATCCCATTGGTCGATCACGCCCTCGACACCGTGCAGACCATCGTCAAGCCGGCGGTCGGCACCATCGTCGCGGCGGCGATGTTCGTGCAGCTCTCCCCCTTTCACGCGACGCTGCTGGGTCTTGCGGTCGGTGGAACGGTGGCGACCGGCGTGCACCTGGCCAAGGCCAAGGCGCGCGCATTGTCGACCCTGACCACGGGCACGGTGCTCAACCCGATCCTGTCGTTCGTCGAGGACGTGGTCTCGACCGTGATCGCGGTCGTTGCGGTGCTGGCGCCGGTGCTGGCACTCCTGTTCATTGCCGCGATCTTCGGTTTCGCGTTCGATCGGCTGCACAAGCGCTACGTCGCGGGGCCGCCGCGCACGCCGCGCTCGCCGAACCTGCCCGCGGCGTGAGCGCCCGCAGCGGTTCGGCCGCCGTCGCCGCCGAGGCCGTGAGCACGGCGCTCCTCGTGCTGGCCGTCGTGGGATCCGGGATCATGGGCGACCGCCTGTCCGGCGGGAACGCCGCGATCGCCCTGCTGGCCAATGCCATCGCCACCGCCGGTGCACTCTTCGCCCTGATCACCGTCTTCGGGCCGGTATCGGGCGCGCACATGAATCCACTCGTGACCCTGCGCGAGGCGCTCGAGCGCAGGATGGGCGCTGCTCGAGCCGGTGTCCTGGTGCTCGCCCAGCTCGGCGGCGGGCTGCTCGGCGTCATCACGGCGAACGGGATCTTCGGCGAGCCCGTCCTCGCCGCCTCGACGAACGTGCGCGCCGGTCTCCCTCTCCTGATGAGCGAGGCGCTTGCGGCTTGCGCGCTCGTGGTGATCATCGCCGGGATGGCAGGGCGGCCTGCCCACGTCACCGGGGCGGTGGTCGGCGCGTGGATCGCGGGCGCCTACTGGTTCACCTCGTCCACGTCGTTCGCCAACCCCGCCGTGACGATCGCCCGCGCCTGCACCGACACGTTCACCGGGATTCGCCCCGCGGACGTGCCCGGCTTCATCGTGGCGCAGGTCCTCGGCGGGGCGGTGGCGATTCCCCTCGCCCGCTGGTGGTTCCGATGAAGACCGTCCTCTTTGCCTGCACTCACAATGCCGGCCGCTCGCAGATGGCCGCTGCGTTCTTCAACCAGCTCGCCGATCCCGCGCAGGCCCGTGGCATCTCGGCCGGCACCGCGCCGGGGTCGCACGTCCACCCGGTCGTGGCCGAGACGATGCTCGAGTTGGGGATCGACCTGCGGGGAGCACAGCCGCGCATGCTCACGTCCGAGTTGGCCGCCACGGCCTCCCGCCTGGTCACCATGGGCTGCGGCGAGACCTGTCCGTTCGTTCCCGGACTCGAGCTCGAGGACTGGGCGCTGCCGGACCCGAAGGATCGTTCGCTCGCCGAAGTTCGCGCCATCCGGGACACGATCCGCGAGCGCGTCAATGCTCTCGTCACGGCGCACGGCTGGGCGCGTACTTCCTTTCCGGAGGCCACCCCATGAACGACGTCCACTACTGCGCTCAGGATCTGTCGAAGTTCGGCACGATCGGCGATCACGCCCCGGCCCTGGCCGAAAAGTTCTTCGCCTGGTACGACGCGGTCTTCGCCGAGGGCGCGCTGTCGGCCCGCGAGAAGTCCATGATCGCGCTGGCCGTGGCGCACGCGGTGCAGTGCCCCTACTGCATCGAGGCCTACAGCAAGGACGCCCTGGCGAAGGGCGCCGACCTCGAGCAGATGACCGAGGCGGTGCACGTCTCGGCGGCGATCCGCGGCGGCGCCTCGCTGGTTCACGGCGTGCAGATGCGCCGCCACGCCGACAAGCTCGCGCTCTGACCGTGCCTGCGAACGCTCCGCCGGCCGTGCGCTCGTTGCAGGCGCGCCGGGCGCCCCTGGCGGACGCCGCTGCGCAACGGGCGATCCTCGACGCGTTGCCGCTGGCGCGCACGTTCGAGCAGGCGCTGGCCGCCGGTGGCCTTGCGCCGCTCCGGCCCACCGGCATCGACGTGCTCCAGGTCAACGTCGGCAAGGTGTGCAACCAGGCGTGCCGGCACTGCCACGTCGATGCGGGGCCCGACCGTCGCGAGGCAATGAGCGAAGCGACGATGGAGGAGTGCCTCGCCGCGCTTGCGGTCACGGACATTCCCATCGTCGACATCACCGGCGGCGCGCCCGAACTGTGGCCGCACTTTCGCTTGTTCGTCGAGCGCTGTCACGAGCTCGGCCGGCACGTCATCGACCGCTGCAATCTCACCGTGCTCGAGACGGCTGCGCACCAGGACCTGCCGGCGTTCTTTGCCCGGCACGAGGTCGAGGTCGTGTGCTCGCTGCCGCACTATCGGGCGCCCGGCACGGACCGGCAGAGGGGCGAAGGCGTGTACGAGCGGTCGATCGCGGCGTTGCGCCGTCTCAACGCCGCGGGGTACGGCGCGGGCGACCCCAAGCGGCGGCTGGTGCTGGTGACCAATCCCGTGGGGGCGTTCCTGCCCGGCGCCCAGGCCGCGCTCGAGGTGGAGTGGAAGCGCGAGCTCGAGCGGGCGCACGGCGTGCACTTCGACGCTCTGTACACGCTGACCAACCTGCCGATCTCGCGATTTCTCGAGTGGCTGGTCGACAGCGAGAACCTGGACGACTACATGGCGCGACTGGTCGCGGCTTACAACCCCGCGGCGGCGGCGGGCGTGATGTGCCGGAACACGATCTCGGTGGGCTGGGACGGGCGGTTGTTCGACTGCGACTTCAACCAGATGCTCGAGCTGGGCGTCGACACGTCCGGGGGTGCACCCGGGCACGTGCGCGACTTCGCGCGCGGGGCGCTCGAGGCGCGGACCATCGTCACGGGGCCTCACTGCTTCGGCTGCACCGCTGGCGCGGGATCGAGTTGCGGCGGAGCGACGGCGACCGGGTAGGCGCGCGCGATCAGGTCGTGGGGCGGGATCGGTCCATTTCGGCCGCCAGCCAGGCGTCGGCCTCGGCGGGTTCGCGAAACGCCTCGATGCGAATGCCGATCAACCCCGTCAAGCCCGAGATGGTCCGGGCGATGCCGTATTGCAGCAGGTTCGGCACGAGGATCGCGATCGGGCCGGCATAAGAGGCCTTCAGCGCGTCGAAGCCGTCGCGCACCACGATCAGGTCCTCGAAGCTGGCCACGTAGTCGAGTTCGCGCATGTCGCAGTAGATCCCGAACGTCGACTCGTAGGCCGGCTCGGCGGCGAGCCGACGCATTGTCGCCATCGTTTCGGCGATATCGGACGAGCCGGTCCCGGTCACCACGGCGCGGCGTCGCGCGGGCTGGATGTCGATGGTGTACGGCATCAGTGAAACATCCCCCTGACCCGCTCGTGATTGGCGCGCAGCGCGCGAACGTCCGCCGGCGTCAGGGCGACGTGTACACCGTTGACGCTCTTGCGCGACGCGATGACGTCGCCGGCTCCATCGAACAGCACTTCGACCGCGAGCGTGTCGTTCCCGCTCGTCGGCCCGTCGATGCGGACGCGGACCGAGTTCTCGCGCACGAGCGCCAGATCGTGGTCCCGCGGAAGCGTATGGTCGAGATAGTACACGCGTTCGGCCCGGCCGGAATCGCCCTGGTCGATCGACTCGTCGATGCGCAGCGGGCGCACGAGCGAGTCGCCGTAGGCCAGGCCGCCGCGCCCGAGTTCGTAGACGCGGGCGGAGGTGACGGCGTCGCCCTGCGAACCGTGGACGGTCCACTGGGCCGCGCGGCCGGCGATCCGACCGTCGATCGAGTCGGCACGCGCCGCCCACGGCACGGCGGCCAGCGTCGCTGCGAGCGCCCGCGTGTCGTCCTGGCGCCGACGCGCGACGTCGCGCGCGCTGCGGCGGCGGGCCGTGTCCGAGACCGCGTAGACGATGGTGGTCACCAGGACGGGAATCGCGACGAGCCAGAACACGATGCGGGCTCTCCGCATCAACCGGCCACTCGCGGCAGGTACACGCTCATCGTCGTGCCCTTTGCCGGCGCGCTCTCGACGTGCATGAACCCCCCGGCGTGGTCGACGATCCGGTAGGCGATCGACAGGCCCAGGCCCGTGCCGCTGCCAACGGGCTTGGTGGTGAAGTACGGCTCGAACAGGCGGGTCCGGGTGGTTTCGTCCATGCCGACACCGGCGTCGACGACGTCGAGGACGACATAGGCTCCGGGATGCTCGCCGCCGTCCGGGACCTTCTTCTCGTAGGTGCGGAGGGTGATCGTGCCGCCCTCCGGCATCGCGTCCCGGGCGTTGATCCCCAGATTGAGGAGAACGCGCTCGATCTGCGCGGGGCTGACCAGCACGCGGCCGTCTCCGCCGGCATGCTCGATCACGATGGGATGCATGCGACCCACCGCGCCACGCAGGATCTCCGAGAAGCTGTCGACCACGTCGCGCAGTCGCACGATCGCGGGGCGGCCGGTGCGGTCGTCGTCGCGGCCGAACGACGACAGCTCGCGGGTGAGCGCCACGCCGCGCTCGGCGGCCAGGCGGATGCGCTCGACCTCGGCGCGCACCGCGGGCGACGTCGCCGGGTCGCCCTCGATCAGGCCGGCGTGGCCCAGGACGACGGTGAGCAGGTTGCGGAAGTCGTGGGCGACGCCGGCGCACACGCGGCCGAGTGCCTCCATCTTCTGCAACTCGGCGACGTATACCTCGTGCGCGTGCAGCGCGTCCTCGGCGTCCCGGCGCGCGGCCCCCTCGAACTGCAGCGCAATCGCGTCGGCGACCGAGCCGGCGAAGTCGGCATCCGCCTGCGACCACGCACGGCGCGCCCCGATCTTCTCGTGGCAGACCACGCCGATGACGTCGCCGCCGCGGAAGATTGGCGCGTCGAGGATGGAGACGATCTCGAGGGGCACGAGGTAGTCGTCGGCCAGTTCGCACGTTGCCTCGTTGGTCCGGGCATCCTCAGCGGCGATGATGCGCCGCTCCTCGAGCGACGCGAAGTAGCGCGGGAAGTCCTCGCGCCGGATCGAGGCGCCCTCGGAGTGATCGTCGCTGCCGCGCTCGTACAGCTCGTAGCAGCGGACGGCGCGGCGGTCGTCGACGAATAGCCAGATGCTGACGCGGTCCACGTCGAGCGTCTTCGCCGCCAGGCGGGTCGACTCGCGGAATGCGGCACGGAGGGACGCGCCACCCCGGACGCGCAGGCGCGCCAGGCGGAGACGGGCGGATTCGTAGGCGGAACGCCGGACCTCGTGGGGGGCCGCCGGCGTGTGTCGCGCGGCCGGTGTCATGTGTTCAGCATCGCCCTGCGGCGGCCGGGCGTCAACGACGCGTCGTGTGGGAGTGCCGTGGGAGGGGGCAGGGCCGCCGCCCGCCTTGCCCGTGAGCGCGTCGCAGGCTAGACTGCGGGTGTCCGGCGGGCCCCGGCCCGCCCCCTCGAATCCTGCCCCGTACGCCTGTTTTCGCGTCCGCCCTCACGGAGGAAGCTTGTCCCTCGAACGGATCGCCGTGCTCGGGGCCGGCATCATGGGCCGCGGCATCGCCTACGCCGCCGCCGTCGCCGGCTACGACACCACGCTCTACGACGCGTCCCCCGCCGCCCTCGACAAGGGCGCGGCCGAGATCAAGGCGCTCATGGAGAAGGGCGTCGCCGCGGGCAAGCTGGCCGCCGACGTGCGCGACCGCGCCCGGCTCGCCACGTTCGCCGAGCTCGCGGATGCGACCGAGGACATCGACCTGGTGATCGAGGCGATCCCCGAGAACATGCAGCTCAAGTGCGACACGTTCACCGAGCTCGACAATCGCGTGAAGCCCACGACGATCCTCGCCACCAACACCTCGTCGCTGTCGATCACCGAGATGGCCGGTGCGACGAAGCGCCCGGATCGCGTCGTCGGCATGCACTTCTTCAATCCGGTGCACCGCATGCGGCTGCTCGAGGTGGTGCGCGGGCTCGAGACGTCCGAGGCGACGATCGAGGCCGTGAGCGTCGTCGGCATGCGCATGGGCAAGGAGTGCGTCGTCGTGCGCGAGGCGCCCGGGTTCGTGACCACGCGCATCAACGCGCTGATCGGCAACGAGGCGTTCCGCATGCTCGAGGAAGGCGTGGCGAGCGCGCCGGACATCGACAAGGCGCTGAAGCTCGGACTCAACCACCCGATGGGCCCGTTCGAACTGGTCGACCTGGTCGGCCTCGACACGCGCCTGTCGATCCTCACGTTCCTGCACGAGACCCTGGGCGAGCGCTATCGCCCCAACAACCTGATGGTGCAGTACGTCAAGGCCGGGCGCCTGGGGCGCAAGACCGGCAAGGGCGTCTACGAATACGGCGAAGGAGCCTAGAGCATGGCCAGCGAAGCGACCCCGACGGCGACCGCCGCCCCCACCGTGAAGCCCGGCCGCCTGTGGATCGGCGGCGAGTACGTCGACGCGCTCGACGGCGCGACGTTCACCATCACGAACCCCGCCACCGGCGAGGCGCTCACCACCTGCGCGCAGGCCGGCCCCGCCGACGTGGACCGGGCCGTCGCCGCGGCTGCTGCAGCATTCCGCTCGAAGGCGTGGGCGCAGATGAGCGCGCTCGATCGACAGCGCATCCTGTGGAACATCGGCGAGCGCATGCTGGCGCGGCTCGACGAGTTCGCCGTCGCCGAGACGCTGTGCAACGGCAAGCCGATCTTCGAGTCGAAGTACATCGACGTGCCCGACGCCGCCAAGTGCTTCCAGTACTACGCCGGCTGGGTGACGAAGATCGCCGGCCAGACCTTGCCGCTGTCGACCGGGCCGTTCCTCAACTACACGCGCCGCGAGCCGCTGGGCGTCGTCGGCGCGATCGTGGCGTGGAACTTTCCCATTCTCCTCGCGGCGTGGAAAGTCGCGCCCGCGCTGGCCGCGGGCAACACGGTCGTCCTGAAGCCGGCCGAGTTCACGCCGCTGACGGCGCTGCTGCTCGCCGAGTGCGCGAAGGAGGCCGGGCTGCCCGACGGTGTGCTCAACGTCATCCCGGGCAAGGGATCGATCGCGGGCCAGGCGCTGGTCACGCACCGGGACGTTGCGAAGATCGCGTTCACCGGCTCGACCGAGGTGGGCCAGGGCATCGTCCGGGCCAGCGTCGACACGGTAAAGAAGGTGCAGATGGAGCTGGGTGGCAAGAGCGCGAACGTGATCTTCGCCGACGCCGACATTGATGCGGCCGTGCGTGGCGCTGCCGGCGGCATCTTCTACGGCAAGGGCGAGGTGTGCGCCGCCGGCTCGCGCCTGCTCGTCGAGCGCTCGGTCTACGACACCGTCGTGACGAAGCTCAAGGAGCGCGCCGAGAAGACGCCCCCGGGCGATCCCATGAACCCGAAGACGCGGCTGGGCGCGCAGGTGCGCGAGTCGCACCTGCAGTCGATCCTGGGCTACGTCGAGAAGGGCAAGGCCGAGGGCGCCACGCTGGTCGCCGGCGGCTCGCGCGCGGCGATCGACGGCAAGGGCGCGTTCATGCAGGCGACGGTGTTCGCCGACGTCACGAACACGATGACCATCGCGCGCGAGGAGATCTTCGGCCCGGTGCTCGCGGTGATCCCGTTCGACAGCGAGGACGAGGCGATCACGATCGCCAACGACTCGCCGTATGGACTCGCCGCCGGTGTGTGGACGCGCGACATCAAGCGCGGCCACCGCACCGCGCACCGCCTCGAGGCGGGCACGGTGTGGATCAACGCCTACAACCGCTATGACACGGCGACGCCGTTCGGCGGCTACAAGCAGAGCGGCTTCGGCCGCGACATGGGCCCCGAGGCGCTCGACGGATACCTCCAGACGAAGTCGGTGTGGGTGGACCTGAGCGAGGACAAGGCTTGAACGGCCACGGCCGCTCCGTCGTCGTCGCGGGCGCCGCCCGCACTCCGATCGGGCGGTTCGGCGGCGCGCTGGCGGGCGTGCATGTCGCGGACCTCGGCGCGCACGTCGCGAAGGACGCCATCGCGCGGGCCGGCTTGACGGCCGCCCAGGTCGACGAGACGATCGTCGGCCACGCGCGCCAGGCGGGCAACGGGCCGAACGTGGCAAGGCAGGTCGCGCACTTTGCGGGCGTGCCCGACGCGAAGCCGGCGTACACCATCAACAAGGCGTGCGCTTCGGGGCTGCAGGCGATCGTCAGCGGCGCGCAGGCCGTGGCGCTGGGCGACTCGGACGTCGTGCTCGCGGCGGGCGTCGAGAACATGTCGGCGATCCCGTTCCTGTTGCCCGACGAGCGCTGGGGCAAGAAGCTCGGCGACATGGCCGTGGTCGACGCGATGTACCGCGACGGTTACCTGTGCCGCCTGTGCAACCAGGTGATGGGCGAGACGGCCGAGACGCTGGTCGAGCGTTACTCGATCTCGCGCGAGGCGCAGGACGCGTTTGCGCTCGAGTCGCATCGCCGCGCGTCGGCGGCGTGGGCCGAGGGGCGCTTCGCCGCCGAGGTCGTCGCGACGCCGTACAAGGACGCGAAGCGCAACGCGGCGCTGCTGGAACGGGACGAGGCGCCGCGCGCCGACACGACGATGGAGGCGCTGGCGAAGCTGCCGCCCGTGTTCCGGAAGGGCGGCTCGGTCGGGGCGGGCAACGCGTCGGCGATCACGGATGGCGCGGCTGCGGTGATGGTGCTGGCCGAGGAGAGGGCGCAGGCGCTCGGCGTCAAGCCGATGGCGCGGATCGTCGCGGCGGTCTCGGCCGGGGTGGATGCGGCGGAAATGGGGCTCGGTCCGGTCCCGGCGGTGCGCACGCTGCTCGAGCGTAACGGCCTGACGATGCAGGACCTGGACCTGGTGGAACTCAACGAGGCGTTCGCCTCGCAGGTGATCGCCTGCGACCGCGAACTCGGGTTCGACCCGGCGCGCCTCAACGTGAACGGCGGCGCGATCGCGCTCGGGCATCCGACCGGATGCAGCGGCACCCGCATCGTGGTGACGTTGCTCCACGAGCTCGAGCGGCGGAAGGGCCGCTACGGTCTGGCCACGCTCTGCGTGAGCGGCGGACAGGGCATGGCCGTGCTGTTCGAACGGCTGTAAACGAGGGACGAAAGGGGTCGAGAACCATGGCGACGACGACGAGCGAGACGAAGAAGACGCTGGTGGACTACCGGAAGGACGGAGGGGTCGCGATCCTGACCCTCAACGATCCGCCGGCCAACACCTATACGCACGAGATGATGAAGGACCTCGACGAGTGCATCGTCAAGGCGCGCTTCGACTCCGAAGTGCACGTCATCGTGATCACGGGCGCGGGCGAGAAGTTCTTCTGCGCCGGTGCCAACATCAACATGCTCCAGACGGTGGATCCGTACTTCAAGTACTTCTTCTGCCTGCACGCCAACGAGACGCTGACCCGCCTCGAGCAGACGCCGAAGCTGGTCATCGCGGCGCTCAACGGGCACTGCGTCGGCGGCGGCCTCGAGATCGCGATGGCGGCCGATATCCGCATCGCGCGACGCGACGCGGGCAAGGTGGGCCTGCCGGAAGTCTCGCTCGGCGTGCTGCCGGGCACGGGCGGCACGCAGCGCCTGGTGCGCCTGGTCGGCAAGGCGAAGGCGATGGAGCTGATGATCACGGGCGAGACGTTTGGCTTCGACAAGGCCGCCGAGCTGGGCATCGTCACGTCGGTCTTCGACGGTGACGCCACGCTGTTCATGACGAAGATCATGGAGTACGCGAAGACCTACTGCCCGCCGAACAAGGCGTCGAAGGCCGTGGGCAACATCAAGCGCGCCGTGCAGTCGGGCGCCGAGGTGCCGTTCAGCGAGGCGCTGGCCATCGAGCGCGAGCTGCAGCAGCTCCTGTTCCAGAGCGAGGACGCGAAGGAAGGCCTCACCGCCTACGTCGAGAAGCGGAAGCCCGCCTTCAAGGCCAAGTAATGACGTCGCGGCGCCAGCCGCGGCAGGTTGTTCAAGGGCGGCCCGGGAGCTCGATCTCCCGGGCCGTTCGTTCTCTGGGAGGGGCCCGACTGGCCGACAAATACATTGGGGCTGCCGGTCAAGGACCGGCAGCCCCCCGCGAACGGCGCACCAAGGACGGCGCCGACTCGCGGATGAATTGAAGTTGCACCTAGCGCGCTTCGTCGAGCATCTCCTCGCGGGCCTGCTTGGCGCGCGCTGCTCCGATCGCGCTCTTCACCTGCCTCTCCTCCTCCGGCGGCGGCAGCACGGCCGGCATGCCGAGGGACTCGATCCACAGCTCGCGAGCCCAACCCATCGTGTGGTAGAGGTGCTCGTCCTCCTCTTCCTCCACCTCGTCGTGCGCAGCCTTGAGCGTATCGTGATCCTTGCCCTTCAGGTGGCCCGCCACCTCGCCGATCAGCTCCCAGTTCATGTGATCCTTGGTCTCCGCATGGACCACGCACTCGGCGGCCACGAGCTGGGCCGCGTCCGCTCCCGCCGTCTGCTTGGCCATCTGCATCGCCTTGACCAGCGACTGGCCGATGTGGCGAACGACCGTGCGGCCCGGGGTCTCCAGCATGGGATCAAGGCCCATGCTCTCGAACACGCGGATCAGCACCTTCTCGTGGGTGCGCGTCTGCTCGAGATACTCCGACCACTCCTTCTTCAGGTCGGTGTTCTTCGCACAGCTGATTGCGGTCTCGTAGACCTGGATGCCACCCTGCTCGGTTTCGAGCGCCTGGTAGAGCAACTCGTGGATCTGGTCGGTCTTCATGGTGGAGTCTCCTGCGGTCCGAGTGTGGAGCGCGATGTTCGGTTCAAGATCGAATTGCGGCCCGCAGTTGAGCGGGCTAGCAGGGATGCATCAGGGCAAGGGATGTGCCAGCGGAGGACGCGCCGTGGAACCCGCACCGAGTCCACGGGGAAGGCGCTTTATCCAAGGGACGCCGACTCCTCCGGCCAGGGCGAGGGGGTCCATCCGGGCAAGGTTGGGCGGGAAGTTTGTAGACTTGACCGTGCCCCGGGAGACCTCCTCCGCCGGCGCAGGGAGCGCGAGCGTGACCTTCGATGTGGTGAAGCGGGGAGATGAAATCTTGTGGACGATTGCGCCCCCCCGACGCATCGTAGGAGGCATGACGGCCATCACGACGGACCACTTCACCGGCAACCTGTCCATTTTGCTGCGCGAGACCTTCGAGAGCCCGCGAACCACCGGCGGGGCGTACCTCGACCAGGGGACGGGCCTGTTCAAGACGCTCGACGGGATCACCGCCGTGCGCGCCTCGCGCGTGCCGGTCGTGGGGGGTCCCACGATCGCCGCGCACACGGGGCACCTCCTCTATTACATTCGCATCACGCACGCGTTCCTGGTCGGGCGTGAGCCCGGCGCGCTCGACTGGCCCGGGAGCTGGGGCGGGCAACTCGTCGACGCCGACGAGTGGGTCACGCTCAAGAGCGAGATCCGTACGGCGTACGACGCGTTGCTCACGACCATCGAAGCGCAGGACAAGTGGAACGAGGACACGATCGGCGACGCCATGGCGATCGTCGTGCACACCGCATACCACCTGGGCGCCATCCGCCACGCAATCCGCATGGAAGATCGCGCGATCGGCGCCGGCGTCTCGGGACGACCGCACATGGAGGAATCACGATGATCCGCACTGCACAGGCACGCTGGTCGGGAGAACTGCAGACCGGCAAGGGAAACGTGAAGCTCGGCAGCGGCGCATACGACGGGCCCTACTCGTTCGGCACCCGCTTCGAGGGCGCGCCGGGCACGAACCCCGAGGAACTGCTGGGCGCGGCGCACGCGGCGTGCTTCTCGATGGCGCTCGGATTCGCGCTGCAGAAGGCCGGCCACGTGGCCGAGTCGGTCGAGACGACGTCGAGCGTGCACCTGGAGAAGGGTGATGCCGGATTCGCGATCGCAAAGATCGAGCTCAAGACGCGTGTGAAGGCGCCGGGCGTTTCGGCCGCCGACTTCGCGAAGCTCGCCGAGGAGACGAAGACGGGCTGCATCGTGTCGCGCGCACTGTCGGCTGTGCCGATGGAGCTGGACGCGGCGCTCGTCTAGACTGCGCGGTCGTCGCGTGGCGTGGAGTCTGGTCGCGCCTAGGCCGACTGCGCGCGCGACGCGCCGATCACGCGCTCGATCGCCGCGAGCATCGTGCGCTCGCCCTCGCTCACGCGTTCGCCGCCGAATCCGAGGAAGCTTCCTTCCTTGGCGGCGTTCGCGACCTTGGTGCCGATCTCGTGGATGAGCGTGGCGTACGCCGCGCCGTCGAGCATCGTCGCCCTGGCGGCGAGAATCTCGACCGCCTGGCGCAGCGAATCGAGCGCCATCATCCGCACCTTGTTCTGCGCGGCCGCCAGGTCGCCGGACTTCAGTTCCTTCAGCTTTTCCTTGATCCCCGTCTGCGCGGCCATCAGTTCCTCACGCGTGCAGATCGCGCGCACCAGCGAGTTCTCGCTCTTCATCCCCTCGACCAGTGCGGACGTGGTGCCGAACGCCTCGGCGATCGTGCCGAACAGGCCACTGGAGCCGGCGATCGTCACCGCCATGGCCGTCAGCGCAGGGGCCTCGCAGAGGGTGGTCCACTCTTCGGGTGTGAACGTCGTCTTGTCGGACATGGTCGGATCCTCCGTGGAATGGTCGGGGGGGAGTGACGACGCGCGGAGGGGGGGTGCGACGTGCGCGAAATGAACACTAGACTGCGCCGCGATCGGACGCAAGGCGAGCGCCCCCACCGCATGCTAGGCTCGACGAGAGGAGGGATTCGGATGAAGACAATCACCAAGCGTTACGACAACGGCGAGGTCACCGTCGTCTGGCAACCGCACCTGTGCGTCCACTCGGGGATCTGCTTCCGCGGCCTGCCGAGC
Source organism: Candidatus Eiseniibacteriota bacterium (assembly GCA_046596055.1). GTDB lineage: Bacteria > Eisenbacteria > RBG-16-71-46 > RBG-16-71-46 > DASYSL01 > JANPEF01. The sequence goes on from JBKJNH010000191.1 coordinate 18,736, forward strand.
GTCTTCGACCCCCGGCGTCGCCCGTGGGTCACGCCCGCGAACGCGACCTCGGCCGAGATCGTCGCCCAGGTCGGACGTTGCCCGTCGGGCGCGCTGTCGATGGCGCCCGGCGTGGCCGCCGAGCCCGCGGCCGCGCCGACGCTTCCGGTTGCCACCGCGGACGCCGATGCCGCCGAGGTCACGCGCATCGAGGCGTCGCCGAACGGTCCCTACCTCGTCCACGGTTCGCTGCTGATCCGGGGCAGCGACGGCACGTGCGCGCTGCGCGAAGGGACGACCGCGCTGTGTCGCTGCGGCGCGTCCGCCAACAAGCCCTACTGCGACGGCTCGCATGCGAACACGGGATTCGCCGGGTGAGGCGCGCCGGCGCTTTGGTTGCGCTTTTCGCCGTTCTCGTGGTCGGCGACGCGCTGCCGACGTTGCGGGGCCGGGACCTCACCGGTCACGGCGTCCGGTTGCCGGATGCGACGCGCGGCAAGGTCACGCTGCTGGCCCTCGGTTTCACCTACGAGTCGCGCATTCCGGTCGAGGCATGGACCAACCGCTTCCGCGCCGACTTTGCGTCCGATCGTCGCGTGAACTTCTACGAAGTGCCGATGATCGGTGGCCTGGGGAAGCTGGCGCGCGGATTCATCGAGGGCGGGATGCGCAAGGAGACCCCGAAGGAACTCCAGGGAAATGTCGTGACGGTATACGACGACGTCAGTGACTGGAAAAAGCGCCTGGGCGTCCGGGACGGGGACGCCGCTAACATCCTCCTGCTCGATGCCCGCGGTCGGGTTGTGGCACGATACGATGGGCCGTTCGACGAAGCGGCCTACGCGCGGGTGGCGGCTGCCACGCGCGGCCTGCTGGGCGGAATCTGACTTCCACGCGACCGGCTGTCGTGACAGGATCGAGTTCCCCCCCCGTTTTCACTTTCCTCCACAGGAGTCCGCATATGGCCACCGTCGCCAAGATCAGCGAGATCAGCTGCCGTTCGACCAAGAGCTTCGAGGATGCGATCCAGGGCGGCATCGCCCGGGCCGGCAAGTCCCTGCGCAACATCGAGTCCGCGTGGGTGAAGGAGATGAAGGTCGACGTGACCAAGGGCAAGGTGACGGGTTACCAGGTGAACATGCTCGTCACGTTCGTTCTCGAGAAGTAGCCGCGCGGCGTCCCCCGGGGGTGCGGGGCCCGATGGGCCCCGACCCCGGGACTCAAGTCCTTGTCGGACCTGCCGATATCTCCCCAATGGTCCTCCCCTTGCACCCTGCCCGCCGGGTCGTCCCGACCCTGGCCGTCATCACGCTGACCGCGGCGCTGGTTGCGGCGTTCGCGGCGTTCGCCGGGTCCGCCGAGTCCGGCGTGATCCACGGGACGGTCGAGCTGGGCGCCGCGCCGACCAATCGCCCGCCCCGCGGCAACGCCTATCCCGGCCATGCGAACTCCCTGCCGCCCGGCGCCACCAACGCCGGCGCGGGTGGGGTCGACGAGACGGTCGTCTGGTTCGAGCGGCTGCCCGCGGGCATGGCCGTGCCGCCGCCCGCCGGCCCCCACCCCACGCTCGAGCAGAGGCGCCAGCAGTTCGTGCCGCGCGTGATCGCGTTGCAGGCCGGGACGTCGGTCGACTTCCCGAACCGCGACCCGGTCTACCACAACGTGTTCAGCGTCTCACCGGCTCGCCGCTTCGACCTGGGCAAGTACCGCGAGGGACAGTCGCGCAGCGTGCGCTTCGACAAGCCGGGCGTCGTGCGCGTGTTCTGCGACATCCACTCGGACATGGCTGCGTTCATCGTCGTCATCCGCCATCACCTCTTCGCGCGCGCGGATGCATCGGGGCGTTTCACGCTGCCCGCCGTTCCGGGGGGCGACTACACGCTCAAGGTGTGGCACCCGAGCCGCGGTGAGAGCCACCAGTCCGTGCACGTGCCCGACCGGGGCGCCGCCGACGTGACGGTCAGGATCTGACATGAAGAGCCCGCTCCGTCGTCGGATCCTATTGTTCACCGCCGTCCCCATGGTCGTACTCACGCTGGGTGCGTTGTGGGTCGTGCACGGCACCGTGTCCGGGCGTGTGCACCAGGCCGTCGAGCAGGACCTGCGCCGCGCCTCGCTGGTGTTCGAGGACATGCTCGGCCAGCGCGCCGAGCAGCTGCGCATCGCCAGCGCGGTCGTCGCGCGCGATCCGCGATTCTTCGCGGTGCTCACGCTTCCAGGCTCGCATCGCGATCGCGTGTACCGCAACACGGTGGCGGGCGTGGCCAAGGATTTCAACTCGATCACAGACGCCGACGTGCTCGAGGTCCACGACGCGCGTGGCATGTCCATCGCCTCGGTCGGTCGCGAGCACCTGCGCGCAGGGGCCTCGAAGGAGCTGGTCGCCGCCGCGCGCGAGGGCACGATGGGCTACGAGGTCGTCGCCGCCGGCGATCGCCACTTCCAGGTCATCGCCACGCCCGTGGTGGCCGCGGGCCAGGTCGCCGGCGTGCTCGTGGTGGGCGCGGGCATCGGCGCACCGCTGGCCGCAAAGTTGCGCGAGCAGACGCGCAGCGACGTCAGCTTCGTCGCCGGTGGAGCGCTGTCGGGCACGACGCTGACGCGGGAGCCCGATCGGATCGCCTTGCTCGAGGCGGTCGCGGCGCGGCGCGGCGCGGCGCCGTCCGACGCGATCATCGAGCTGGCCGGCAGCGGCGACACCTACCTCACCCTGCTGCGCCCGCTGCCGGGTTCGCGCGCCGGCGATGCGCAGGCGTATGCGATCCAGCGCTCGCTCAAGGCCGAGACCGCATTCCTCCGCGAGGTGCAGGTCGCGTTGGCACAACTGGGCCTGCTCGCCGTTCTGCTGGCTGTGATCGCCGGTTTGCTCGTGTCGGAGCGCATCACGCAGCCGCTGCAACGCATCGTGCGCGCCGCCGAGGAGATCGAGCGCGGCAACTACGACTCGCCGATCGCCGCCGGCGGAGCCGACGAGATCGGCTACCTGGCGCGACGATTCGACGCCATGCGACAGCACGAGCGCGCGTACGTGCATAGCCTCAAGGAGGTGGCGCGCGTGAAGAGCGAGTTCATCGCGGTGGCCTCGCACGAGCTGCGCACGCCGATCAGCATCATCCGCGGCTTCCAGGAGATGCTGGCCGACCTCGTCCTCGGCCCCCTGACCGAGAAGCAGGTCATGGCCGTGACGGCCATCGGCGAGGGCACCGTGACGCTAGAGAAGATCGCCGACAACGCCACGCGCATGGCCCAGATCGAGGGCGAGCGCATGACGCTGAACCTCGACGAGCACCAGATCGGCGACCTGGTGAAGACCGCGGCGCGCACGGCCACCGAGGAGGCGCGCGGCCGGCAGGTCCGGGTGACCGTCAAGCTCGACGGCGACCTGCCGCGGGTGCGCGTTGACGGCCCGCGCCTGACCGAGGCGGTGGCCAACCTCGTGCGCAACGGGCTGCGCTTCACGCCCGACGGCGGCCGCGTCGACGTGCGCGCCCGCTGGTCCGATTTCGAACTGGTGATCGAGGTCGAGGACGACGGTGTCGGCATCCCACCCGATCGCCAGGAGCAGATCTTCGCCCCCGGCTTCGTGGTTCGGGATTCCAAGAACCACCACTCGTCGACTACATTGGAGTTCAATTCGGCGGGACTCGGGCTGGGGTTGGCCATCGCGCGCGGCATCGTCGAGGCGCACGGGGGCACGCTCGCGGTGGACAGTGCCCCGGGTCGCGGAAGCCGATTCGTCCTGCGCTTGCGCCCCGAACTCGCGGAGGCGCTGATGGAGGCAGCTTGAACCAGGCTTTCCTCGTGCACGTCACCTTCGCTTTCGCCCTTTGCCTCGCCCTTTCGCTCGCGCAACCCACGATCTCCCACGCCGCCGACGACGAAAGTGACTTCGACGTCCGCGTGCGCGGCCTCCTCGACATCGTCGCCGGCCCCAACAACGACGCGGTCACGCTCAACACGCTGAATGCCGGCGGGTCGCCGTTCGATCCCTGGCGCGGCCGCCTGTTCGTCGAGGGCAGCGCGAACGAGAAGATCAGCGTCTTCACCCAGCTCCACCTGAGCGACGCGTCCGGAGTGTTTGTCTACGGGGCCTACGCGGCGTGGACGCCGCTCGCCGAGCGTGACCTCACGCTCCAGGCGGGCAAGATTCCGTGGCCCATCGGCACGTTCGGGCCGCGGACGTACTCGAACAAGAACCCGCTCGTCGGTACGCCGCTGCTGTACCAGTACCACACGTCCCTGCGCGGCGACGTCATGCCCGCCGACATCGATGTGCTGCTCTCCGAGGCCGGCCAGGGCCAGTACGGCGTCGACTACGCGCCCGGCACCGGCGGCTGGCGCGGCATGCCCATCGTCTACGACTTCTGCTGGGACTTCGGCGCCGCCGTGGTCGGCAGCATGCGACCGTTCGAGTACTCGCTCGCGGTCACCAACGGCACGCCCTCCTCGGCGAACGCCGGCCGCGACACCAACGGCGACAAGTCGATCATGGGCCGCGTCGGGCTGGCGCCGCTGCCGGGTCTCCGCTTCGGCGTGTCGGGCTCGACCGGCGCCTACATGTCCGATGACATCGAGGCGACGCTACTCCCCGGCACCAGCGCCGAGCGCTACGACCAGAACCTGTTCATGGCCGACCTCGAGTACGCGTTCTCCCGCTTCGAGCTGCATGCCGAGTATGCGATCAACACGTGGGAGACGCCCACCGTCGGCGACCTGACGCTGGACGGTTACTACGTCGAGGGGAAGTACGCGTTCACCAACGGGGCCTTCGTCGCCGCGCGCTACGACGCGCTCCTCTTCGACGAGGTGCAGGGCACGACGGGTTCCGCCCGCCCGTGGGACGACGACGTGTATCGCTTCGAGGGCGGCATCGGCTACCGCTTCGATCGGCACGTGATCGCCAAGGTCGTCTACCAGAAGACGACGCTCGATCCGCGGCCGGCCGCTGACTTCCGGTCGTCGGAGCTGGTGGCGGCGCAGGTGTCGCTGGGCTTCTAGCGGGAGGTGTTGGCGCCCACGGAGCCCGCGGTGGCGGCGAATCGTCGCCGCACCTGCTCCTGTCGGTAGCCGAAGATCCGATCGAGCTGCACCCGCACCAGCGGGTGCGCCGCGTCCCCGACGGCGCCGAACGGCAGCCGGTAGCGCACCTCGTCGTCGATCACGGTGCCGTGACCGTCCTGTGTGGGTGTCAACGTGTGGGTGTGGATCCACTGCGCGTACGGTCCCGCGATCTGCTCGTCGATGAATCGATGCGGCGGATCCCACAGCGCGATCCGCGTGCGCCACCGGATCGGCATCCCCCACAGGCTCAGGCGGTACTCGAGCAGCGCGCCCTCGCGCATCTCGATCGGCAGCGGGGTCTCGATCCGGAAGCGCAACTCGGGCGGCGTGATCGCCTCGAGGTTGCCCGCGTCGGCGAAGAACGCAAAGACCTCCTCGCGGGGGCGCGGCAGGACGAGGTGCGTGGTCAGGATGCGTTCGCGGGCGTGACGCAACGGGTTCATGGTGCGCACAGTCTAGCCGGTCCGGTCCCGTCGTGGATCGCACGTGCAGAACCGCATGCGCCGGGGCATGTGATTCTGCACGTGAACACGCGGCTGCGGGAGGTCAAGGAGCTGCAGAGCAAGGAGCCGGCAGTCAACTGCACGACGTGTCACCAGGGGCAAATCAAGCCGGCGCATCACCTGAAGTAGCGCGGAGAGGAACAACGGTCGCGGGCGTTGCCCGCGACATCAGGGCGCGTGGTACGTCGGCCCGCCCGGTCCGCTGGTCGAGGGCGGCGGCTCGTTCGCGGCGATCTTCGGCAGCTTCTCGACCGCGTTCGCGTCGTCGGTGTCGACCCAGCGCACGCCCTTGGAGCAGGGGCAGACGGACTCGGCGCGGCGCTTCATCACCGGCGACTTCATCGCGGCTTCCTCGCGCGTGGTTTCTCCCGCGGCGACGCGCCGGATCTGGTCGCGGTACAGCATCATGTCGCGGCTCGCCAGGTAGGCCGGTGGCAGCACCGCGGCGAGGTGGCGCACGTACTCCTCGACGTCGGTGAAGGCGTCGCCCTCGACCGAGACCATGCGAAACGCGGGGTCGCCGCGACGGCGGAAGAACTCGCGGTGCGGCATCTTGAGGACTTCCTCGTACTGCGTGCCCTCGACCGCGGTGCGCTCGCGCAGGATCGTGGCCAGCAGGCGCTCGACGTCGGCGGGCGATTTCGACGGAAAGCGCGCGCGCAGGAAGCGCAGGTTGAGGTCGTGCAGCAGCTTCGCGACCTCGTTCCAGTACTTGAGCTGGGCCTCGCCGTTCTTCATGTCCTTGAAACCGAGCTTCATGTTCTTCTCGCCGCCGCGCTCATCGCCGAACATCTCGAGCCCGCGCGGGATCCACTTGTTGAGCGACTGCTGGATCTGCTTCGGCGTGATGAACCCATCGCCCTGCGCGGCGGCCTCGAGCCAGCGGCGCAGCGGGACGACGCCGGTGGCGAGGTGGAAGGCCTCCTCGCGGAGCATCGGCGCCATCGACTGCGCGAACGGGCGATAGGCGCACACCTTCTGCATGGTGAGCTGGTACTTGCCGACGCGGTCGATCACGCCCGAGAACACGACGTTGTCGACGAACGAGTCGTACGGCAGGTTGAACGCCTCCAGCACGTGCGTGCCCGTCTCCATCTGCAGCACGTCCTCGACCATGTCCTCGGTCTTGACGCCGCCGGAGAGCTTGTCCCAATTGCGGCTCGTGAGCATGTGGAACATCTGGTAGCCGTGGCGCAGCTCCTCGGCCATCACGCGCAGCACCCAGAACTTGTCCTGGTCCGAAGGCGAGCGGTCGATCGTCACCTGGTGCTGCTGGATCGAGCCGAACTCGGTCGAGGCCTGGGCACGAATGATGCCAAGAATCTGCTTCGCCTGCTCCTCGGACAGCTCGGAAGGGTCCTCGGCCTTGGGCGCACCGGCGTGGTCGCCCAGCTCCTGAACGCGCGAGGTCGAGAGATCCATCTTGGCGCACAGGCAGAACTTGTCGTCGGCCGGGAAGTGCTTGTCCCAGTACTTGTCGAGGATCGGCAGGTCCTGGAAGTTGTGCTTCACCCAGTGCGCGATCGCATCCTCGTACTTCTTCGGGATGTTCGTGGTCTCGATGTTCACAGCGTCATCTCCAGGGCCGTCAGCGGGCTGGGGCCGAAGCCGAGGGCCGCGAGGAACTTTGCGTTGTCGGTCTGCGATGCGTCGACGAACGTGCGCAGGTGCTTCGCGCCCGTTCCGGCGAAGTGCGCGGCGAGCGCGTCGAACAACTGCCGGGCGATTCCCTTGCCGCGATGGTCGGGGTCGACGCCGAAGCGCTCGATCCAGCCAGAACGCTCCTCGAGGCCGAACTCGCCGCCCCGAATGTCGCCCAGCATGAAGCCGACGACCTGGTCGCCGAGGAGGGCCACGCGCGAGCTCTCGGGATCGCGGCGCAGGTAGTAGGCGACGCGATCCTCCCAGAACTCGGGCCGATACACGCCGCCGACCTTCTCGTCGATGCGGGTGATGTCCTCGATATCGGTGTCGGAAAGGGTCCGAACGGTGATTTTCACGACTTCAAGGTACCACAGGGGAACCGGGGACGGCACCGGGGCGGCCCTTCCGCGGCCCCCGACTTCTCCCTTGCAGCAACTGGGCGCCCGGGGATAACGTTTCCTTGACCGAGGGAGTGGAGTCGGTGGCTCCTCCGCAAGCAACCGCATCCCGGGCCCCCACACCGAGGGGCCTGGAACCACCCCTCGATCACTCTTTCCCGCGACACCCCCGCCCATGAGCGACCCGACCCGCCCCATCCCCGCCGCCGACCTCGTGCTCGTCGAGCGCCGCGACGGCGTGGCCTTCGTACGTCTCAACCGCCCGCCGTTGCACATCCTCGATGTCGCGACCAACCGTGCGCTCGCCGCGGCGTTGCGCGCGCTCGCCGCGGGCGAAGCCGCAAACGGCCTGCGCGCCGTGGTGCTCGGCTCGCA
>JBKJNH010000281.1:0-12422 GCA_046596055.1 Candidatus Eiseniibacteriota bacterium
CCGACGTCGGTGCATGAAGTCTCCAGGAGGAACGGTCGTCCGCGGGCGGAGAGAAGTATAGCGTGCCTGCTGTCCCGCGGAGGGCGCCACCGGAGTCGGGTGTCCCCGTCCGAGCAACCGGCCGCGAAAGCGGCCGGCTATCGAGCCACCCCGAAGCCGCGCTCGATCTCGAAATGATCGTAACTCAAGCTGGTAAGCTTATGCGGTTCAGTCGTTTGCTGAATCGTGCTCCGTTGTCTCACGGGAGCCCCCCGCGCGCGCGATGCTGGCACGCTGCGTGCAACCAATTCCGGTCGGGACCCGGTCATCCGGCCGAGCCCCGCTCAGGAGGAGGTCCTCGATCATGATTTGTGCGCGTCTTCGTCGCTGGGTTCGTATCGCCGCTCTCGCGCTGGTGCTCGCGGGCGTGGGCGGGACTGCGCCGGCTACCGCGCAGACCCTGGCCGATGCGCAGCGCGCGATCGAGGTCACCCAGGCGGTGATCGATCGCGCCGCCGCGACCGTGTCCTGTCCCCCCGGCGACCTGCGCCTCTCCTGCACGTACCTTGCGCAGGCCATCTCGCTCCAGCAGTCGGCCCGCTCCTCGGCGGGGAGCGGTTTCTATCGCGACGCGATCGCGCTGGCATTGCGCGCTCGCGATCGGGCGTACTCGGCCCTCCGCACCGCGCAGGATGCGACTGGCGGCGAGTTCGTGCGTGTCTCGATCGAGCGCACCGATGCCCTGATCGGGCGGGTCGCGCTGGTCGTGCGGACCGCGGAGTCCGAGCGGGCGCGGCGCCAGCTCGACCTCGCGGTCGAGTTGCAGGCGCGGGCGAAGTCGATGGCGCAGGCCGGTCGTCCGCGAGCGGCGCTGACGGCGACGTCCCAGGCGCGTGACCGCGCGTTCCGCGCGCTTCGGCTCACCGACGGCGCCACGCCGGGCGCACCCGATCGCGCGCGCTCCGCACTCGAACGCACGGACGAACTGTTGCGCGCCTCGGCCGCGCTGGCAGACGTGCCCGCCGCACGACCCTCGCTCGACAAGGCGCGACAGCTCCAGGAGCGGGGCTGGACCCGCCTGCGGGCCGGCGATGCCGCACGGGCGCTCGACCTGACGCTGGCCGCGCGCAACGAGCTGGGCCGCGCTCTCGACCGCGCCGATCGAGCTCCGTCCTCCGGGCGCTGAGCGATCACGGAGGCCGCGCGCGTGCCCGCACCTCGCCCGAAGCCCCGGCGGGCCGCGGTCGCCCCGGCGATCGCGGCCTTCGTCGTGCTCGTCGTCATGGGTGCGTCGCCGGCCGCGGCGCAGTCCGTGACGCCATCGACCGCGGACAGCACGCGGCTGTTCATCGACGTGGGCGTCGGCGGCGACGTCTCGAATTTCATCTTCTTCGAGCAGTCCTTCGACAGCAGCGCCTTCGCCGAGCGGACGACGGTGAGCGATCCCGAGATCCGCATCGGCGGGCTCGGGATCGTGCGCCTGGTCGGCCTGCGCGGGCGCCTCGCGTGGCAGGTCGCCGACGAACTGCGTGCCGGCAACACGCTGCTGCGAAACTTCACCACCGCCGGCGCGTCGTTCGCCACGGGGGCGACGACCGTCGCGTCGCTCGACCTCGAGGCCGACCTCCGGCGCGACACCTCGTTCGGCCTGCACCGCTCGGATTCGCGGCTGGGCGCGCTCGCAGCCGGGCGTTGGTTCACGCGCGATCGCGCGTGGTCGTCGCGCCTGTTCGCCCGGGCCGAACGCGTACGCGGGGACGAGGCGAGCGCGGTGCTGTTTCCCGACTTCGATTGGCGCCAGGCGGGGATCGATCTCGATCACCTGTGGAGCGCGGGAACGGCGACCGTCAATTACGCCTACGGGGCGCGCGCGTTTCCCGACACGGCTGCGCGCGACTATCGCGAGCATGACCTGGGCGTGAGCGGGCTGTGGCGCGCGAGCGACCGGCTCGGATTCGATGCCTGGGGCTCGGCCGCGCGCCGCCTTGCCGAGAACGACTCGGCCATCGGCGACCGATTGTGGCAGGGCGATCTCGAGGCGCGGGGGACGTGGCGCGCCGGCTTGGATCTCGAGGTCGGCCTGCGCGCCCGGCTGCGCGGCGTCACGTACGACGAGCCGACCCCCACGTTCTTCAACGGCCGCTTCTACCGGTATGCCGCGTTCGTCCGCCGATCGGGGATCGAGACCACGCTCGAGCTGCGGCCCGAAGTCGAGTTCGCGCGAACGCCCGCGTTCGGCGGGCTGCCCGCGGGGGCGTCGGACGAGGATCGCCAGGCCGTCGCGGGCGAGGAGTACGACGAGCTGGCGGTGCGGATCGAGGTGGAGCGCTTCACTGCGGCAGGGTGGTGGTCGCTGACGCCCGGCGTCGGGCGGCGCGACTACCTGGACGCGGCGGCCTCGGCCGAGGACCTCTCGGCGCGCTCCGACTTCTGGTACCTCGAGCTGGCGGGGTTCTTCGATCGGAAGCTGAGCCGCGGGCTGACGGCACGCGCCACGGCCGACGTGCGGTGGGAAGAGCACACGGTGCGCACGGACGATGCCCGGAGTCTCACCGTGGCGGCGGAACTTCGGGTCCCGCTGCGCTAGTATGGCCCCGGGGCCGGGTCCCACGACGGGAGCCCGGAGTCGTCGTCCTGGAGGGCTCATGTCGGTGCGGAAGGGTTGGATCCTCGCAGTTCTCGTGATCTTCGTCATGGCCGGCCTGGGGCTGGTCGGTTTGGGCCTCGTCTTCTCCGAGAAGACCCTGCGGATCGAGCCCGCCACCACGCTTGTGCTCGACTTCGCCGACACGGTGACCGAGGACATGCCCACCGGCGGCAACAGCCGCTTCTTCTACCGCGACACGCCGACGCTCTGGGACTACCTGCACGCGCTCGACCGCGCGGCCGACGACCCGCACATCGAGGCCGTGCTGTTGCGCATCGACACCGTCGACCTGGGATGGGCCAAGGCCGAGGAGCTGCGCGCCAAGCTGGCCGAAGTGCAGGAGCGCGGCACGCCGGTGATCGCCTACCTCGAGGGCGGCGGCGATCTCGAGTACGCGTTGGCCAGCGCGGCCGGCGTGATCTACATGGCCCCGAACACCGACCTGAATCTCGACGGCCTCGCCTCGTACGAGACCTTCTTCAAGGGGTCGCTCGACAAGCTCGGCGTGAAGGCCGACTTCGAGCACATCGGCGAGTACAAGAGCGCGGGCGAACCGTTCACGCGCACGACGATGTCGGATGCGGCGCGTGAGGCGTCGGAGTCGCTGCTCGACGAGACCTGGGGCGACCTGGTCGCGGCGGTCGGCGAGTCGCGCGACCTCGACAGCGCCGCCGTCGCCGCGCTGATCGATCGCGGCCCCTTCAGCTCGGTGCAGGCGCGGAGCGCGGGCCTGGTCGACAGCCTGATCTATCCCGACGAACTCGAGGACCTCCTGCCCGGCGGCGCCGGCGGCACGCAGGTCCTGCTCGAGGAGTATCTCGACGTGCTCGGGGCCGAGATGCCCGCGGGCGTCGGGCCGCGGATCGCGATCGTCCACGCCAGCGGAACGATCGTCACGGGCGAGAGCGGCAGCGACCCCGTGTGGGGACGCACCGTCGGCACCGAGACGTTTCTCGACGCGCTCGAGGAGGCCCGCGACGAGCCGGGTGTCCGTGCGATCGTGGTGCGCGTCGACAGCCCGGGCGGCGAGGTCTACGCGTCGCACCTGATGTGGCGCGGCGTGCGCGAGGCGGCGCGCGAACTGCCGGTCGTCGCGTCGTTCTCGGACCTGGCGGCCTCGGGCGGCTATTACCTGGCGATGGGCGCCGACACGATCGTCGCCGACCGCGCGACGCTGACCGGGTCGATCGGGGTCATCGGCGGCAAGTTCGACCTGAGCGGCCTGTACGACAAGCTCGGCGTTTCGGTCGACGTGCAGAGCCGTGGCGCGAACGCGCTGTTCCAGTCGTCGCTGCGCGGCTTCACGCCCGCCGAGCGCGAGCGCTACCGCACCGACATGTTCGAGGAGTACAAGACGTTCGTGGGCATCGTGGCCGAGAATCGTGGCGCCACGGTCGACTCCATCGACCAGCTCGCCCGCGCCCGCGTGTGGACCGGCGGCCAGGCCGAGGAGCGCGGACTGATCGACGAGGTCGGCGGGCTCGAGCACGCGGTCGCACTCGCGCGCACCATGGCCGGCATCGAGCCCGACGCGGACGTGCCCGTCGAGATCTACCCGCGCATCAAGCGCACCCTGCTGCAGCAGGTGGTCAACAAGGCGCTCGACGAGGAGGACCTGACCGGGATGGAAGGGACAATCCGTGCGGCCGGGCCGTGGGCCACGCGGCTGCTGCGGCGCGAGCTGGCGCTCGCCGGCGGGCTGACGCGACTGGCGGGCGGCAGGCGCCTCGCGCTCCTGCCGTTCACGATCGACATCCGGTAGCGGGTCCGGGTCAGCGCCAGCGAGCGGCCACCCTGTGAGAGGGCACGCCCTAGTTGGGCGCCGGTGCGAGCGTGCGCCGCGCTTCCGGCGAACCGGCGGGGGGCTTGGTCGGCTCCGGCTTCTTCGCGAACGTCTTCATGTGGGCGATCACGTCCTCGATCTCCTGCGGCTTCAGAATGCCCTTCCAGGCGATCATCCCCGACTTGACCACGCCCTTGTTGATCGTCTCGCGCACCTGCGCGTCGGTCCGCGTGTCCCAGAACTTGGGGTCGCGGAAGTCGCGCGAGGGATTGCCCGTGGCCGTGAGCTTCTTGCCGCCCGAGCCGTCCGCGTTATGGCAAACCATGCAGTTCTTCATGAACACGGACTTGCCCTTGGCGGGATCGCCCTTTGCCTGGGCCAGGACCAGCGCCGGCAGCAGAAGGAGGACGGACAGGGCAAGGGCGGCCGGACGCGTCATCGAGGGATCTCCAAGGGCGGCGGGGGTGGTCGACTCTCGTCAAGGATAGCGGTCGCGCCGCGTGCGAGCAACCGCCGCCGTGCCGATCGGGAGTTGCGTCGGCGGTGCGTCGGCGCGTTGACGCTGGGGTCTGTGACGTGCTAGTTTGCATTGCTTTCACAGGTTAGGCGCGTCCCCCGCCTGCCGCAGCGACCGTCGCCGGCGACCCGGAGACGCCCCCGGGCCCCCGCATTCAGTGCGTCCGCACGCCCGCCCGGGAGGTGCCGCTTGAAAGAGTTCACCACCAACCAGATCCGCAACATCGCACTTTTCTCCCACGGCGGCGCGGGCAAGACCTCGCTCGCCGAAGCGATGTTGTTCTGCGCGAAGGCCTCGAACCGCCTCGGCAAGGTCGAGGACGGCACGACCGTGCTCGATCACCAGCCCGACGAGGTCCATCGCAAGATCACGATCAACCTGGCGCTCGCGCAGTTCGAGTGGAAGGGCGTGAAGATCAACCTGCTCGACACGCCCGGCTATGCGGACTTCGTCGGAGAAGTGTATTCGGCGGAACGAGCGGTCGATGCCGCGGTGCTCGTGCTGCGCGCGTCGGCCGGCGTCGAGGTGGGCACCGAGATCGTGTGGGAGAACATCCACGAGCACAAGATTCCCACGCTCGTGGTCGTCAACCAGATGGATCGCGAGCATGCGGACTTCGTGAAGGCGGTGCAGAGCGCGCACGATCGCCTGGGCGCCAACGTCGTGCCCGTGCAGCTGCCGATCGGATCGGCCGACACGTTCCGTGGTGTCGTCGACCTGCTGCACATGAAGGCGTACGTCACGCAGGGCAAGGGCGTCGAGGCGAAGGACATCGAGCAGGAGATCCCCGCCGACATGCTCGAGGCCGCGACCGCCGCGCGCAACGTGCTGGTCGAGGAGGCCGCGTCGAACGACGAGGTCCTCATGCAGAAGTTCTTCGACGGCGTGGCGCTGACCGAGGACGAGGTGATCCACGGGCTCGAGAAGGGCGTCGCGAGCGGAAAGCTCATCCCGGCGTTCGCCGCCTCGGCCACGACGCTCATCGGCGTGCGGGACGTGCTCGACGACATGGTCGGCCTCATCCCGCCTCCCGACGAGCACCCCGAGGAAGTCGGAGTGAAGCCCGGAACCGAGGACAAAGAGGCGCGGCATCCCGACGTGAACGAACCGTTCTCGGCCGTGATCTTCAAGACGATGAGCGAGGCGCACCTGGGCGAGTTGTCCGTGTTCCGCGTGTTCTCGGGGTCGGTCAAGGCCGGCGACGACGTGCTCAACGCGACGACCGGCCGCCCGGAGCGCATCGGTGCGCTCTACAACCTCGTCGGCAAGGAGAGGAAGGAAGCGGGCCGCGTGGTCGCCGGCGACATCGCCGCGGCGGTCAAACTCAAGGACTCGCACACGGGGAACACGCTCTGCGACAAGGCGCACCCGGTGCTGCTCGCGGGTGTCGAGATTCCGCGGCCCGTCGTGGCCGAGGGCCTACGCCCGAAGTCGAAGGGCGACGAGGAGAAGATCGGCGTCGCGCTGCAGAAGCTGCACGAAGAAGACCCGGCGCTGGCGATGATGATCGAGCCGTCGACGCACGAGACGCTCCTGTGCGGTATGGGCGACCTGCACCTCGACATCGCCGTCGAGCGCCTCAAGTCTCGCTACCACGTCGAGGTCGAGCTGTTCCGCCCGCACGTGCCGTACCGCGAGACGATCCGCAAGGTGGCGCAGGGCGAGTACCGCCACAAGAAGCAGACGGGCGGACGCGGCCAGTTCGGCGAGGTGCACATGCGGCTGGAGCCGAATCCGGGGAATGGATATCAGTTCCTGAACGAGATCAAGGGCGGCGTCGTTCCGACGCAATACATCCCGGCCGTCGACAAGGGCGTCCAGGAGGCGCTGCACGCGGGCCCGCTCGCGGGCTACCCCGTGGTCGACGTCAAGGCGGCGCTGTTCTTCGGCAAGTTCCACGACGTCGACTCGTCGGAAATGGCATTCAAGATCGCGGCACTTCAATGCTTCCGCGAGGTCGCCCTGCAGGCCGGCCCCGCGCTGCTCGAGCCCATCAACGAGATCGAGGTGCGCATCCCCGAGGAGTTCATGGGCGACGTCATGGGCGACCTCTCCTCGAAGCGCGGGAAGATCCTCGGCATGGAAGCCGACGGCCACGCCCAGCGCATCAAGGCGCTGGTGCCGCAATCGGAGCTCTACAAGTACGCGACCCACCTGCGCGCGCTGACCCAGGGCCGCGGCACCTACCGCATGAAGTTCGACCACTACGACGAAGTGCCGCGCGAGCTGGCCGACAAGGTCGTCGCCGCGGCAAAGGCCGAGCGCGAAGCCGAGGCGAAGGCCTAGGCGTAACGATTCATGAACGCCCGCCGAGGGGTTCTGGGCGGCTTCTGGGGTCCTGCGGGAAAGTCGCGCCTTGCGCCGGGCGGTTCATGCGGAGTGACGTGCCGTCCCGCAGGATTCTCGATGGATAGAATTGTTCTGGCCTCAGCTGAGCGTGGGGACTAATCGAGCGGCGGGATAGGGCACGGTTCACGGGCCACCGGAAGGCACGCTCCGCTCCTGGACGCCCGCCAACACCCGAAGCTGGCGCGGGGCGAACAGACCGGC
Organism: Candidatus Eiseniibacteriota bacterium; assembly: GCA_046596055.1. Lineage (GTDB taxonomy): Bacteria > Eisenbacteria > RBG-16-71-46 > RBG-16-71-46 > DASYSL01 > JANPEF01. Next base: position 7,477 of record JBKJNH010000281.1, read on the forward strand.
GTTCAACCAATCAATGGAGCGATCTTGCCATGATGGTTGGTCCGAGAAACGGCGCAACTCCCGACAATAATCTGGTGCGGCCTCACAGCGCCCTCGAGGGAAGAAGCCCTGCGGCCTGCTCTGGGGAGCGTGGAGCGCAGCTCAACCTGCAGGGACTTCTGACTTGAAATCGACCAGCGTTGGGGGGCACGTCAGGGCGGGCCATGGAGTCTAGGGATGCACTCGATGTCTTGAGATCTCTGTAGGCGATGGCGGCAGGAACGGCATTCCTCCTAACCGCAGCCTATTCTGTCCAGGCGATGGGGCCACTGCGCTGCCTGACATTACAGCAATCACAAGCATCGCAGCCGTACGCGGGCGTCAGGTCACGCTGCTATTCACGGACAGCCAAGCTAACGGATGGCTCCAATTTGAAACTGGATGGCCGCGCAAACTGCACCGGTGCGGCAAACCGGATGATCACGCTGTGCGACGGGACGAACTGGTGGGAGGTCTCGCGCACGGGCCAGCTTTGAGGTGGTAGGAGGCAAGACTCGGACAACGGATCAAACTACCGGTCCGAGACTTTTGCCTGCTGCTGCCGCTGGCACAAGATCCGGCACATCCGGACTCCGCCCTATCGACCCTGCACCAAAGGCAAGGCCGAACGCTTCATCCAGCCCGGCCGGGAATGGGCGTACGCCGTCCCTCCCGTTCCGAAGTTCGACAGCACGAACAAAGGCGCTTCCGGCGGGGTTCTGCCACTACAACCGGAAGCGCCCTCATGGCAGTCTCGACGGGTTACCACCGATCAGCCGATTGAGGGTCCGCTGTGAACAACGTCCGTAGAATCCACAGCTAGCGGGCGGGTCAGGCTGTCGCGATCAACTACCGGACGACCAACCCTCTCGTCGTCAGGGTGCGCTCGGGATGAGTGAGCCGAATCCAGTACATGCCCGCGCCCAACGGCGTCTCGCCAGCAAGCGGCAGGACATGCGAACCGGCGCCAAGCGAGCCGACGTCGCGGGAATGAACGACCCGTCCCCTGACGTCGATGACGTCGAGCCGTGCCGGGCGATCGTCCGAGAGACTGAACGCGACCCGGGCCGAGCCCTGAGCCGGGTTCGGTCGGAATCCCTCGAGCGCGAGTCGCACCGTCGTGGAAACCTCGATGGCGATCTCCTCGGACAGAGTCTCGGTCAGGCCATCGGAATAGCGAAGTCGGTAGACGTAACGCCCCGGGGAGACGTCCCGATCGGCGAACACCAGACGGTCCCTCCCTTCGACCCAGGCAGCGCCGCGAACGGTCCATAGGTCGGAGTCCTCGTGGCGTCGCTCCACGGAGGTGCGGAGTGTCCCCGCCTCGGAAGAGTGCCAACGGAGCATGACGGTCCGTCCACTGACTTCGGCGTCCACGAGAGAGAGCAGCGCCGGTACCGGGCCGTCGAGGCGGACTCTCTGCGCGTAGATGAGCCGCGAGAACTGGGCGCTACGTTCGAAGGCCAGGAGTGCCCCGCCCTTCCCGTCGCTGATCGCGTCCGGCCGACTACAGTCGGCGTCCCCACCCGAGATCGGCAGGCCCTGCGTGCCCCATGCCGGATCGTGCTGGCCATTGGCCAGCAGGTGCTGACCGGCAACTTCGCTGGGCCCGTTTGGATACTGGTCCCAGAAGGCGTACAGCCCGCCCACCCCGTCGGCAACCACATGAGGGTCGAACTGATACGTCAGGACGGGCGCGATCGGAACTCCATTGGGGGTCCATCCGGGAGCGGGAGCGCCATCGGCTCCGACGCGCTGCCCGTAGATCTGCCAGTAGCCGCCACGGTGATCCTGCCAGGCGAAGAGCGCGCCTCCCGCTCCATCGGGCGCCATCGTGAAGTACCACTGTCCTTCAAGAGCGTCGCACACGGCGAGTCCGTCGCGGGGCCAGCGCGGATCGATCGTCCCATCCCCCCGGACATGCTGTGCATAGACGTCGAAGCGCATGTACGTAAAGTTGGGCCCCCCCTCGCGATTGTCGTTCCAACCGATGTATGCCCCGCCCGCTCCGTCGCTGATGATCCGGGCGTAGTCCTGACCCGTTCCGGAGAGGAGGAGCGGGACGCCGTGCTCCGGCCAGCCCGCCGCCACGGAGCCGGACTGTGTGATGCGCGTGACGTAGAACGTTCCGCCCACGTTGGAGCGAAGACGAGCATCCCCCCAGGCCACGAAGACGTCTCCAGAAGGATCCCCGAGAAGAGCTGGCGTGTTCCGATCCAATGGAAGATCGATGAGGCGGTTCCCATCGGAGGTCCACTCCTCGGCCAGCTGGCCCTTGCCAGTGATTCTGGACACGAAGACCGCAGGAAGGTTGGGGTCATCGCGGAAGTCCGTCCAGGCGATGTAGACACCGCCCGTTTGATCGCTGGCCAGATCATCCAATAGCTGATGGTCCGGGGCAACGCTGACGGAAACCCCTCTCTGTGGCCAACCGGGAGAGATCGACCCGTCGGGCAGGATACGCTGCACGTAGATGTCCGTCTGGGTAGAAGGAATCGCCTCGATCCAGGCGACGAAGCAACCACCTGCGCCGTCGGGAGTGACCATCCCTCCACTTTGATAGACGGGGCCGGTGGCAATAGGCAGGCCGAGCCAGGGCCAACCCGGGGCGACCAAACCATCCCCGGTCATTCGCTGCAGATAGATGTCCTCGATGTTCGTCGAAGAATTTCTCCGGTCACGCCAAACCACGTAGAAGCCACCCATGCCATCGGGAGCGACTCGAGGAAGATCCTGACCGGATGGACGCGGGATAGGAGCGACTGGAACCCCGTTCTGCTGCCACTGCGCCATCGTCTGCCGAGGGACGGCAGAGAGGTGGGCAAGCGCGATGATCAAGCCACAGATTCGGGCAGGGCGCATAAGGGCATCCTTACGGCGTGGGAAGAGGATGGAATTTGACCCTATTGTCGCATCTTGACTTTTTCTTTTCAAGAGAGCAGAGATCGTGTCCGACCGCCCACCTCGCGAACCCACTCTCCGCACGGTCTTCCGGTCTTCCAAGCGTGACGGACGTCCAGATGTCCACGACCTAAGGAGGTCGTCGTGCGCCCCCGCCCAGCCCCATCTCCCACCTGCCTCGTACTTCTCTCCCTTCTTGTCCTTCATGCCGCCCCGGCGGCGGCGCAGCTCAGCGTCTCCGGCCGCTGGACGGGCATTCACGACGGCAGTTCGATCGGTCCGCCGTGGTCGTGGGCCCGAGTGCTACGGTTCGCCTCGTGTTCCCGCGAACCTGCACGGTTCGCTCCCTGGCCCGGCTCGAGGTGGCCCGCCAGGTGCTCCCTGAGCCGGTCGAGCTTCTTTCGGCGACGAAGCCCGGAGCCGGGGCTGTGACTGTCGCCGTGGGGGAGGCGGGGGGTGAGGTGACGAGCGTGCTGCCGGGAGATAGCCTGACGGTGACGTTCGCGGCTCCGCAGAGCGCGGCGGGGGGAACCCGAGAGCTGTTTCTCATGGCTCGTGGTTCGATGGAGCCGACCCAGTTCCAAGGCGCGATGGAGAGTGCGCGGCTGGTGTCGGAAGTGCGCGAGCCCTACGTGTACAGCCTAGGCCGGGCTCGTCCCAATCCCAGCGCGGGAGAGGTGACGATCGACTTCACTCTCGCCCAACGCTCGCCGGTCTCGGTCCGGGTCTACGACGCATCGGGGCGGCTCGTGCGCTCGCTGCTGAACGAGGAACTTGGCGAGGGCCCGCAGTCGGTCCTCTGGGATGGCCGTAACGAAGCAGGGCAGCGTGTCGGTGCCGGCGTGTTCTTCTACAGATTGATTGCCGGAGGCTGGCACAGCGAACGGAAGCTGATCGTGCTTCAGCGCTGACGGGGGCCCCGCCGAACCGCCCCGTGAACGGTCTCAGTTCACCGGGGTGTCCACGGGCCTGCAGTGGGCCGCTGAAGGAGAACCGGGAGCCTGACGCCGGTTGGTCCAGCCCCCTAGCAATGGATAAGCTTGCAGAGGACGGGCCGGCCCGTACGGTCGGCCCGCCCAGTCGCCGTGAGACGGCCGAAGTCGGCCCGGGTCCGCCTCACAGAGTGTCCGGCGAATCGGATTCCGCGGGTGCGGGACTCCACTCGCAGTTCATAAAGGACGCGAAACTCGGCCGCTTCATGCCTTAGGCACGGGTTCGTACACTGGGCAGCTTGGGGAGGGAAATGAGACTCGAATCTCTAAGAGCTAGTCCGAGGAATGTCCGTCGCGAAAACTCGACTTCCAGAGTTGTTCGAGGATCGACGATCTCGAAGAGGGGTGAGCGTGATGATGGCCGGGCGGGCCTTGATTCGGGATACTCAGGCAGGTTCCTACCCATGACCCCGACCGGCGCCAGGGAGGCGCGTTGATCGTCCTCGGTATCGATCCCGGGAGTCGCCTCACCGGCTGGGGCGTCGTGCGCGTTACCGGCACGCACGTCACGCCGGTGGCGCACGGCGTGATCGTCGCCGGCGCGGGCACGCTGCCCGAGCGGCTGGTTGTCCTCGGTCGCGGCCTCTCGGCCGTGCTCGACGAACACGCGCCCGTGCTCGTGGGGGTCGAGCAGGCATTTCATGCGAAGAACGTGCGCTCGACGCTCGTGCTCGGTCACGTGCGCGGGCTCGTTCTGTGGCTCGCCGCCGGGCGGGGCATCGCGATCGGCGAGTACGCGCCGCGTGCGGTCAAGCTGGCGGTCACCGGCAACGGTGGCGCGTCGAAGCCGCAGGTCGCCGCGATGGTGCAGCGGCTCCTCGCGCTGCCCGACGTTCCCGCCGCCGATGCGGCCGATGCACTGGCGGTCGCGCTTTGTGGGGTGCGGCGCAGCTCAGGAGCGGCTCGGCTCGGTGCGGCTTCGGCGGCGACCAGCGCAACACCGACGCGCACCGCGCACTCGATCAGCGGCGAAGTCATCGACCTCTCCCGCGCCTTCGCCCGCGTGCGGCGTGCCCGATGATCGCCCGTCTCGTC
>JBKJNH010000298.1:0-3304 GCA_046596055.1 Candidatus Eiseniibacteriota bacterium
GTCGTCGGCGACGGGCGCGTCGTCGTAGCCGGTTGCGTCGAGCGGGAAGAGCGGTCCGACCGGCTCGAACGGACCGGTTCCGAGCGTGCGACGTTCGAGGCGGAAGCCGAGGAGGTCCGTGCCCGCAGGCGCGGCCCGCCAGCGCAGGCCGACGAGCGACGGCCCGGCCAGGGCGCGGAAGTCCTGCGGCCCGCCGCCGGTCTCGGGGTTGCCGGGATCGAGCGGATTCGTGCGCGGTCGTTCGCCGCAGCCCGCCGCCACGAGCGCGATCGCCACGAGCGCGACGAGCCTAGAAGCGCAGGTCGATCGCAAGGGCCGGGCCGTCGGGGCCGAGGCAGGGACCGATGGACCACGCGGGACGCGCGCCGGGGCCGATCTGCCGCGCGACGCCGCGTGGAGGGTCGTGCAGGAAGCGCCGCCACAAACCGTAGAATAGCGTGACCTGCCCGGCGATCAACGTCGCCGCGGCGAGGCGGTCGAGGCGTTGCGCCGCGTCGTAGTCGTCCGCGAGGCCCGACGGATCGCTGCCGGCGAGATAGTCGTCGTACGAGCGGTCGGCGCTCTCGGCGAGCAGGAACGACGCGATCGTGAGCCCCGCGCCGACGCCGATCGCGACGTGCGCTGTGGTGAAATCCGGAGCGGGGGGAGCGAGGGCCGGATCGGCGGGCTGCGCCGATGCGGAGCGCGCCATCGCGGCGAGGAGACAAACGAAAGCGAGGACGAGCGCGGCATGGGGCCGCGAGCTCGTCCTCGCCGAAGACATGGTGCGAAAACTCCCTAGGCGGGGAGCTTGTGCACGAAAAGCGTGAGGCGGGACTTGTAACGGCTGGCCGTGGCCCGCGGGATCACACCCTTCTGGGCGGCGCGATCGAGCACCGAGAGGGCGGTCTGCAGACGCGGATCCGCGTCCGCCCGGCTCTTGGCTTCGCGCACCTTCTTGAGGGCGCCACGGACCTTTGACTTGACCGCGAGGTTGGCCAGGCGGGCCTTCTCGTTGGTCCCGACGCGCTTCTTCGCAGACTTGTGATGCGGCATTGCTCCTCCTGTTGGAATCAACTGACGGTACCGACGGAAGTTAGCGAATCCGGACGCTTCCGTCAAGGGCCCCGGGTGCCCGGACGGGCGGGGGGCAGGCGGGCCGGGAGGGAGGCGATGTTGACAATAATCCCGGGCCCGTGCGAGTCTCGACCCGCACCGGGACCCATCCAAGGAGGCCACCTCCCTTGCTGCAGGAACGCGTTCGCGCGACCCTCGAACGCCTGCCGCCCAGCCCCGGCTGCTACCTCTTCAAGAATCGCCAGGGCAAGATTCTCTACGTCGGGAAGGCGAAGCGCCTGGACCACCGGGTGCGCTCGTATTTCCAGGCCGGACGTGCGCCTCATCCGCGCATCGATCGGCTCGTCGCGCTCGTCGAGGACCTCGACGTCATCGTGACCGGCGGGGAGGCGGAGGCGCTCATCCTCGAGGCGACCCTCGTCCGGGAACACCAGCCGTACTTCAACGTGCGGCTCAAGGACGACAAGACGTTCCCGTGGGTGAAATTGTCGCTCGACGACGCGGTTCCGCGACTCTCGGTCACGCGCCGCGTGCTCGAGGACGGCGGCCGCTATTTCGGTCCGTACACCGACGTCCGCGCCCTGCGCTCGATGCTGCGGTTCCTGCGTCGCATGTTTCCCATCCGCACCTGCCGCGACTTCGAGCGCCATCGTCGCGAGGACCGGCCGTGCCTCAACGCACACATCCGGCGTTGCGTCGCGCCGTGCTGGTCGAAGGGCGTCGACGCGGCCGCGCACCGCGCGCTGGTCGACCGCTTCGCCCTGTTTCTCGCCGGCAAGGACGAGGACCTGCGCGACGCGCTGGCCGGCGACATGAACCTCGCCGCGGGCGAGCGGCGCTACGAGGACGCGGCGCACGTGCGCGATCGTTTGGCGCTGCTCGATCGCATGACGAACGGCCAGCGCGTGCTCGGGCCGCGCGCTTACGATGCCGACGCGCTCGGGCTCGCGCGGCACGGGGACCGCGCCGCCGTCGTCGCCCTGCATGTGCGCGACGGGCGCGTCGCCGGGAGCGAAACCATGCTGCTGCGCGGCGTTCGAGACCAGCGCGAGGAGCGGATCCTCGCCGACTTCATCCTCCAGCACTACCTGCGCGCGGCGACGTGGCCCCGCGCGCTCTGGCTTCCGGTCGTCCCCGAGGACGAGGCGACGCTCGCGCTGGCGCTCAAGGCGCAGGGTCGCGCGATCGCGCTCGAATCGGGCAAGCGCGGCCGGGCCCGCACGCTGCTCGACGCGGCGGGCGAGAACGCGCGGCTCGGGCTCGAGGTCGCGCTGGCCCGTCGCGGCGGGCGGCACGTCCGCTACCAGCCGGGGGTCTACGAGCTGCAGCGCGCTCTCGGCCTGCCGGCGCCGCCGTTCCGCGTCGTCTGCTTTGACATCTCGAACATCTCGGGCACGGACCCGACGGCTTCGATCGTCGTGATGGAGAACGGGCAACCGAAGCGCGGCGACTACCGGAAGATGCGGATGAAGTCGCCCGGTCCCGACGACTTCGCGATGATGAACGAGGCGGTGGGGCGCTACTTCGCCCACGTCGCGGCGGGCGAGTGGCCGCGGCCGGACCTGATCGTCATCGACGGCGGGATCGGCCAGGTCGGCGCCGCCGCGGCCGCGCTCGTCGCGCTCGCGGCGGAGAATCCCGCCGCCGCCGAGCTGCCGCACCTGCCGCTGGTCGGCCTTGCCAAGCGCGAGGAGACGATCGTGCGCCCGGACGGCGGCGAGATCCGCCTGGCGAAGCGCTCGTTCGCCTTGCGCTCGCTCATGCGCCTGCGCGACGAGGCGCACCGCTTCGCCATCACCTATCACCGCACGTTGCGCTCGAAGCGCACCGTGCGCAGCGCGCTCGACGACGTCCCGGGTGTCGGACCCTCGCGCCGTCGCGCGTTGCTCGGGGCGTTCGGCTCGATCGCGGCGCTGGCCGAGGCGGACGTGCCGACGATCGTCGAGCGGGCCGGCGTGCCGCGCATCGTCGCGGTTCGGGTGAAGGATGCGCTCGACCCGACGCGCGATGCCGGGGGCGCGTGATGGGCCGCCCGTCGAAGCGGCTGGCCGACGCCGTGGCGCGTCGCACGATCCCCGAGGACGGGCTCGAGCGCGCCGGGCGGGCGTGGCTCACCGATCTCGCGCTGCTCAAGCGCGCCTCGCCGCGGACGACGGCCGCATATCGCTACGACCTGCAGGACTACCTGGGTTTCCTGCGCGCGCGCGGTCACGCCGAACCGCAGCAGGTGACCGCGCCGGATGTCGTC
>JBKJNH010000011.1:0-2911 GCA_046596055.1 Candidatus Eiseniibacteriota bacterium
AGGGCTGGTCGCAGGGCCAGGCCGAGGACAGCCGCGGCTGGTTCCCGGTCCACGATCACCCGAACGACAAGTTCACCAGCGAGATCGTCGTCACTGCGGCGAGCGACCTGCGCACGGTGGCGAACGGTCGCCTGGTGGCGAAGAAGAAGAGCGCCGATGGGGCCACGACGACGTGGCATTGGGCGCAGGAGCGGCCGCATCCGGCGTATCTCGTGTCGCTCGTCGTCGCGCCGTACGTCGAGACGAAGGCGAAGGCCGGCAAGGTTGCGCTGCGCTTCTATGCGTTCGCGGGCCAGGGTCGCGCCGCCAGGCGGCTGTACGGCCGCACCGCCGACATGGTGAAGACGTTCGAGCGCCTCTTCGGCGCGTATCCGTGGCGCGAGTACGCGCAGACCGTCGTCAGCGAGTTCACCTGGGGCGGCATGGAGAACACGGGCACGACCACGCTGACCGAGAAGGCGCTGCTCGACGACCGCGCGGCACTCGACGTCTCCTATGAAGGCCTCGTCTCGCACGAGCTCGCCCACCAGTGGTGGGGCGACCTCGTGACCTGCCGTGGCTGGCACCACAACTGGCTCAACGAGTCGTGGGCCACGTTCTGCGAGAACCTCTACGAGGAGAAGGCGCACGGGCCCGAGGCGGCGCAGTGGGACCGCGTGCAGAAGCGCGCGCAATACCTGTTGCAGGACATCGCGCAGTATCGCCGGCCGATCGTGTTCGACCGCTACGTGATCCCGATGGACCTGTTCGATCGCCACGCCTACGAGAAGGGCTCGCTCGTCCTCACCATGTTGCGCGACGAGCTGGGCGACGAGGTGTTCTTCCGCGCCGCACGCCGGCACCTGGCGACGCACGCGTTCGGCTTCGCCGACACGCACGACTTCCGCCGCGCCTTCGAGGAGGAGAGCGCCCGCGACCTGGGTTGGTTCTTCGAGCAGTGGGTCTACTCCGCCGGCTTCCCCGAACTCGAGGTGCGTTGGCGCGCCGAGAAGCGCGGTGGCCGGGCGACCGGGCGCGCGATCGTCACGGTAAAGCAGGCGCAGTCCACGCGCGCCGCGGGCCACGAGACGACGCCGCTGTTCCGCTTCGGGCTCGACGTGGTCGTGTGGAGCGGTGCCGCGGCGACGGGCCGCGGCCGCGCGCGGCGACATCGCCTGGAGGTGACGAAGCGTACGGAGACGTTCGTGCTCGAGGGTGCGGGCGGCACGCCGTCGCGCATCGCCGTCGACCCCGACTTCCGGCTCCTGTCCACGCTCGACCTGGCGCAGGACGTGTCGGCGTGGCGGAATGCGCTGGCGCACGATCCGTCCCCGGCCGAGCGCATGCGCGCCGCGCGCACGCTGGGCACGCTGAAGGGCGCCGCGGCCGATCGCGCGACGACCGCAGCGCTTGAGCACACGCTGGCGCGCGACGCGTCGGCGCCCGTGCGCATGGCCGCGGCGATCGCGCTGGGCGAGCGTGCGGCCGGCCGGCGTGGCGCGGTGCTCGCGCGCACGGTGCGCACGCTGGCAGCCGCACTCGCGGGCAACCGCGAGCCGCACGCACGGCGCGCTGCCGCGTACGCGCTTGGCCTGTGCGGTCGCGCGGGTGAGGCCGCGCTGCTGGCTGCGTGCGCGCCCGGCAAGGGCGGCGATCGCTCGTACCTGGTGCAGGCCACGGCCTTGAAGGCGCTGGCGCACGCGAAGTCGCCGCGCCTGCTCGCCGCGTGCACGGCCGCGATGGAGTCGCGCGGCTGGCGCGACCTGATTCCGATGGCCGCGCTCGACGCGCTGGCGATGGCGCCGGTGCCGGGCGCGTTCGACCTGGCCTACGCGCACGTGCGTTACGGCGAGACGCAGGAGGTGCGCGAAGCCGCCGTGCGGTTGCTCGTCGCGCTGGGGAAGGACAAGCGGGTGAAGGCGCTGCGCAAGGAGCAGGCGCGCCACGTCGCCCCCACGCTCGCCGAGCTGATGAATGATCCGAGCGTGTTCGTGCAGCTGGCGGCGGCGCAGGGCGCGGGCAAGCTGGGGGACAAGGCGCTGGTGTCGGCGCTGCGCGGCGTTCAGCGTGACGCGGCGTGGGACTACCTGGTGCGTACGGCCGGCAAGTCGATCAAGGCTCTGACGAAGAAGACGAAGTCGTGAAGACCTATCACGACCTGGTCGGTGAAGCGCGTCCGCGCGTCCGCGAGGTGACCGTCGAGGACGTGATGACCCGACAGATGAAGGACGACGGCACGGTGTACGTCGACGTCCGCGAGGATCGCGAGTGGGTGGCCGGGCGCATGCCGGGGGCCGTGCACATTGGCCGTGGCGTTCTGGAGCCGACGGTGCAGCAGGTGTTGCCCGATCCGGCGACGCCGCTCGTGTTGTACTGCGCCGGAGGAAATCGCTCCGTGCTGGCCGCCGACGTTCTGCAGGCGATGGGTTACACGAACGTCGCGTCGATGGCCGGTGGCATGCGCGCCTGGATGCAGGCCGGCGGCGACGTCGAGCGGGGCCAGGGGTGACGACCGCGCGGCCGACCGGGCGGCTCGTGCTCGAGCGACCGCTCGTCTATCTCGATCTCGAAACGACCGGCGTCGATCCGCGCACCGACCGGATCGTCGAGGTCTCGCTGATGAAGGTCTTCCCGCCGGGGCCCGACGGCGTCTCGCCCGAACCCGAGGTCAAGACGCGCCGCGTGAATCCCGGCATGCCGATTCCGCCCGGTGCCACCGCGGTGCATCACATCACCGACGCCGACGTCGCCGAGGAGCCGCGCTTCGAACAACTGGCGAAGTCGCTGTTCGACCTGTGCAGCGACTGTGACTTCGCCGGCTTCGGCGTGCGCCGCTTCGACCTGCCGCTGCTCGCCGCCGAGTTCCGCCGCGCGGGCCTCACCTTCGAGTACCAGGGCCGCCACGTCATCGACGGCAAGGACATCTTCCACC